>DASQAL010000154.1:0-1704 GCA_035635775.1 Candidatus Acidiferrum sp.
GGCCCCGCGCGCCCCGAGCCAGCGGCCCGCCGCGTGGAAGAGCCGGCCCACGGCACCCTCCTCCACCAGCGCGTGGAAGCGCTGCATGGCCGGGATGAAGCGCCAGTTGAACGAGGTCATGGCCACGCGCTGCGCCCGGCGGGCCGCCTCCACCATGTCGCGGCCCTCCGCCGCGGTCATGGCGAGCGGCTTCTCGCAGAGCACGTGCGCGCCCTGCTCGAACGCGCGCAGGGCGATCTCGCGATGCAGGTTGGGCGGCGACGCGATCACCACGATGTCCGGCTTGGTCTCGTCGAGCATCTGCTCCCACCGCTCGAAGACGCCGGGCACGCGGTAGCGCTCGGCCACCGCGCGGGCCGTCTCCTGGTTGCGCTGGCAGACCGCCACCACCTCGCAGCCGTTGGCCTGAAATGCCGGAATGTGGGCGCGGCCGAAGCCGAGCCCGACGATGCCCACGCGATGCTTCTTCCGAGCCATGCCTCGTCGATCCTTTCATCAGCGGATTCCCTTCACCCGCGGATTGGGTTAGAGTCGGCCCCATCCTAGCAGCAGACCAGAGGAGGCCCCAATGAAGGCGGTCACCGCCATTGCCGAGATCCTGAAGCGCGAAGGTACCACCTTTCTGATCGGCTATCCGGTGAACCCGATCATCGAGGCGGCCGCCCAGGCCGACATCCGCACCATCATCGTGCGCCAGGAGCGCACCGGGCTGCACATGGCGGACGCGGTGAGCCGCATCACCTCCGGCCAGAAGATCGGTGTGTTCACCATGCAGCACGGGCCGGGATCGGAGAACGCCTTCGGCGGGGTGGCCCAGGCCTACGGCGACTCGGTGCCGATCGTGGTGCTGCCCGGCGGCTACCCGCGCCGCATCACCAATATCCCGCCCAACTTCAACTCGTTCATCAACTACCGCAACGTCACCAAGTGGTGCGAGCAGGTCATCATGGGCGACGCCGTCCCCGACGCGATGCGCCGCGCCTTCACCCAGGTGAAGAACGGCCGCCCGCGGCCGGTGCTGGTGGAGATTCCCGTCGACGTCTACCAGGAGGAAGTGCCCGAGCCGCTCAACTACAAGGTGACCCCGCGCACGCGGATCGCCCCGGATCCGGACGCGGTCACCGAGGCCGCGCGCATCCTGGTGGAGGCCGAGCGGCCGGTGATCTACGCGGGCCAGGGCGTGCACTACGCGCGCGCGTGGCAGCAGCTCCGCGAGCTGGCCGAGCTGCTGGAGGCGCCGGTCACCACCAGCCTCGAGGGCAAGAGCGCGTTCCCGGAGAACCACCCGTTGTCGCTGGGCTCGGGCGGTCGCTCGATCCCGAAGACGGTCCACGAGTTCCTGAAGAACTCGGACGTGATCTTCGGCATCGGCTGCAGCTTCTCGACCACGAACTACGGGGTGACGATGCCGAAGGGCAAGACCATCGTGCACTCGACGATCGACGTGGCCGACCTCAACAAGGACATCGTGGCCGATCACGCGGTGATCGGCGACGCGGGCCTCGTGCTGGAGTCGCTGCTCGCCGAGGTGCGCGACCGCCTGAAGGGCAAGCCGCGCGGCCGCCGAGCCGAGGTGACCAAGCAGATCGCCACCATGAAGGGCGAGTGGCTCGCACAGTGGATGCCCAAGCTCACCGCCAACGACAAGCCGCTCTCGCCCTACCGCGTGATCTGGGACCTGCTCCACACGGTGGACGTGGCCAA
>DASQAL010000155.1:0-2726 GCA_035635775.1 Candidatus Acidiferrum sp.
GAGCGCGGTGCGCTCGTGGCCGCCGTACTTCTTGGGCCACGTCATCCCGATCCAGCCGCGCTCGCCCATGCGACGCGAGAAGTCGCGGTTGAAGCCGCCCCAGGAGCGCGCCCGCTCCGCGGGCCGGTACTGGGCCATCTCGCGCTTGAGAAAGGTGCGGACCTCGTCGCGCAGCGCTTCGGCTTCGGGGGGAAGCGTCGACAGCTCGAAGTTGAATGTCGCCATTGACCGGCTCCGATCTATCTGAAGAGTGAGCGCGCGATGACCATCCGGTGCACTTCCGACGGCCCCTCGCCGATGCGGCGCACCCGGGCCTCACGGTACCAGCGCTCCAGCGGGAACTCCTTCGACACTCCGTAGCCGCCGTGGATCTGGACCGCCGCGTCGATCACGCGGCCCAGCACCTCGCTCGAGTAGAGCTTGGCGATGGAGGCTTCCACCCGCGCGTCCTCGCCGCGATCGGCTTTCCACGCGCCTTCCCAGATGAGCCAGCGGCACGCGCGCAGTTCCACCTCCGCGTCGGCCAGCATCCACTGGATGGCCTGGCGCTGGCTCAGCGGGGCGCCGAACGTCGAGCGCTGCTTGGCGTGCTCGACGGCCATGCGGTGCGCCGCCGTCGCCACACCGAGATTGCAGGCCGAGTACGGGAAGCGGTTCTTGACCAGGAGATCGAAGGCCAGGTCGAGGCCCTGGCCCTCCCGGCCGATGAGGTTCTCGGCGGGAATCTCGCAGTCCTCGAAGCTCACGTCGTTGGGCACCGCCGAGGTCCGGATGGTGCGGATGGTCTTGGCGGTGAAGCCGGGCGTGCCGTGCTCCAGGATGAAGCAGGAGATACCCCCGCGGCCCTTCGCCTTGTCCGTGCGCGCGAACACGATGCCCCAGGGGGCGTCGTGCGCGCGCGAGATGAAGACTTTCCGACCGTTGATCACCCACTTGTCGCCGCGGCGCTCCGCCCGGGTCTGGATGGCGCCGGCGGGGTCGGAGCCGCCCGAGGGCTCGGTGATCGCGAAAAAGGTCTCGTAGCCCTCGCGCAGCGCGGGCACCGCGTACTTCTCGATCTGCGCCTTGCTGCCGGCCCAGATGGCGGGCGGCGGGTAGCGGCCGAAGACGCCGCAGCCCGGGTTGTAGAGGCCCATGCGGTGCTGCGACATCGCCTCGAGCGCCACGCACATGCTGAACGTATCGAGCCCGCCGCCGCCGTAGGCCTCGGGGGCGCCCAGTGTCCAGAGGCCGGCCGCCTTGGTCTTGGCGGAGAGGCGCACGAAGTCTTCGCGCGGGATCTCGGGCGCGTCGGGATCGATGCTCTGCTCGAGCGGGACAATCTCGTCGTGGACGAACCGGCGGATCTGATCGCCGAGCAGGCGCAGCTCCTCCGGGAGGGTGAAGCCGGGGAACACCGTCATGGTGGTGGTGGCTCCTCGAGACCGTGATGTGGGGGGGATCATACCACCGCGAGGAAAACCGGGTACACTCGGGGGCGGCCCGGCGGGCCGGCAGGGCGACAACCCGAGGAGAGAGCCCGAACATGAGGAAGCGCTGGTCCCTGTCGGTGCCGATGGAAGGCTTCGCCCTGCCCGAGCTGGCGGAGGCGGCCCGCGAGGCCGAGCGGTGGGGCTACACGGACGCCTGGTCCTTCGAGGTGGACGGCGTGGACGCCTTCACCCCGCTGACCGTCATCGGGCTCGCCACCACGATGCGGATCGGCACCGCCATCGCCAATGTTTACACCCGCGGCCCCGCCACGCTCGCCTCCACCGCCGCCGGGCTCGCCGACGTGGCGCCCGGGCGCTTCGTGCTCGGCATCGGCGCGGGCTCGCAGCCCATCGTCGAGTCCTGGAACGGCGGCACGTTCAGCCGGCCGGCCACGCGCGTGCGCGAAACCGCCCAGTTCCTCCGCGCGGCCCTGGCCGGCGAGCGCGTGGTGTTCAAGGGGGAGACGTTCAGCGTGGACGGCTTCCGCCTCACGAAGGTGCCCGCGCAGCCGGTGCCGA
Source organism: Candidatus Acidiferrum sp. (assembly GCA_035635775.1). GTDB lineage: Bacteria > Methylomirabilota > Methylomirabilia > Rokubacteriales > CSP1-6 > CAMLFJ01. Next base: position 1,992 of record DASQAL010000155.1, read on the forward strand.
TCCACATCGCGGCCCTGCGCGAAGGCATGCTGAAGGTCGCGGGCCAGGTGGGCGACGGCGTGATCCTCAACTGGCTCTCGCCCGACGACGTGCCGCGCTCGGTGGCGGTGGTGCGCGAGGCCGCGAGGCGGGCCGGTCGCGATCCCGAGGCCATCGAGGTCACCGCCCGGCTCTTCGTGAACCTCGATCCGCCCGGCCCCGAGTCGGACCTGGTGGTCCGCCGGCACATCGCCGGGTACCTGAACGTCCCGGTCTACCGCGCGTTCCAGGAGTGGCTCGGCCGCACCGAGGCGCTCGGGCCCATGTGGGCCGCGTGGGGCGCGGGCGACCGCAAGGGGGCGGTGGCCGCCGTCCCCACCCGGGTGATGGACGATCTGGTCCCGCGCGGGAGCCTGGCCGAGCTCAAGGCCCGCATCCAGCTCTACCTGGACCGTGGCATCGACACCGCGTTCCTCTCGCTCATGACCACGGAGCAAGATCCCAAGAAGAAACGTGACTTGATGCTGAATGCTTTGCGCGCGATGGCTCCCGGCGCGTAATCCGGAGGCGACACATGGCGGACGAGATTCTCCTCTCAGTGGACTCGGGCATCGCGACCGTGACGATGAACCGCCCGGACCAGCGCAATGCCATGAACACCCCGCTGCTGCAGGCCCTGCGCGCGACCTTCGACGACCTGGACGGCCGCCGCGACGTGCGCGTGGTGGTGGTGAGGGGCGCGGGGCCCGCCTTCTG
>DASQAL010000156.1:0-6015 GCA_035635775.1 Candidatus Acidiferrum sp.
GGAGGAGACCGCGCACCGGGTGAAGGCGGGGCTCGGCGCCGGCGTCGAGCCGCAGCTCCACGAGGCCTTCGAGCGACGGTTCGGTTTTCCTCTGGTGGAAGTCTGGGGCATGACCGAGACCGGTCGCATCTTCTCCGACTCGATCGAGCCGCGCGCGATCCACACGCGCGCCTTCGGGCGGCCCCGCGACGGCTTCGAGGCCCGCGTGGTGGACGACCGGGACCGGGAGCTGGTGCCCGAAACCGAAGGGGAGCTGGTCGTGCGCTGGGGCGGGCCCGAGGGCCCGCGCCACGGCTTCTTCTCGGGCTATCTTAAGAACGACGAGGCCACCCGCGAGGCGTGGCGGGGCGAGTGGTTCCACACCGGCGACGTGGTGCGCCGGACCGCCGACGGCATGCTGATCTTCGTGGACCGGAAGAAGAACATCATCCGCCGCTCGGGGGAGAACATCGCGGCCGCGGAGGTCGAGGCCACGCTCCAGGCCCACGAAGCGGTGGCCCAGGTGGCGGTGGTGGCGGTACCCGACGAGCTCCGCGAGGAAGAAGTCCTCGCGTGCGTCGTGCCGATGCCCGGCACCACCGCCGACCGGGCGCTGGCCGAGCGCCTCTGCGACTTCTGCCTGGAGCGCCTGGCCTACTTCAAGGCGCCCGGCTGGGTGCTCTTCGTGGAGAGCCTGCCCACCACCGGCACCCAGAAGGTCCAGAAGACCCAGCTCTTCCCGCGGGGCGAGGATCCTCGGCGCCGGCCGGGGGCGGTGGACGTCCGGGCCCGCAAGAAGCGCGGCTGACCGCACGCGGCGGGCCAGGCGGCCATGAACTACGCCATGCGCTAGAATGGCAGTATGACGATTCCTGAGCGCTCGGTGCTCCTGGGCGACCTGCTGCGCCGCCGCATCCTGGTCCTGGACGGCGCGATGGGCACCATGATCCAGGGGCGGGGGCTCACCGCCGCCGACTTCGGCGGGGCCCAGTACGAGGGCTGCAACGAGCAGCTCAACCTCACGCGGCCCGACGTCATCGCCGACATCCACGCGGCGTACATCGAGGCAGGTGCCGATCTCATCTCGACCAATACCTTCGGCTGCGCCCCGTATGTTCTAGCCGAATATGGGCTGGCGGAGCGCTGCCACGACATCACGCTGGCCGCCGCCCGGATCTGCCGAGCGGCCGTCGACCGGGCCTTCACCGCGGACCGGCCGCGCTTCGCCATCGGCGCGATGGGGCCGGGGACCCGGACCATCAGCGTCACCGCGAACGTGACCTTCGAGGAGGTGCGCGACGCCTACTATCGTCAGGCGCGCGCCCTGATCGAGGGCGGGATGGACGCGCTGCTGCTCGAGACCTGCCAGGACACGCTGAACGTCAAGGCGGCCGCGATCGGGGTCCGCCAGGCCATGACCGAGGCCGGAGTCAGCCTTCCCCTCATGGTCAGCGGCACCGTCGAGCCCATGGGCACCATGCTGGCCGGACAGGACGTTGACGCCCTCTACGCCTCGCTCGAGCACCTGGACCTCTTCTCGATCGGGCTCAACTGCGCGACCGGCCCCGAGTTCATGACCGACCACCTGCGCACGCTCTCGAACGTGGCCACGTGCTTCGTCTCGGTGTACCCGAACGCGGGCCTGCCCGACGAGCACGGCCATTATGAAGAAACCGCGGAGAGCCTCGCCCACAAGATGCGCCGCTTCGTGGACGAGGGCTGGGTGAACGTGGTGGGCGGCTGCTGCGGGACGACTCCAGACCACACGCGCGCGCTGGCCGGTCTGGTGGCGGGGCGGGTGCCGCGCGTGCCCGCGTCGGACCGGGCGCCCGCGGTGAGCGGCATCGAGTCGGTGTACCCGAGCGAGGACCTGCGGCCGGTCATCGTGGGCGAGCGGACCAACGTGATCGGCTCGCGCCGCTTCAAGGAGCTGATCGTCGAGGAGAAGTTCGAGGAGGCCTCCGAGGTCGGGCGGGCCCAGGTCCGGGGCGGAGCGCAGGTGCTGGACGTCTGCCTCGCCAACCCGGATCGCGACGAGGCGGCCGACATGGACCGCTTCATGGACTTCGTGACCCGCAAGGTCAAGGCGCCGCTGATGATCGACTCCACCGACGCCCGGGTGCTCGAGCTGGCGCTGCGCAAGTGCCAGGGCAAGGCCCTCGTCAACTCGATCAACCTGGAAGACGGCGAGGAGCGCTTCGAGCTCGTGGTCCCGCTGATCCGCACCTACGGCGCGGCGGTGGTGGTGGGCTGCATCGACGAGGACAAGCAGCAGGGCATGGCGGTCACCCGGCAGCGCAAGCTGGCCGTCGCGGAGCGGACCCACGAGCTACTCACCGGGAAATACGGGGTGCCCGAGCGCGACCTCATCTTCGATCCGCTCGTCTTCCCGGTGGGTACCGGCGACGTCAACTACGTGGGCTCCGCGGTCGAGACCATCGAGGGCGTGCGGGCGATCAAGACCCGCTTCCCCAACTGCAAGACCATTCTCGGCATCTCGAACGTCTCCTTCGGCCTGCCCGCCGCGGGCCGCGAGGTGCTCAACGCGGTCTTCCTCTACGAGTGCACCAAGGCCGGCCTGGACTACGCCATCGTCAACAGCGAGCGGCTCGAGCGCTACGCGTCCATCCCGGAAGAGGAGCGCCGGCTCTCCCAGGACCTGATCTACTGGCGGGGCGCGGACCCGGTGGCCGCCTTCGCCGCCCACTTCCGCGGCCGGACCAGGGCCCCGAAGGACACCGGCGTCCCGCTGCCCCTCGACGAGAGGCTGGCCCGCTACATCGTGGAGGGCTCGAAGGAGGGCCTGCTGGACGATCTGGCCCTCAAGCTCGAGGAGATGGGCGCGCTCGACATCATCAACGGACCGCTCATGAAGGGCATGGGGGAGGTCGGGCGCCTCTTCAACGACAACCAGCTCATCGTGGCCGAGGTGCTCCAGTCCGCGGAAGCCATGAAGGCCTCCGTCGCCTACCTCGAGCAGTTCATGGCCAAGGACGAGAACGCCTCCCGCGGCACCATCGTGCTCGCCACCGTGAAGGGCGACGTCCACGACATCGGCAAGAACCTGGTCGAGATCATCCTCAAGAACAACGGCTATCGGATCGTCAACCTGGGGATCAAGGTGCCGCCGGAGGACCTGATCGCCGCGTACCACAGCCACAAACCCGACGCGATCGGCCTGTCCGGGCTCCTGGTGAAGTCGGCTCAGCAAATGGTGATCACCGCCCAGGATCTGCGGGCGGCCGGGGTGGAGATCCCGCTCTTCGTGGGCGGGGCGGCGCTGACCCGAAAGTTCACCGCGACGCGGATCGCCAGCGAGTACGGCGGTCTCACCCTCTACGCCAAGGACGCGATGGACGGCCTCGACCTCGCCAACCGGCTCTTCGGCGCCACCACGCGGGACGCGCTGGTGGAGCGCCTGCGCGCCGACCAGGAAGCCCTGCGCGCGGGCTCCGAGGCCGTCGCCGCGGCGGCGGAGGCGCCCGCGACCACGGCCACGCCGAGCCGATCCGCGGTCTCGCGCTCGGTGCCGGTGGCGACCCCGCCGGACCTCAAGCTCCACCTGCTGCGGAACGTCCCGCTCACCCACGTCTTCCCGTACCTGAACCTCCAGATGCTGCTGGGCCGCCACCTGGGGGTGAAGGGCTCGGTGGCGCGGCTCCTCGAGCAGGGCGATGCCAAGACGGTCGAGATCAACGCGGTGGTCGAGCAGCTCGAGCGCGAAGCGATCGCGCAGGGGCTGATCCAGGCGAACGGCCTCTACCGGTTCTACGAGGCGGCGGCGGCGGGCGACGATCTCCTGCTCTTCGACGCAGGTGCGGAGATCACGCGCTTCCACTTCCCGCGCCAGGCCGCGGGCGAGCGGCTCTGCCTGTCCGACTACGTGCGCGAGCAGGGCAACGGCGAGAAGGACTACGTCGCGCTCTTCGCGGTCACCTGCGGCGCGGGGGTGCGCGACCTGGCCGAGCGCTGGAAGGAGGAAGGCCAGTACCTCCGGTCCCACGCGCTGCAGGCGCTGGCCATCGAGACCGCGGAGGCCTTCGCCGAGATGCTGCACGCCCGGCTGCGCACCCAGTGGGGCTTCCCGGATCCGCCCGGCCTGGCCCTCTCGGACAAGCTGAAGGCCCACTACCGCGGAATCCGGGTGTCGTTCGGCTATCCGGCCTGCCCCGATCTCGCCGACCAGCGCATCCTGTTCGACCTGTTGAAGCCCGAGCAGGTCGGGCTCGGCCTCACCGAGGGGTTCATGATGGACCCGGAGGCGTCGGTCTCCGCGCTGGTCTTCCACCACCCCGAGGCCAAGTACTTCAAGGCCGAGTAGCTGGCCGCTTCCCACATGCCGAGCCTGCTGCAGGCCCCCGGTGTGAGCGCCCGGTTCCTCGATCTGCTCGCCCAGGAGCCGCTCGGTCGGAGCCGGATCCTCGACGTGGGCTGCGGCGCGGGGCGCCTCTCGCTGGCGCTCGCGCCCGCCTCGAAGTGGGTGGTGGGCCTCGACCGCGAAGCGCCGCTCATTCAGGAGGCGCGCCGGCGCGCGGCGGTCGCGCATCTCGCGAACGTCGAATTCCACGAGGCCGATGTCGAGGCCGATTCGTACGAGTCCTGGCGCCCCGACCTGGTCACCGCCCACCTCTGCGCCTCGGACGCCATCATCGAGCGTGCGGCCCAGGCCCTGGTACGCGGCTCCTGCCTCGCGATGGTCTCGTTTCACGTCGACCAGTGGAAGGAGACCGGCAAGGTGTCGCGGTTTGCCTACGACGAGGCCCGGATGCGCGCCGATCTCGAGTCGCGGGGCTTCGCGGTCGAAGCGCTCGAGGTCGAGAGAGACATACGCCGGTTCGACTCGGTCGAGGAGGGTCTGGCCGCAGCGGTGGGCCTCGAGGACCGCTGGAAGGCGGACGGCCGCTGGTTTCGCTACATCGCGTTCCTGGAATCGGGCGGGCGCACGCTCACGCGCAGCCATCTCCTCGTGAAGGCCCGCCGCGCGTGAGCCTCCTCACGGCCGCTCTCACCGATTCGGTCAAGGCGCTGGCGCTCGAGCTGGGCTTCGACCTCGTGACCGCCGGGCCGGCCGGGCCGCCCGAGCACGGACCCGCGCTCCGGGATTGGCTCGAGGCGGGCCACGCCGGCACCATGGGCTACCTGGAGCGCCGGGTGGAGGAGCGGCTCGACCCCGCGCGCGTGCTGCCCGGCGCACGCTCGGTTCTGTGCGTGGCGCTCAACTATTTTCAAGGTGAACCGGCGGATGCTTCCTGGCGTCCGGTGGCCCGCTACGCCTGGGGCCACGATTATCACGACGTCATCGGGCCGCGGCTCGAGCGGCTCGCCGGGTATCTGGCCGAGGCCGCCGGCGCGCGCAGCCGCGGCTACGTGGATACGGGGCCCGTGCTCGAGCGGGACCTGGCCGCGCGGGCCGGCCTCGGCTGGATCGGCAAGAACACCATGCTGCTCCACCCCCGGCTGGGCTCCTGGTTCTTCATCGGCGTGCTGCTGACCACCGCCGAACTGACTCACGATCAGCCGCTCGCCGACCGCTGCGGCACCTGCCGCGCCTGCCTCGACGCCTGCCCGACGGGCGCCTTCGTCGCCCCCTACGTGCTCGACGCCCGGCGCTGCGTGTCCTACCTCACGATCGAGCACCGCGGGGACATCGATCCCGAGGTTCACGCCGGGATGGCCGGCTGGCAGTTCGGCTGCGATATCTGCCAGGACGTCTGTCCCTGGAACCGGAAGGCGCCGATAACCCGGGAGGTGGCCTTCGAGCCTCCCGCGCCCTACCCGGGCGCCGCGGCCATGTCCTCCATGGACGACGAGACGCTCCGGCGCCGCTTCGCGGGAACTCCGCTGCTTCGAGCGAAGCCTGCGGGCCTCCGCCGCAATGCCCAGATTTACCTGGAGAATGAGGCGTGAACCTCGACATCGGGCTGGGCGACACCGAGGAGGACCTCCGCAAGAACGCGCGGGCGGTCAAGAAGCGGATCTTCTTCTACGCGTCCACTCGAACCTACCAGACGTGCTCGCGGTGCACGGGCTCGAGGA
>DASQAL010000157.1:0-5263 GCA_035635775.1 Candidatus Acidiferrum sp.
CCCCCTCACCCTGCCCTCTCCCCCTCCGGGGGAGAGGGTTTTTGTTCTTGATGGAGTCGTAGGACTCGCGGACGACCTTCTCCACCACTTTCCAGCTCGGGCGGGCGTCGAGGCGGACGCCCACCCAGCCGCGCGCGCCCACGTAGGGCGGCACGAAGAAGCGCTTGGGGTCCTGGTAGACGAGGGCTTCCTGCGCGCCCAGCGGCATCGCGAGCCAGACGCCCACGTGGGGGGCGCCGTGATGGTGGTTGTCGAACGTGGCGAACATCCGGCCGCCCACCCAGAACGTCGGCTCGCCGTGGGAGACCTTCTCGCTGGTCTCCGGCAGCGCGAGGCAGATCCGCCGCAGGCGTTCCAGCGGGGAGGCTACGTCGTCACGTGCCGGAGGAACCGCTCTGGCGGATCTTCGCCCCACTGGCTGACCAGCCCCTCTTCCGCGGACAGGAGATTCGAACCGCTCCGCGCGTTCAGGCGGTCGGTGTCCGCCCAGCGCTCGTGCACGCGCCCCCACGGATCGGACCAGTAATCGTAGACCTGGCTGCCCAGGAGATGCCGCCCCACGCCCCACATGTGCTCGTACTTGCCGAGCCCGGCCAGGTACTCGTGGTCCTTGAACACCGCGTCCACGTCCGGCACCTCGAACGAGACATGGTTCATGCCCGCGCGCTCGTTCATCACGCAGAAGAACGTGTGGTGGTCCACGTACTCCTCCCCGCGGTCGCAGCGGTTGAACGAGCCGATGATGTGGTCCTTGGCGCCCGCGTACACGTCGTCCGAGCCGATGAAGCCAAGCGTGTCGCGGAACCACTGCGCGGTCTCGCGGACCTGGGGCGTGCCCATCACGCCGTGGCCGATCCGCTTGATCGGGGTCGGCGACTTGCGCAGCCGCATCAGCGTCCCCGCGCGCCGCAGGGGCTCGGCGCCGGTGTTCATCGGGGTGTGGTCCACCGGGATCACCGGCAGCGCCTCGAGCCCCCACACCACCTCGATCTGGTAGCCGTTCGGCTCGCGCAGGCGCACCCGCCGGCCGCCGCCCGGCTCGTCGAGCGCCTCCACCGCGGAGGCGCCGGGGGCCGCCGCCACCCGCGCCAGGTCGCCCTCGCCCGCCGCGTGGTAGGCGAAGCCGACGAAGCCCGCGTCGTCCGCCTTCTCGGTGACGTGGATGTGGTGGACCGGGTCCGTCCCGCGCATGTAGAGCGCCTTGGGCGTGCGCGCCGCGCGCGTCAGCCCGAAGTGCGTGAGGAACTCCTCCATCGCGTCCAGGTCCGGCGCGCGCAGCCTTACCCAGGCCAGGTCTCTCACCTTGATCAGTGCCATTGGTACCCCCTCCTCTATCCCCTCACCCTGCCCTCTCCCCGGAGGGGAGAGGGAGACAAGGAGCGGTCAGCCCGCGAAGGTGAAGCGCGGATCGGCGGCGGGGATCTCCACCTCCGGCAGCTTCAGCTCGCGGCGCACGATGTTAGCTCCCAGATTGATGGCCACGCTCTTGTAGAAGGCGATGCGCCGCGCGAGCCCCTCCCGGCCGAAGCCGCAGTCGGTGGACAGGATCAGCCGCTCCGCCGGCACGTACTCCAGCGCCCGGCGGATCAGGTCCGCCACGAACTCGGGCGGCTCCACTGCCGCCGTCGAGTGGTTCACCACCCCGATCGCGATCTTCTTGTCGGTGCGATGCTTGCCGAGCAGCGGCAGGTCGCGGCCATTGGTGGAAGCGCACTCGAGCGTGAGCACGTCGGCGTCGGTGGCCAGGAGATAGGGCAGCGACCGCTCGTAGGACGGCCGCTCCCAGTGCAGCGGCTGCTGGTTCGGATTGCCCCAGCACGTGTGCAGCCAGATCTCGGTATCCACCCCCGCGATCTCGCGGTTCACCGATTCGGTGTAGAACTCCATATCCTTGTCGGTGGCGCCGCCGGCGCCCGCGATGTGGTGCTGGGGCTCCTCCACCTGGATGACCCGGCAGCCCGCGGCGGCGACTTCCTTGAGCTCCGCGTTGAAGATGTCGGCCAGGGTCAGGATCACGTCACGGTCCGAGCCGTAGTGGCGGTCGACCAGCATCTTGGCCAGCGACTGGGCGGTGATCGCGCCGAACTTCACCGGCTTGTTCGCAAGCCGCTGCGCGGTCTTGAAGAGGGCCGCGTACTGGAGCGCGCCGCCCGCGAGCGGGGCGCCCACTACCGCGGGCTGGTAGGCCTCCATCACCTCGTAGAGGATGTGGCCGGGCCGGAGCGCTTTCCAGCCGCCCCCGGTGGAGCGGTCCTGGGCCCCGGTGATGCCGCCCAGGCGCTCGATCACGTAGTAGAACCACGACTTGCCACCCACCGTGAGGTCGAACCGGGAGTCGCCGTCGGTGACCAGGTCGAGCCCGGCCATCTCCTGTTCGCGCACCAGGCAGGCCACCGCGTCGAGGTACTGCTCGCGGAAGCGGGAATCGCCCAGGGCATCCTTGAAGCCCCGGCCGCGCAGCTCCTCGGTGAACCAGTGGGGACGCGGATAGGAGCCCGTGATCGTGGTGGGCAGGACGAGATCCCGGGTGGCGTTGAGCATGGGCCCGACTCTAGCGCGCCCGGGAACCCTGTCAAGCCCGCGTAGGTTGACAAATAGGAGAGCGGTCCCTAGTGTAGCGGCGCGAGCAACCGTTCCCCTCACCGAAGAGGAGGCGTCCCCATGCAGAGGCGACAGTTCCTGGCGACGATGAGCGGTGTCGCCGCGGCCGCCGCGGTCCGGCCTTCCCGAGCCCGGGCCGCGGAGCCGATCCGGATCGGCTACTTCGGTCCGCTCACCGGCAACTTCTCCCAGACCGGCAAGGACATGACCGACGGCTTCCACCTCTTCTGGGAAGAGGTGGGCAACAAGGTCGCGGGCCGCGAGGTGAAGGTCATCGTCGAGGACTCGGACCCCGAGCCCACCGGCGCGCTCACCAAGGTGCGGCGTCTGGTCGAGCAGGAGAAGGTGCACACCGTCGCGGGCGGGCTCCTGGCCGCCACCGGCTACGCGATCGTGCCCTACATCGAGCAGAACAAGATCCCGACGGTGTACCCGATCACCGCGCCCGACGACATCACCCAACGCAAGCCCGTGCGCTGGATCGTGCGCACCTCGGCCTCGGGCAGCCAGATGACCCATCCGCTCGGGGACTACGCCTACAAGCAGCTCAAGCTGCGCCGGGTGGCGACGGTCAGCATGGACTACGCCTTCGGCTGGGAGACCAACGCGGGGTTCCAGCGCGTGTTCGAGGACCTGGGCGGCAAGGTGGTGCAGCGGATCTGGACGCCGCTCAACATCCAGGACTACGCGCCGTTCCTCGCCTCGCTCAAGAAGGACGTCGACGGCGTCTACGCCTGCCACACCGGTGGCCTCTCGCCCCGCTTCATCAAGACCTGGAACGACGTCGGCCTCAAGGAGAAGATGCCGCTCGTCGGTGTCGGCACCCTCACCGACGAGAACGTGCTCAAGGCCATGGGCGACGAGGCGATCGGAGTGATCACCTCGCTACACTACAGTGCCGCGCTCGACACCCCGGCCAACAAGAAGTTCTCCGCCGCCTACGAGAAGCGCTTCGGCCGCAGCACCTCCCTCTACTCCGCCCAAGGCTACACCGGCGCCCGCTTCTACTACGAAGCGCTCAAGGCCATCAACGGGGAAGCCGAGAACAAGGAGAAGTTCGTCGCCGCCCTCCGCCAGGTGGCGATCACCGACGACCCGCGCGGCCCCATGAAGATGGACGAGCTGAACAACCCCATCCAGAACGTCTACATCCGCAAGGTGGAGCGGGTGGGCGGCAAGCTCCAGAACACGGTCGTGCACACCTACCCGAACGTCTCGCAGTTCTGGACCTACAAGCAGGACGAGTACCTGAAGGCGCCCGCGTACGATCGGAACTCCCCCCCGTGCAAGTTCTGCGATTAGTGGCCGGCGCGGCGGCGCGCGCGGCCCTCGTCCTCTGGGCGATCGCGCTCTGGGCGGGGCCGGCGGCTGCCGCGGAGACCATCCGGGTCGGCTTCATGGGGCCGCTCACCGGCATCTTCGCCCAGGCCGGGAAGGACATGCTCGACGGCCTCAAGATGGCGCTCGAGCAGGTCAACTACCAGGCGGGCGGGCGCAAGATCGAGCTGATCGAGGAGGACACCGAGGGCAACTCGGCCACCGCGCTGGCGAAGTATCGCAAGCTGGTCGACCACGACAAGATCCACGTGATGACCGGCATCCTGCTCGTCAACGTGGGCAACAGCCTGGTGCCGCTGATCGAGCGCGACCGGCTTCCCACCCTGTTCCTCACCACCCCGGACGACCTCACCAAGCGCAAGATCGCCAAGTGGATCCTCCGCTCCAACTTCTCGGCCAGCCAGATCATGCACCCGCTCGGCGACTACGCGGCCAAGACGCTCAAGTACCGGCGGGTGGCCACCATCGCGATGGACAACGGCTTCGGTCATGAGGAGGCGGGCGGATTCCAGCGCGTCTTCGAGGACGGCGGCGGCAAGGTGGTGCAGAAGATCTGGGTGCCGCTCAACGCCCTCGACTTTGCTCCGTACCTCTCCCAGGTCCAGAAGGACGTGGACGCGGTCTGCGCGGTCTTCGTGAGCGGCCAGGCGGTGCGCTTCGTGAAGCAGTACGGCGAGTCCGCGCTCAAGGGCAAGACCCCGCTCATCGGCACCGGAGTCATGATCGACGAGAGCGCGCTGCGGGGCATGGGCGACGAAGCGGTCGGCACCGTGGGCTCGCTGCTCTGGAGCCCCACGCTGCAGACGCCCGCAAACCAGACCTTCATGAAGATGGCCGAGGCCAAGCTCGGGCGCACCCCCGCCTACTTCCACGCCATCATGTACAGCTCGGGCCGCTGGATCACCGAGGCCGCGAACGCGCTCGGGGGTCAGGTGGAGGACCGCGAGAAGCTCGTGGCCGCCATCCGCCGGGCCATCGAGAGCACGCCCGATCCGCGCGGGCCGATCAAGCTGGACGAGTGGGGCAATCCCACCGAGAACGTCTACATCCTCCGCGTGGACAAGGTGGGCGGAAAGCTCGCCACCACCGTGATCCACACCTACCCGGCGGTCTCGCAGTTCTGGACGTACAAGCCGGAGGAGTTCCTCAAGAACCCGCCCTACTCGCGCGACTATCCACCGGTCAAGCCGTAGCGCGGCTCCATGCGCTTCGGCTTCTTCTTCTGGCCGTACACGCCGGAGTACACGGCGCGCATGGCGCGGCTGGGCGAGGAGACGGGCTTCGACCTGGTCGGCATCGCCGACACGCCGGGCAACGCGCTGGA
>DASQAL010000158.1:0-8858 GCA_035635775.1 Candidatus Acidiferrum sp.
CCGGCACGGCTAGCGCGAGGAGGCGAGGAGAGCGAAGCCCATGGCGACGACGCAGATCCTCACGATCCCCGCCCGGCGCGGTATGGCCGCGCGGGTGGGGAAAGGCCAGCGCATCAAGGTCATCAACACGCACGGCGCGCAGGTGGTGGATACCTGGGCGTTCAGCGGGACCGACGTGACCGAGTGGATGTCGATGGAGTGCAGCCGCGCATGGTTCATGAAGCTACGGGCCGCCCTCGGCGACACGTTCCTCACCAACCAGCGCCGGCCGATCCTGAGCCTGGTGGAGGACACTTCGGGCGGGGCCCACGACACCCTCATGGCCGCCTGCGATGCCGCGCGCTATCGCCTGCTCGGGGTCGAGGGCCACCACGACAACTGCCGGGACAATCTGCACGCGGGGCTCGGCGCGCTCGACCTCCAGGTCCCGGCCACCCCGTCGCCCCTGAACCTGTTCATGAACATTCCGTGGACGCCGGACGGCACGCTCGCCTGGGCCGAGCCCGTGTCCACGGCGGGCAGCTACGTGGTGCTGCGCGCGGAGATGGACCTGGTGGTCGCCTTCTCCGCGTGTCCTCAAGATATCCTGCCCATCAACGGCCGCACGGGGCAGACCACCGAAGCTCACTTCACGATTGAGTAGCCGGGGCTCGTCGCCGGGCCTCACTCTTTCCTGGGCGCCTCGCCGCGGCTCAGCCGGAGCAGGAACCTGGCGAGGTCGCGCGCCATGTCATCGAACGCCTCCTTCAGGTGGTCCTTGCTGTCGCCGCCGAAGACGCCCATCTGGGCGACGCGCCGGTCCGCCGTCACGAGCACGGGCTGGCCGGTCTGGGCGTCCGTGAGCGTCATGTCGCTCTGGGCCCGTGCCTTGCCGGCGCCGTAGAGGCCGAGGAACGCGCGCGCCGCCTGGGAGCCTTCGCCGAGCCGCGAGATCCGCCCATCGAGCCGGAGCGCCTTCTCCGCGCCCGGCTGCCACGAGGTCTCGGTCAGGTTGACGACGCGCGCGAAGAGGCCGCTCTCGCGCAGGCGCCGGACGAGCTCGCTCTGGAAGAAGGCGGACATCGAGGCGGCGAGCCGCCGGTCACCCTCATCCTTGATGGTGAGATCGGTCACCGGGAAGAGGCTGACCGCGATGACCTGGTAGGCCTTGATGTCGAGGCCACCCGCGATGCCGACGAGCCCGGCATCCTTGTCCTCCACGGTCGGCGTGAGGGAGCCGGCGCCGGTCGGATGGTCGGCCTTCACCTGATAGGCGCCGAAGCAGCCGGTCAGGAGGAGTGAGAGAGCGAGGCCAAGGGCTCCTCCGAGGACTCCGTTGAGGACTCCTGAGGATGAGCGCGCGATGTGAAGGGCCCTCCTTCCACGCATCGTGGAGCACGGAGCGGGATCGGCGCCTGGAACGGCGCGGGTGGAGCATGGGCGCAGGCCGTCGGCGTGTCAACGGATTCCTGCGCTTATACCGTGACCCTTGACCCGCTGCTTCTGCCGTTCGGCCCTCAGGGATCGGCGAGCGCCTTAGCCAGCGCGTTCACGACGTGGTCCATGTGGGTGATGTAGTCGCCGGTACCGGGCACCGCGCCCGGTGACTGCGGGATCACGACCAGCTTGGCGCCGGCCAGCCGGGCGACCGCCGCGGCGGTGTCGGGCGGGTACCAGCTTTCGAGGACGACCACGCGCGCGCCCTGCTCCTTCATCTGCCGGACGAGGCTCGCGAGATGCTGCGGGGTCGGAGGCACGCCCGGGCGGTCCTCGATCATGCCGAGCTCGATGAGGCCGTACGCGCGGTAGAAGTACGGCCAGCTGTCGTGGTAGCTGACCACGCGCGCGCCGCGGTACGGCGCCAGCAGCTCGCGCCAGCGCTGGAACCGGCTCTCGACGCGGGTGAGGAACTCGCGCCGGTTGGCTGCGAGCTTCGAGGCGAGATCCGGCCGGAGACGGGCGAGGCCATCGGCGATGGACGCGGTGACCGTCGGCATGGTCCCGGGATCGAGGGTGAAGTGCGGGTTGCCCGACGGGTGCACGTCGCCGACCGCCCGGTCCACGCGACCGGAGGGGATCTTGAGCAGCTCCAGGCCCTGGGAGGCCTCGATGACGCTCGTCGAGCCACGGAGCAGGCGCGGGTTGCCGCTGCTCTCGACGACCGGGTCGATCCACGCGTCCTCCTCGAGGCCGTTGCGAACCAGGATCTCGGCACGCTTGACGAGAAGGATCTGGCTCGGCCGGATCTCGAGGTCGTGGGGATTCTGCCCGGGGCGGGTCGCGACCTCGACCCGGCCCAGGTCGCCCACGATGGCGCGCGTGATGGACCAGAGATCGGGCAGGGTGGCGAGGACGCGCAGGGGAGGCTCGGCGGCCAGATCGGGCGCCGGGAGCGCGACGAGGAGACCGGCGATCAGGGCGACGGTGAGGGTGAGGCCCACGGCGAGGCGACCCCGCGCCAACATCAGAACCGCTCCGTCGGGTGCGCCCCCAGGATGAACGTGCCCTGGAGGAAGAACTCGTTGGCCACCCGCTCCACCGCGCCGGTTCCCTCGGTGTGCTTGTACTGCGCTCGGAAGCGGAGGAACTCCGACGGCTTGAACTGGAGGTAGGGCGAGACGGCCCACTCGCGCCCGCGCTCCACCGCGAGCTCGGTCCAGTCCCCTCGCACCCCGACGGCCCACCGGCGATTGAAGTCCCACTGCCCGTAGAGGTAGCCGCCCCATCGGTCGAAGCGCCGGTCCCGGGGGGGTGTGGTGTCGTCCCCTTCCGTCGTTACGGTGCGCATGGCGTAGAGCGCTTCGCCCGCGATCGTGAAGAGAGGGAAGCCGGAGCCGGGAGCCGCCCACTTGTACTTGGCCCCCAGGCCGAGAATCGTGTTGCGATGCGCGTCGGTCGCGATCCCGCTCGCGGCCGAGAGGTCGATCTGCAGGCCGCCGTGCTCCTCGAACTCGAAGAACGTCCGCCAGCGGCCGATGACCAGCGGATCGCGCAGGGTCCCGCGGCCGAACGCCACCTCGTTGTCCCCGTTGAAGGCGCCGATGGATAGCTCGTTGTAGACCGGCAGCGGCAGCACCCAGAAGGCCTCGACGCCCTTCTCGCCATCGAGCTGCTCCTCGCCGAAGAACCGGCTCAGCACGTTCGGCCGGTCGATCTGCGGCAGATCGTCCTGGTGCACCACGTTCAGGGTGCCGAAGCGAGGCCGCATGACGCCGAGGCGCGCGGTGGTGCCGAACGGCAGGGCCAGCAGGGTCAGGTTGGCCTCATCCACCACCACGCTGACGCTCCGGTCGGAGGGCTCGAGGCCGGCGGCCTTCTCGCCGGCGGAGAGCCGGACGACCGCGCTGGCATAGGGGTCGACCCGGCCGAACAAGCCGAGCTCGATCTCGCGCGGGAAGAAGCGATTCTCGCGGCCGGCGAAGGTGCCGTCGCGTCGTCGCTCGCGGCTCCGGGAGGTGAAGTCGGTGACGAAGTCCCCGCTGACGCCGATGTCGAAGAGCAGCGTGCGGCCCGGCTGAGCCAGGGCGAACGGCTGGCGCGGGGCCAGCATCTCGCGCAGCGACGGCTCGCCCCCGGTCGTGGCGGTAGTGGCGGCGGTGAGCGGGGCCGGTTGGGCGGGAGCCGCCGCGCCGCCGGACGGGGCCGGCGTGGGGCTGGGACTCGGGGCCGGTGTCGCCGGCCGGCGCTGCGTCTCGAGCTGCTCGAGACGGTCGGTCAGCTCACGCAGGCGCTGCTCGTACTGCTCGCGGATCGAGTCGAGCTGCCGGCGTACCGCAGTGAGCTCTTGCCGGACCGCGTCGACGTCCTGCGCGTGGGCGGGGCCCGGCAGGTACGAGCCCAGCGACAACAGGAGGAGCGGGAGCGGCCACAAGCCGGCCGTGTGCATGCGCATGGATGCCCTCCGGAAGCGGAGCGTGAGCGGCCGAGGCGGTCCCGGAGGACCGCCGGTTCAGGATCGGCGGGCGCGGTCAGGCCTGGGGCGGGGCGCGGGGCGTGTCGGGCGATGCCGGGGCGGCGGCCGGCGTGAACGCCGGCGCCACGTCGTGCCGCTCCCGCGCCGGGCCGGCCGGCTGCGGGTGGCGCGCCAGCGCGGTGGCCACCGCGACGGAGTGGCCATCCTGCTGGAGCGGGCAGTCCGGACTGCAGAATCCGGGGACGCTCCGGTCCTCGTCGAGAGCGGGCGGAATGCCCGCGGCGGTGAGGGCGAGAGCGACGAGCAGCAGGAGCGCAGCCCGAGCAAGCGCGTGCATCGGCCGGGCGATAGTGGAGGAAGAGGGGTTGCCGGTCAAGGGGATCGCGTGACGCTGCGCGGCAAGGTGGATGCTTGACCTTGCTCCGGGCCCTGCTCTACGATGCGCCCGCGTAGCCTCGGTGACGCGCGGCGTGCCCTCTCACTGACGAGAAGGAGTGTCGGCCATGAAACCAAGAGCGATCGTAGCAGTGGGTGCGGCCCTGATGGTCCTTGCCCTCGGTTCCTCGGCGTTTGCCCAGACCGACTGCAAGACCCTCGTGCCGGCGTCGCCCTGGGGCCCGAACGACCAGACGGGCGCGACGAACCGCATCACCCCGGCCGTGACGAAGGCCGCCGCCGCCGAGATCAAGGACGGCAAGGTCATCGCGATGTCCTACCCGCTGACCGACGGCATCCCGCTCTTCGGGAGCCGGTTCACCAAGACGATCCTGACCGCTACCACGCTCGCGCCCGGCGGCGCGCTTGGCGAGAACCAGCTGACGTACATGGAAGACACCTGGCTCAGCCAGAGCCACGTGGGGACGCACCTGGACGGGATGGGTCACATCGGGCGGAAGGATTGCTACTTCAACCAGAACGCGATGGGCAAGTTCATCACCCAGAACAACATGACCCGGCTCGGTCTCGAGCACCTGAAGCCGTTCGCGACCCGGGGCGTGATCGTGGACATCGTCAAGGTGTACCAGCAGGCCAACAAGTTCAAGGGCAATTCCGCGTGCAAGAAACCCTGCCTCGAGAAGGGTACCGTGATCAGCGCTGCCGACATCCAGGCGGGGCTCAAGATGTACAACGTGACGCTGCGCGAAGGGGACATCGTGATCATCCACACCGGATGGGGCGATCTCTTCGAGCAGTACCCGGCCCAGAACGCGGTCTACAACTCGGGCGAGCCGGGGATCGGCAAGGACGCGGCGACGTGGCTCATCTCGCAGAAGGTCGTCGCGGTCGGTAACGACACGTGGGGGGTCGAGGTCATCCCGGGTGAGAGCCCGAAGGAGGCCTTCATCGTCCACAATATGCTGCTCACCGACAACGGCATCCACATCATCGAAAACGTCCGCACCGACCTGATGGCGGCCGAGGCCGCTGCGACCGGGCGGGCGACGTTCTTCTTCAGCATGACGGTGCCGAAGGGCGTGGGCATGACCGGCAACTTCGTCGGCATCGAGGGCATCCGCTAGCTCGAGGCCGGTCCCGCTCTCGTGATGCATCCGGCGCCGGCGTCCTCTCCACGGGAACGCCGGCGCTCGTGTGTCCGGCGGTGGGCGGCGGGCGTCGGCGCGGCGGTGATCCTCGCGGCGGGGCTGACGCCGGCGGGCGCTCAGCGCACGTACGTTGTCGCGTTCGCGAACCTCACGGAAGAGCCGGGGGTGACCCTGGAGGGGACCGGCTTTACCGGGCGCGAGATCCGGGAGAGCTTCACCCTCGCGTCGCGGGCCCATCCGGTGGAGATGGTCTACTACGACAATCAGCGCGACGACGCGCGCGCGCTCGCCAACGCCGAGGCCGCCATCGCGCGCAAGGTGGACCTCTACATCCAGTACCACCGCGGCGCCGCCAACACCGCGGTGGGCGAGAAGCTCAGGGCGGCCGGGATCAAGGTTCTCGCGCTGAATGCGCCCGTCCCGGGCGCGCCTCTCTACACCGCGGACAACCTCGCGGCGGGGCAGCTTGCCGGAGAGGCGCTGGCCCAGTTCGCCCTCCGCGCGTGGCGTGGCCAGCCGATGGCGGCGGCGATCGTCGGGAACGTATCCGCCGCCCCGGAACGCGTGCCGGAGCGAGTGCAGGGCGTGACGCAGGCTCTTGGGCAGCGGCTTCCGGCGGTGCGGGTGACCACCCTCGACACGAAGGGAAATCCAGCCCAGGTCGGGCCCCTGGTGGGGAAGTTCATCGCCGGCCACCCGACGGGCAAGCTGCTGCTGGCCGCGACGGACGACACGACCGCCCTGGCGCTGAAGGCCGCGGTGGAGGCCGCGGGCCGCGTCCATGACACGGCCATCGTGAGCCACGGGGTGGATCGGAGCATCCACGGCGGGATGAACGATCGCAAGGAGATCGATCCGAGCAACCGGGGGAGCATCGTCATCGGCTCGGTCGCGTTCTACCTCGACCGGTACGGCTACGAGGTGCTGCCGCTCGCGATGCGGATGCTGCGGGGGGAAGCGGTGGCCCCGCGCGTGACGACGCGGCATGTCCTCGTCACGGCGGCGAACGTCTTCATCGAGTATCCGCCCTACGATATGAACTGAAGCCCGGCGCCGGCGCTCAGCGGCCGCCCGCGGGCACGGCGGCGAAGAGGCCTTCGGGGCCCTCGCCGGTGGCGGTGGGGGCCACCGCGAAGGTCACGTGGCCGTGGGGGCTCACGCTGACCACCGGATACAGCGTGAGGGTCGCGATACGGTCGCCTCCCGGCAATGAGTCGCCGACCGCGACGACCTGCGCGAGACCGGGGCCGTCGGTGATCAGGACGATCATCGGGCTCGAGCCCCCTTCGATGGAGGCGGCGAAGGCGATGGCGCCCCGAGGGCTCACCGCGGGCCAGAGGCCGAAGTGCTCGATGGTGCCGCCGCCCGGTGCGGGGTCACCCAGACGCGAGACGGCGCGGGCGCGACCGGCCTCGACCGCGAAGATCGCCGCCGCGACCGGTGCGAACTTGAGCATGCCGTGGAACGCGATGACGCCGGCATCGTTGAGGGCGATGCGCTCGGAGAACTTCGCGAAGATGCCGCCGATCGGCGTCTCCTCCCCGGCGCCCACCACCATCTGGATCCGCTCGCCGCTTGCCACGAAGAGGCCGCCCGGCACTGCCCGGCCGTCGACGACCGCGGCGAAGGCCACCGCGCCACGCCCGTTGATCACGGGCGGCCCGAACGCGGCGAACGTGCCTCCGGCGGGCGCGGGGTCGCCCTGGGCAACGACCTTGCGCAGCGCCCCGCGCGCGCTGAGAAGAATCGCGTCGAGGGACTCGCGGCCTCGGCGGATCGTCGCGAGGAACACGATGTCGCCGCGCGCATTGACGGCCGGCGAGTCGAGCCCCGCCAGCACGCTCGACGCCATTCCGGGCGCCGGGTTGCCGGTGAGGGCGACGGGACGGACGCGGCCGGCCGACCACGCGAAGATGCCCTCCACCGCTTTCCCACCGGCTACCGCGGCGGCGAAGGCCACCAGGCCGGTGTCGCTCAACGCCGGAGTCGGGTGCTTGCCGAACCCGGACAGGCGCCCGATGCCGGGAACCCGGTCGCCTTCCCGAGCCACCGTCAGGATGCGATCCCCGCGCCGAAGGAAGATGCCTTCGTCAGCCGCGCCCCGACTGAGTCTCGCGAAGAAGGCGACCTCACCCCGGGCATTGACGGGGGCGACGACCGGGAGGTTCTCCTGGCCGAAGCGATCGAAGGTGCCGCCGCCCGGCGCGGCCTCGCCGACGCGGGCGACCGCGCGCAGCGTGTGGGCCTCGCTCGCGTGCGCTCGGATCGCGAGAGCGGGCGCGATGAGCGCGAGGAGGGCGCAGCCGATGATCGGCCAGGGCTGGCGGGATCGCATACGCACGGAGTATAGGAAGATCGAGATGGGGCCGCAATGACCGCCATCGCCCGTGGGATCGTGATCGGTCTGGGGCTGTTCGCCGCCGCCGCGGCGGTCGGGCCCGCGGCCGAGCCGCCCACCTTGCGAGGAGCATGCTACTGCCGGGCGGGGGCGGCGCTCCATTGCACCGCGAACCTCAGCGAGCGGGATTGTCGCCGGCAGTGTGACGAGGCGCTATGCGACGACTGGTTCTGGAAGGAGCGACTGCCGTGCTGGAACTGGGGCTACGGCGGCTGAGCCCGGTGGGTATTCATGGGCAACGTGGCAGGCGCGCGGGTATCCTGTAGGACGCATGGCACGCTACTACTGCCACGAGTATCCCGACGTCCTCGTGCTCGAGACCCGCGTGGTGGACGCCCGGCCCGGCGCGGTGCTGCTCGATCAGAGCCCGTTCCATCCGGGCGGCGGCGGCCAGCTGGCCGACCGGGGCCTCATGCGCTGGAACGGCGGTGAGGTCCGGGTGAGCGGTATCGAGGCCGTGGGCGGCCGCTACTGGCACCTCCTGGCCGAGCCCGTGGAGATGGCGGGCACGGTGGAGGCGGTGGTCGACGCCGACTTTCGCTCGATGATGGCGCAGCTGCACACCGACACCCACATCCTGAACGCGCTCGTCTTCCGCCAGTTCCAGGGGGCGCTGGTGACCGGCGCGCAGCTCAACGAGGACGGCACCGCGCGCATGGATTTCGACTTGCCGGAGGCCGACAATGATCGGCTCCGCGCCCTCGAGCCCGAGATCAACGACGTGATCCGCCAGGATCTGCCGGTCCGCTATGCCTACGTCAGCGAGGCCGAGGCCCTGGCCGAGCGCGGCCTCGTCCGGAACCGGTCGGTGGCGCCGCCTCCCACCGAGGACGGAACGATCCGGGTGGTCGAGATCGTGGGGCTCGATCGCCAGGCGTGCGGCGGGACCCATCTGGCCTCGACGGCGGGCTCCCGGCCGCTGCGCATCCTGAAGATCGACAACAAGGGCCGGCACAACCGGCGGATCAAGATCGGGCTAGCGGGCGAGAGCCCGCGGTAAGACGGGGTCAGGCGGGGCCGAAGC
>DASQAL010000159.1:0-52282 GCA_035635775.1 Candidatus Acidiferrum sp.
GCCGCCCTCCACCAGCTTGCGATAGCGCTGCTCATCCACCCGGGCGTTCTCGAGCTGCGCCATGTCGCGGGCCAGGTTGGCCTCGGCTGACATCACCGCCGCCTGGTACTGCGCGAGCGTGGCCTGCGCCTGCAGGAGGGCGGACTGGACCTGGCGCGGGTCGATCGTGAAGAGCAGGGTGCCCGTCGGCACCTCGTGCCCCTCGGCGAAGTGCACCTTCATCACTTCGCCGTTGATCATGGAGAGTACGGCGACGGTGGCGAGCGGCTGTACGTTGCCGATGGCCCGGATCTGGACGGGCACGTCGCGCTGCACCGCGTCCGCGACCGTCACCGGCACCGCGGGCGGCGCGCCCTTGGCGGTGGCGGGATCCGCCCCCTTGTCGCAGCCCGCGAGCAGGGGCCCGGCCAGCAGCAGCGCGGCCCAGAGTGCTTTCATGCCCGCCTTCATGCCCGCCCCTCCACGCCGGCCCGCTTCAGCGCCAGCGCGTCGGAGAATCGCTGCAGGAACTCCGCCCGCTCCTTGTGGAATACCGGATCGGACGAGGCGCGGCCCGTCACCATCCGCGTCACCTGCGGGAAGGCCAGCGGATACGCGATCAGCCCCAGGATCGCCAGCAGCAGGTGGCCCGCGTCCAGGTCGGGGAGGAGACCGCGGCGCTGGCGATCGCGCAGGTCGTCGAGAGCCCGTGAGAGCGACGCCTGCCGCTCGGCCTCCTGGATCACCGGGCCCTCCCCGAGACCGAGCGCCTCCCACTGGGTCAGCCGGATCCAGTCGCTGTCCTCGCAGGCCATCGCGAACCAGTACCGGAGGCTCGCCCCCAGGTCGGCGGGCGCCTCGGTGATCCAGCCCGCGCGCTCCCGGAGCTTGCGGTCGAAGATCTCGCGGAAGAGATCTTCCTTGTTGCCGAAGTAGTGGTAGAGCATCCGCTTGTTGACCCGGGCCCGGCGGGCGATGCGCGCCACCCGGGCTCCCGCGAAGCCGTGCGCGGAGAACTCGGCCAGCGCCGCGGCCAGGATGCGGTCGCGGGTCCGCTGGGGGTCGCGGGCGTGTGTGATGGGCGGGCGCTTGGAAGGGGCGGCGGTCGGCATGGATTGAGTGGGTCAATAGTAACCGTCTGGATACTTTTGGGTCAACTCCCTCCCCCGGGAGGGGAGGGGCGGGCGGCGGAGCTACCGGGGTCGGAAGGCGTTGCTACGGCGGCGCGTCAGGGCCACGCCGCCAATTCCGAGCGCGGTCAGTGCGACGAGCGCCAGCGTGCCGGGTTCGGCCACGGACGTGGGGCCTTCGCCGACCCCGACGTCGTCCAGCGCAAGCGCGCCGGGCGTGGCCGCGGACAGGAGCCCGGCGAAGGTCACCGCCGGGAGGTCGCTCCAGGTGCTGGGCACCGAGAAGTGGGCGAAGCTGGGGAGGCTGCTCAGCCCGTAGGACGCGACCAGGATGCCCCCGCCGACCCGCAGCCCGACCAGACTCACCTGCTGTGCATTGGGCGAGCCCGCGGAGGGCGGGACGTAGAGGCCCGCGGCGTCGAACTCGTAGAGGAAGAACGGCCCCCCATCGGCTCGCGTCACCGTGATGCCGGGCCCGGAGACCTCCTGGCCCAGGTAGACGGCCGAGCCGTTGCTCGCCAGCAGGCCGCCGGGCGTGTCGATGGTCCGGAACGACCCGGTGAAGCGATAGCCGTGCGTGTCGAGCATCGTCACGAGCGGATTGGCGACGCTCATCACGTCGTCGAAGGTGAGGTCGAGCGCGACGGCCGTGGCCGATGGCCACACCATCGCGAGGATCGCAACGAGCGTGCATGTAAACGCTTTCATGTCGGCCTCCTCGGAACGGGCGCTTCCCTCCGACGCAAGTCCCTTGCCACGACACGCACGTCGGAAAACTCCGCCACGAAAGCGCGCGGGCGCCGCGCGCGGCGGCCGCGCCGATTCTCGTCACCGGCCCGCCGCGTGGGGCGCGAGCGGATGCCGCTGGCTGGGCAAAACATTTGAAGTCGTCTACACTTATCTGTGAACGCACGTGCCCAATCAGCCGCGCCGCGACTCGACGCAACGCCCACCCCGCCGGCCCACCCCCGCGGCGCTGAACCTCTCGGGCTTCGAGGCGGCGAGCCTGGTCAAGTTCGCCTACTTCACCGACACGGCACCCGTCCCAGGCACCCTGCTGTTCACCGCCTTCCGCCGGAACATGCCGCCCGGAGTCAAGGAGTTCACGGTCCGGAACCCGGTGACGTTCTTCTACGGCATCCAGCAGACGGGCGGCCTGCTGAACATCCAGGTCCGCTGGATCAATCCCGATGGCGTGGTGACGCGAACCAGCGATCTGCCGATGGATCAGTCGCAGGAAGGCGCCCTCTGGACCTGGCAGGTGGACCGTCTCGAGAAGCGGGATCTCGCCCAGGCGGGGGTCTGGGTGGTGGAGCTCCTGATCTCGGGCCACCGCGTCGGCCGCTACCCGCTCCTGGTCCGCGCGTGAGCCTTGCGTCTCCGCAGCCCTTTGCTAGACTCGCGGGGGATCCTGGCCTTGCCAATTCGCACCTACAACACGCACCAGACCGGGGAGAGGCGATGACGGGACGGGCGATCGTCCTGATCGTCGAGGATGAGCCCGACGTGCGCGAGCTCATCGCCGACGTGCTGATGGAGAACGGCTACGAGATCGAGGTGGCTCCGGACGGCGCCGCGGCGCTCCAGCTCACCGATCAGCGCAGCTACGATCTGATCCTGAGCGACCTGCGGATGCCCAAGATGGACGGCGCCGCGCTCTACTGGGCGCTCCAGCTCCGTCACGGCGCCGCGATGCCCCGCATGATCTACGTGACCGGCCAGGCCCATTCCCTCGACTACGCGGGCTTCCTCGCCGCCTCCCGGGTGCCCGTGCTCTCCAAGCCCTTCAGCCCCGAAGAGCTGCGCAAGGCCGTCCGCCAAGCTCTCACCGGCAGCAGCTAGCCTACGCACCTCGCGTTGAAAGGGGCCCGTCCCGAAAGTGGCGGCCCTGCTGCGTCCGGGGGCCGTGGTAGAGTGCCGCCGATGACCGACCGAGTCCCTGCTCGTCCTCGGCGCGACCGCTGGTGGATGCGCGTGGGCGACGTGGCGGTGCGCCTCGTCTGGAAGCTGCTGTGGAGCTGGAGGCGGTAGGGCGGCGACGGAAGTGGTGAGCCGTCTCGGGATCGAACCGAGGACCCCCTGATTAAAAGTCAGGTGCTCTACCAACTGAGCTAACGGCTCGACAGGCAGTTACGCGGAGCTCGCCGGCGATTCTACCATCTTTGTGCTGACCGTGTGCTGAGCCGGGGCCTCTGCGGGGCGATCCAGGCTCGCGACGGCGTCGCGAAGGTGGTCCGGACGAAGGTCTGATGCCCGAGCAGCTCCTGCACCTCCTTCAGGCTCCGCCCCCGCATGATGAGCCAGGACGCGCAGGTGTGCGTCCCTATTCCCCCGCAGCCTCGGCTTGGAGCCGAAACCTCCGGAGCTCCTCGAGGGCCTCCGCTACTGTCAGTGGACGGACGTCAACGACGATAGTCGCGTGCTCACCCCAACCATCGAAGAAGCCTTCCAGGTCCGAGGCCGGGACGTAGTACACGTCGCGGTGAATCGGTACATCGAGGAACGGAATGAACGTCTCGACTCGATACACCTCAACCGCGCTCTTCGGAGGGGAGTCCACGTGCTGATAGGTGTACGGGATGCGCCCGTCCCTTCCGATGCCGGTATGGCGATCCTTGGCTCGCCACTTCTTCACTTGGGCCAGAAGGGACTTACTCATCGAAGGACCACCAATCCCGGAACGCCGAGCATCTAAGCATACCTCCATTCGTAGTCGGCGGGTCGCAGGATGACGGCGCCGTGGATCCGCAGGCGCCGGGCGATCTTCTCCGAGTGCTTCGGCGCGTCGGCCTCGGAGGCCTCGACGATCCGGACCTTGTCGTCCGCGGCGAAGGCCTTGCGCAAGTGCTCGCGCAGATCCGCCTGGTCGCGAGCGACGAGGATCACGTACTTCCGCGTCTGCTGCACGGCGATCATCGGATGAGCCCCATCGCCCGGCGCAGCCGCTTCTTGAGGGCCTGCAGCTTGGCCGGCGTCAGGTCGGGAACCCTGGCCTTCAGCGCCGCGGCCAAGGCGAGCAGCTCGGCCTCGATCCTGGCGATGGTCAACGGGCTCATCTTGACGACTCGCCCTCCTGCCTTCTTCCGCTTCGGCATCGTCACTCCCCCGCCAGCCCCGGCCCCCGGATCACTGGGGCTAAAGTCCAATAGACCTCCCTCGACTCCAGACGGACACTCCCGGTCATGGTGTCAGGGATCATGGTCGGCATCCTCAAAGAGCAACAGGCTCACCACATCGTCCTGAGCGACAGTACCCGCATGGCTCTCGCGGATGGGCTGATCGTGGAACGATTCGGCTCTGGAACTCACGTCACGATCACCTACAGCCGTGACAGTCCTGGCGCGATGGTCGCCCAGAGCATCCAGCGCGGCGCCGCGCCGAACGACTCCTTCCTCTAGGCCCATACATCCCCGGCGCCGCCGTCTCGCCGCAGCTGTGCCTTCCCGTGTGCCCGCAACCGCCGGTTCGCGAGGGTCCGCATGGGCTGCTTCCCAGTTTCCTGCTGTCCAGGTCGTACTGCGCGGCCTTCCTCGCCTTCGTCTTGCCGCTGGGCTTCGGCATATCAGTCTCCCGACAGGCCCGAGAAGCGCCCAGGCCGATCTGGCTCGCAAGCCCGGCAGGTCCCGCCCGCAGTACCGGCATACCGTGCTCGGCACCTTATGGCGGCAAGGCGACATAGGCGATTTCGATAGGTGATGCCGAATCGTTTCTGCTAGCCTGCATCGGCCTTTCCTCTTAATCCGAGAGACGCTCATGGCCGCGACGGTGTTGGTGGTAGACGACGAACCGCCCATCATCGAGATCATTCGCGAGATCCTGGAGTCGCGGGGGTACCGGGTCCTGGCGACGAGCGACTCCGAGCGCGCCCTCGCGATGCTGGACGAGGATCCTGGCCCTATCCATATCCTGCTGACGGACGTCATGATGCGCGACCGCAGCGGGCCCGAGCTCGCCGTGCGAGTGCAACACCGGTGGCCGGACGTCAAGGTGATCTTCATGAGCGGCCACTCCCGTGGGAACCTCCCCGAGGGCGTTCTTCCGCCCGACGCGCGCGTCCTCGTCAAACCCATCACCCTCGAGGCCCTGCTGTCGGCCGTGGGCACCGCGCTCGGGCCGCGAGCCTCGAGCGCTGACTGAAGGCTCATCGCGGGGTCTCTCTCCCGGTTCCTCGAGCCGACGTCGCGCCTGGGCCCGCGGCCGGCTCACTCGATCACCTGATCCGCCCGCTGCAGGAGCGACGGCGGGATCGTGAGGCCGAGGGCCTTGGCCGTCTTGACGTTGATAATCAGCTCGAACTTCGTCGGCCGCTCGACGGGCAGGTCCCCCGGCTGGGTGCCTTTGAAGATCCTGTCCGCGAAGGTCGCGGCGCGGCGATAGTGGTCCGGATAGTTCACTCCGTAGACAACCAACCCCCCAGCAAACTCCATGGAGGCGTAGACCGCCGGCAGTCGATGCTTTGCGGCAAGGTCAACGATGAGTCGCTGGCTCGCCTGTGTGAGGGTGTCAAGCCCCACGACGAGCGCGTCCGTCCGCCGCCTGACGGCGCCATCGAATGCCGGGCCCAGATCCTCAGGCTTTCGCACGTCGAGGAGCTGCGGCTGCATGCCGAGGGATCGCGCCGCCGTCTCGATCTCTTTCCACGCCGGGGGAAGTGAGGGGTTACTCATATTGAAGAGGGCCGAGATTCGGGAGGCTCTCGGAAGCAGTTCTCTGAGGAGCTCGACCCGTTTCGCGTATAACTCCGTCACAATGGCGCTCACCCCGGTGATATTTCCACCCGGGCGGGCGAGGCTCGCGACGATTCCCTGCCCAACAGGATCGGCAAGCCCCGTAATGACGACCGGAATCGTTCCCGTAGCATTCTTGGCCGCCAGGGCCGCCGGCGTCCCCCTGGTCAGGATAAGGTCCACGTTCAGGCGAACCAGTTCAGTCGCCAGACCCGCGAATCGTTCGTCTCGGCCATCGGCAGATCGGTACTCGATGACGAGGTTCTTCCCCTCAACGTACCCGAGCTCCCGCAGACCTCGTCGGAAGGCCTCGAAGTTGGCCGCATTGGTCGCCGGCGACGTTCTCTCGAGCATGCCGATCCGGTAGACCTTCCCCGGCGGCTGCGCCTGGGCGGCGAGCGGCGCGGCGAGGAGGCCGCTAGCAAGAGCGCCGAGGAATGTGCGCCGGTCCACTACTCGATCACCTGATCCGCCCGCTGCAAGAGTGATTGGGGGATCGTCAGGCCGAGCGCTTTGGCGGTCTTGAGGTTGATCACAACCTCGAATTTCGTGGGCTGCTCGATCGGCAAATCACCGGGCCTGGCGCCTCGGAGGATCTTATGGACGAAGGTAGCCGCCTGCCGGAACTGCGCAAGCAGGCTCGCTCCATACGCCACGAGGCCACCGGCCTCAACGTCCTCCCGGAAGACATACATCACCGGCAGTCGATGTTTCGCCGCAAGCTCCACCGTCCTGACGCGGAGAATCCCCACGGTGGGGTCCACCATCCGTAGGGCCGCGGCGGCACCGGACCGGGCGGCCGCTTCGAAGGCGCGCTCGAGATCACTGGCGCTTCGCACGGTTAGTACTCCTTCGCTTCGGCCAGCTCGCCGGCCAGCCGCGGAAGCCGATCGTACCGTCCTTCCGCCCACCGATACTCGAAGGCGATGTTCCGCCCCTCGACCCAACCCCGCTCACGCAGCTCCCCGTGAAAGGCGGCCAGCAGCCTCGTGTTCTCTGCGGAGGGGGTGCTGGCCGCCAGATGGCCAACTCGATACACCTTCCCCGTCTGCTGCGCGGCGGCGGCGAGCGAGCCGGCGAGCATACCGAAGGTGGTGCATGAGATGAAGGCGCGCCGGTTCATCACTGGATCGAAGCCTGCGCGTCGAGGGGCGAGGAGTCAAGCGCCGGGGAAGGAGCCTCGGGCGAGCGGGATGCGACTACCCTTGGCGCGGTTAGAGACGCGCACCCTCGGAGTGGAAGCGCCCGTTGTAGCGGTGTCGGAACTCCAGGGGCGACATGCCCAGGCGGTGCCGGAATGCCTTGTCGAGATGAGGCAGATCGTAGAAGCCGGACTCGGCCGCGATCGCGGTGAGCGAGATCCTGGAGGCCAGCAGGAGCAGGTGGGCCCGCTCGAGGCGGAGATCGCGGACGTAGTCGCGCAACGACATGCCCAGCACGGTGTGGAAGGTGTGGGAGAAGTGCGAGCGGCTCATCGTGGCCATGGCGGCGAGCTCGCCGAGCGTGAGGTTCTCCCCGACGTGCTCGCCGAGGAAGCCGCGGATCCGATTCATCGCGGCGACGGTGGAGGCACTGGGCACCCGCTTCCCCGCTCGGCCGACCACCCGCGTGACGGCGGCCCGGAAGGCGGCGGCCGTGACGGGCTCCTGGACGACGGTGCGGGCCCCGCTCAGCAGCATCTGGCCGGTCACCCGGGCCCGGTCCGGGATGCGGCCGATGACGACGACGGGGATCCAGGGCCAGCGCTCGTACATGGTCTTGACCAGCCCCACGCTCGCCTGAGCCTGCGTGCGATTCTTGACGGGGCGACGGCTCACGATCACCACGCGGAAGTCCTGGCCGGACGCGGTGATGGCCCGGATGGCGCCCCGGCTGTCCTTGCTCTCGACCACGTCATAGGCGGCGCTCAGGCACTTGACGACGAACGCGCGGGTCGGGCGCTCGTCGGACACGACGAGAACCTTGGGCCGATCCGGTCTCGGTTCCTGAGCCATGCGCCGTCGCCTTCGGAGAGGCCAGAAATCAACCGGGCGCCTCCGTCCGCGGGGGAGTGTAGGCTCTACGGGTATCTACGGATAGTAAGATGGTCCGGATTGTTACGGGCGGGAGCGGCGGCTACTTCTTCCGGCGCGGGCGCGTGAGTGGCTCGACCAGGTCGGCCATCGCGAGCGGTGTCGTCACGTCCTTGAAGTCGGCGAGCCGCCGGTAGATCTCGCCGCACGCCTGGTGGAAGCCGCCGGGCAGCCCGGCGGCCTCGAAGGTCGCCGCGATCTCGTCCATCTCGCCGACGAAGCGCCAGGCCTTGCGCGCGTTGTCCCGCGCGGCCGCCTCCGACTTCTTGGGCAGCTCGGGCTGCGAGCGGTGCCACTCGGCGAGCAGGGCGTCGTCCACCCCTTCGCTCGCGGCGAGCGCGCGGACGCCCATCAGCAGCGCGGAGGTCCCCTTGGTGAAGGCGGCGTAGGCCATCTTGAGCGCGGAAGCCGCCCCCGGCACGTCGTTGACCGCGATCGCCTCGAGCGCGCTCGAGGCGAAGAGCGCGACCGCGCGCTTGGCCTCGCGTCCCGACAGATAGAGGCGCGTGGAGCCGGCGGCGCGCGGGGGCGGGCCGATGAGGCCGCCGTCCACGAAGGTGGCCCCGCCCCGCTCCACCACCGCGCCGATCTCCCGCGCGGTGGCCGGCGCGACCGCGTTGCCGTCCACGAAGAGGCCGGTGAAGCGCTGGGCCGCGACCTCGCGGGCCAGGTCGAGCGCCGCGTGAGGCGGACAGATGGAGAGCACCACATCGCTGGTCGCGATCACCGCGGCCACGGTGCCCGCGTCCTCGAGCCCCGCGGCGGCCGCGCGCCCGCGCGTTTCCGCGCTGCGCCCCGCGGAGGCCCAGAGCACGCGCTGCCCCGCGGCCCTCGCGCACGCGCCCACCACCGCTCCCATGTCCCCCGGATGCAGCAGCCCGACCGTCGTCGCCATGCTCTCCTCCAACCTGTCTCGTGAACCGTCTCTTGTCGACCGCGGCGGGAGGCCGCGATCGTAGGTCGTGTGTCAGTCCTCGCCCGCCAGGTGGGCGAAGCGGCCCGACGCCGAGCGCGTCGGCAGATCGGCCGAGCCGTGAATGGCCTTGATCTCGACCTCGCGCACGAGATCGCCCAGCAGGACCGCGATGAGCCCGAGCATGGCCAGCAGTGGCGAGAACATGAGGGCGGCGAGCAGCCAGACGAAGAAGCCCTGCACGCCCCGGGTGGCGCCGCCCACCATGCCCACGAAGAGCGCGCCGATGACCCAGCCCGCCAGCAGCACGAGGAGCCAGAGACTCGGGTAGTCAGTCACGGAGGGAATGGTACCGCAGACAGAGGCCCCTGCCCAGGGAGGCCGAGCGGGCGAGTTTCACTTCGAGCGCGGGCTCTGCCCGCGTAACCTGTTTTGGGGGGAGGTTCGGAAGGGGGGCGCAGCCCCCCTCCGAGCGTTCTCAGCGGGCGGGGGCGCTCGCCGAGATCAGCGCCGGGTCGTCCACCGGCGTCACTTCCGCGTCGGCCATGAGGAACATCGCGAGGATGAAGAAGGTGACGAGGATACCGAGGCCGATCGACGCGCGCTTCATACGGGGGTGATCTCCGGGCGCAGATTGCGGACGATGCTCCGCAGCTCGCGCGGGCTGATGGGTTTCTCGAGCAGGTGGGCGGCGCCGTAGCGCAGCGCCTCCGCCTGCGTGTCGGGGTGGCATTCGGCGGCGATGAGGACCATCAGGAGCGCCGGGTCCGCGGCGCGCAGGATGCGCACCAGGTCCCAGCCGTCCTCCGCGATCCCGTGAGCCGGCGGCAGGTCCAGATCGATGATGGCCAGATCGAACTCGCCGTCGCCGACCTTGCGGATGGCCTCCGAGCTGCCCTCCGCCGTCTCGACGGTGAAGCCGCTGCCGCGGAGCGCGGCGCCCAGGCCCTCGCGGCTCGTCCCGTAGGGATCGACCAGCAGCAGCCGATCTCGTCCCTCCGTCTCCGCGTCGCCGTTCAGCCCGATCGTGGCCATGTCGCTGGATCTCCGCATCCATAGGCAACCGCGGTGCCAAACGGAGAGGGTCCACCAGAATCCGCGGAAGCTCGGCATTACGATCAGTTAGCGAAATTCGAGGAATGCCGGAGCGGGGGGCCGGTGTCAGCCGGTGGACACTTGTCGTGTAAGCGTTACATCGAAACGGGTAATTTTTTCTTCGTGGCGCGGACTTAGCGAGCGGCACGCGCGACAACTAGAGGCAGTCCGCGCGGGGTTGCCGTATGCTGCGTGAAAATCCTCCCGGGGAGGTGTGACGACGATGCGAGTGCTGCTGGTGCATCCGAGCCCGCTGATGTATTCGGAGCTGTACCTGCGGCTCGAGCCGCTCGGCCTCGAGCGCGTGGCCGCCGCCATCCAGGCCGCCGGACACGAGGTGCGGCTGCTCGACCTGCAGATCTTCCAGCACGCCGACTACTGGCGCGAAGTGGAGACGTTCGCGCCGCAGGCGGTGGGCTTCTCGGTGAACTACCTGGCCAATGTCCCGGAGGTGGTGGATCTCGCCAAGGAGACCAAGGCCCGGCGCGGCGCCCCCTTCGTCTTCGTCGGCGGGCACAGCGCGTCCTTCATCGCCGCCGAGTTCCTCGACCACGCCGGCGGCGCCATCGACTGCATCGTGCGCGGCGAGGGCGAGGTCATCGCGCCGCGGGTGCTCGAGGCCATCGGCGATCCGAAGCTCGAGACGCTCCCCGGCGTGGTGACCCGGCACGGCGCGGGCCCGAGCCCGACCCTGCTCAAGGACCTCGATCTCCACCTCCCCGCCCGCCACCTCAGCCGCCGCCGGCACAAGTACTTCATCGGGGTGCTCGATCCCTGCGCGTCCATCGAGTTCACGCGCGGCTGCCCGTGGGACTGCTCGTTCTGCAGCGCGTGGACCTTCTACGGGCGCAGCTACCGCAAGGGCTCACCGGAGGCGGCGGGGGAGGACCTCGCGCGTATCCGCGAGCCCAACGTCTTCATCGTGGACGACGTCGCCTTCATCCAGGCCGAGCACGGCTTCGCGATCGCCCGCGAGATCGAGCGCCGGCGCATCCGCAAGCAGTATTACCTGGAGACACGCTGCGACGTGCTGATCAAGAACCAGGAGCTCTTCGCGTACTGGAAGCGGCTCGGCCTCTTCTACATGTTCCTCGGCATCGAGGCCCTGGACGACGAGGCCCTCCGGCTCCACCGCAAGCGCGTGACCCTCAACGAGAACCTCCGGGCGCTCGAGATCGCCCGGTCGCTCGGCCTCACCGTGGCCATCAATATCATCGCGGACCCGAGCTGGGACGAGACCCGCTTCGCCCAGGTGCGGGACTGGGCGCTCACCGTGCCCGAGGTCGTGCACTTCACGGTGGCCACCCCCTACCCCGGCACCGAGCTCTGGCTGACCGAGTCGCGACAGCTCACCTCTCGCGACTACCGCCTCTTCGACGTGCAGCACGCAGTGCTGCCCACCAAGCTCCCGCTCAAGCGCTTCTACGAGGAGCTGGTCCGGACCCAGGCCGTGCTCAACCGCAAGCACCTGGGCTGGGGGGCGGTGCGCCGCTACGGGGGGGCCGCGCTCCAGGCGGCGGCCCGGGGGCAGACCAACTACCTCCGGATGCTCTGGAAGTTCAGCACGGTCTATAACCCCGAGCGGCAGTACGCCGACCACCAGCAGCCGGTCCGCTACGAGATGCGGCCGCCCCGCCCTCTGGCCGGGGCCAAGCCGACCAAGCAGGAGCTCTACATCCACATGCCCGCCCCCGTCCACTAGCCTCTGGGCGAGGGGGCCGTGTAACGATTACACGCAGTGTGTAAAGTTTATAAACGCGCCATCGAATCTGGCTCTTAGCGCGCGTCCCCGGCGGCACGGCGGTGCCTCGCAAATAGAGGCCAGAGCGCACGAAATGACGCACCCCGCCTCGACCCCTCGCCCCTCACCCGCTTGGCTTGCTTGTTGCTCTCCCAGGCAGGTTCGCAATTCGTCGTATACGTCAGTCAACGTTAACAAAGGAGGCGGGTACATGCGACAGGTGATGAAGATCGGCGTCCTGCTGCCACTGGCAGTCCTGCTGGTATCCGGGTGCGCCACGAAGGGCTTCGTGCGTGACATGTTCGCGAAGAAGGACGTCGAGGTCGACCAGCGCTTCGTGAAGGTCGAGGGCCAGGTCGAGGGCGTCAATACCGAGGTCAAGGGCGTGACCACCCAGGTGAAGAGCCTGGAGGGCGCCGTGGCCGAGGCCCGGAGCCGGGCCGACGCGGCGATGACCAAGGCCGAGGGCGTGGACACCCGCCTGACCCGGCTGTGGTCGAACCGCTACAACCAGAAGACGGCCGACACCCTCGAGGTCTACTTCGGCTTCGACAAGGCCGAGCTCACCGACGGGGCGCAGACCGCGCTGGCCGGTGTGGTGAAGGAGCTGCAGGGCAATCCCACCCTGATCGTGGAGCTGGGTGGCTTCACCGACCCGAAGGGCACCGTGGACTACAACTACGGGCTCAGCCAGCGCCGGGTCGAGGCGGTGCGTCGCTTCCTGGTGGAGAAGGGCATCCCGCTCACGCGGGTGCACGCGGTGGGTCTCGGACCCATCACCGCCAAGGAGACCCCGGACGAGAAGAAGCGCCGGGTCACCGTCAAGATGCTGGTGGATCAGGACTAGAAGAACTCCTAGTACGCTCTACCAAGGGGGGAGGGACTCGCGTCCCTCCCCCCTTTTTCGTTTTTATTTCTTGTCCCAGGCCGCCGGCTCAGGGGTGGAGACCTGGGTCTCGGGAATCCGCTCCAGCTCGCTCAGCAGGAGCCCCGCCCAGCGGTAGATATTGTGCTCGCGCACCCCCTCGCGCATGCGCCCCATGCGCGCCCGGCGCTCATCACTCGGCATCGCGACCGCGGTGCGGATGGCCTCGGCCATGCCGTCCACGTCGTACGGGTTCACCAGGATGGCGTCCCGCAGCTCCGACGACGCGCCGGTGAACTGGCTCAGGATGAGCGCCCCTTCCTCGTCCTCGCGCACCGAGATGAACTCCTTGGCGACCAGGTTCATGCCGTCGTGCAGCGAGGTCACCATGCAGAAGTCGGCGTGGCGGTAGAAGGGCCAGATGTCGCGGTGCTCGTGGTGCCGCTTCAAGTAGAGGATGGGCTTCCACCGCTTGGTCTGGTACGTCCCGTTCACCTCCTGGATCGCCGCGTCCACCTCGGCCTCCAGCGCCTGGTAGCGCGGGATGGTGCTGCGGCTCGGCGCGGCGAGCTGCACGAAGACCACGCGCTCGCGGTACTCCGGGAAGCGCTCGAAGAACCGGCCGAGCGCCCGGAAGCGCTCGGGCAGGCCCTTGGTGTAGTCGAGCCGCTCCACGCCCACCCCGAGGAACTCGGCGGTGGTGTCCAAGCTCGCGAGGAGCGCTTGTCGAGAAGTCGTGGGTGGATTGTCCACGAACCCGGGGGCCACGCTGATGGGGAACGGCTTCACCGAGGTCACGTGCTGGCCGCGCGTCACCGAGAAGCGCTCCCAGTCGATGCGGGCCTCGATCGCCCGCTCCACCGTGTCCAGGAAGTTGTTGCAGTAATACTGGGTGTGGAAGCCGATGAGGTCGGCGCCCAGCATGCCCAGGAGCAGCTCGTCCTGCCACGGGCAGATCGAGAAGGCCTCGAAGTTCGGCCACGGGATGTGCCAGAAGATCGCGGTGCGCGCGTCCGGGCGCTCGCGCTTGATGAGCCCGGGCAGGAGCGCGAAGTGGTAGTCCTGGATCAGCACCATCGGCGACTCGGTGCCCGCGATCTCCTCCAGCACCGCGGCCGCGAACTTCTCGTTGACCGCCCGGTAGTGCGCCCAGTCCTCCGGGCGGAACAGGGGCCGGTTGTGCACGATGTGGCAGAGCGGCCACAGGCCCTCGTTGGAGAAGCCGTAGTAGTACCCCTGCTCCTCCTCCGGGGTGAGCCAGACGCGCTTGAGCGTGTAGCGCGGGTCGTCGGGGGGAACGCGGAGGCGGCCCCGCGCGTCCGCGGTCTCCCGGTCCGCGTCGCCGCTGGCCTGCGCGACCCAGATGCCGCCGCAGGCGCGCATCACCGGATCCATCGCGGTGACGAGGCCGCTGGCCGGCGTGATCACCTGGATGCGGCCGTCCTTCCAGACGTGGCTGATGGGCTCGCGGTTGGAGACCACCACCAGCGGCCGCTCCCCGAGCCGCATCTTGGCGAACTGCTTGAGCCGCTCCTCCGTCCAGAGGGTCTGGCCGATCAGGCGCAGCGCGGCCTCTTCCTCGGCGGCCGCCTTCGCCCGCTGCAGGTTCTTGGCCAGCACCGTGACCTCGCGCGCGATGGGGCCGAAGAGGCTCTCGTCCGGCATCTCGGGCGGGTCGATCGCGTGGCCCCGCCGCACCGCCTTGGTCCAGCGCGCCATCTTGGCCAGCGGCTGGGTCAGGCTCATGCGGACGACGAGCAGCGCGATCAGGGCCAGCACCACGGCCAAGACCAGGAAGCGGATGGCGTTGAAGCGCCAGCGCTCCCATTCGGCGACCTTGAGGGCGGAGGCGTCGAGGAAGACCACGAGCGCCCCGGTGGCCTTGTCGTCGCGCAGGATCGGATCCGCGTAGACGTAGAGGGTCTTGCCGTCGAGCTTGCGGAAGCCGGTCTGCACCGCCCCCGACGTGAGCGCCCACGTCACTTCCGGGGGCGGGGTCTCGATCACCTTGGACACGCTCGGCGTGACCGAGATCATCGAGGCGACCCGGTCGTAGACCGCCAGATCCAGGTCCGGCTTGCTGAACTTCTTAATCAGCCGGTCGATCTGGGCCTTGTTGCCGCCACGGGCCAGTACCGGCTCCAGGACCTCCTTGAGGCTCTCGCTCACGAGGGCGGCGCGCCGGTCGAGCTCATTGATCAGCCGCTGGCGCTCCTCGGCGATCTGCAGGTAGGCGAAGACCCCGATGACGACCAGGGAGGCGACCCAGAGCGCCGCGACCAGCCGGAGCTGGAACCTCATGCGCGGCTCTCCGCGGTGACCCCGTCGGCGAGCAGGGCCAGGAGCTGGTGGACCTCGGAGACGTCGTGCAGCCGGTACGCCGCCTTGGACGCGGGCACCGCATCGCCGACCCGGATCGTGAGCGCCTGGCCGCTGAGCACCTCGAAGGCGTGCTCGTCGGTCCAGTCGTCGCCCAGGTAGAGCCAGAGCGCCGGCTCGGGCAGGCTCGCCCGCAGTCGCTCCTGGATCCACAGGGCGCACTCGCCCTTGGTCCAGGCCACCTGCGGCAGCACCTCGATCACCTTGCTGCCATGGAAGATCTTGAGCCGGCTCCCCTGCTCGCTGATCGCCCGGGCCAGCTCGATCTCGACCCGGCGGATCTCGTCGGCGGCCACGTGCCGGTAGTGCACGGCCACCGCCAGGCCCTTCGTCTCCACCCGCATCCCGCGCACCGAGGGGGCCCGGCGGACCAGCACGTCCCCCACCGCCCACAACATGGCCTGCTGGGCCAGCGCGTCCGGATGACGGAAGGCGAGGTTCGGTCCCTCGATCTCGAGCCCGTGGCAGCCCGCGTAGATGACGTCGTCCAGCGCCACGCGGGCCCGCAGATCCTCGAGGCCGCGCCCCGAGATCACGGCCACCCCGGCCCGCGGTGAGCGGGCGAGGCGCGCGAGGTCCTCGCGGGTCCGCGTGGCGAGGACCGCGTCGGCCGGGTCGTCCACGATGGGGGTCAGGGTGCCGTCGTAGTCCGTCATGAGCAGGATGCTGCCGGGTCCGGCCAACCATTCGTCCGCCCAGGCGAGGAGACGCGCAAGGTCGCTCACGCGCCGCGCTCCGGACCGCGGGGCGCCGCCAACACCACGGAAACCACTCGCGCGCTCAGTATCCACATGGCACAGGCAACCAGCGAGGACGACCGGACCAGGTAGGCAAGCCTCAGCATATCGGTCGATCCGGAGCCGGTCAAGGGTGCGCTCGCCCTCAGGTCCGCGGGTACGGGTTCCCGGAGCGCTCGAGCGCCCGCCGCGCGCTGTCCACGATCTGCGCCGTCGTGCCGGCGAGCCCCCAGTTACCCCCGTACGCGTAGTAGTGGGAGAAGCCGCCCTCGTCCAGCCGGGCCAGGAGCCCCTCTCCGCTCTCCTGGATCAGCAGCAGCACGCGCTCGCCCCCGCAGTTCGCGGGCACGCAGCCGGTCACCGCCACGTAGTTGGCGTCTCCGACCCGAACCCCGCGCGGCGGCTCGGTGCGACCGACGTAGGCGGCGGCGCCCTTGGCGATCTTGCCGCGGCCCTCCGCGGCCGGTGTCCAGTCGGCGCCGAAGAGGCTGCGGATCTTGTCGCGAAGCTGCGGGTTGTTGATGACCTCCTCCCCGGTGCGACCGAACCGGGCCTCGCGGGGCCCTGGCTCGAGCACCCCGGCCATCGGGGGCGTCGGCGTCCCCGCGGGCGGATCGATGGTGCATGCCGCGGTGAGCGCGCCCAGAGCCAGCGTGAATCCCAGGAATACACTGCGCATGATGATCTCCTCTGGTTTACACGCTCCGTCAGCGGGGAGCCTTCGACATCTCGTCGGCCAGGAGGTAGGCCTTGTCGGCCAGCGTGAACGCGCGCTGCACGTCGCGGGTCGAGAGCGCTTCGCGGGCCTTGACGAGGAAGCTCTGGATGGTCCGGTAGTTCTCCTGCTGCTCACGGGGCAGGCGCGCGGGATCGATCCGCTGCACGAGCTTCTCGGTGCCTTCGATACGGCGCTCGGCCTGCGCCTTGAGGCGCTGCTCCTCCTCCGCGCTGGCCTGCGGGGCCAGCACCGGCGGCTCGCGGGGAATCGCCGCGCTGCGCGGGGGCGGCTGGACCGGCGCGGGGGGCGTGGGCGGCGTCGCGAGCGGCGCCGCGGGCGCGGGCCGGGGCGGAGCGGGCCCGGGCACGGGCTCCCTGACCGCCGGCGCCGGCCGGGCCGCGGGATCCTCCTCGCCGGCGGTCGCGGCGCGCGGCGGGGCCATGGACGGCGCGGGCACCAGGAAGTCGCCGGCGCTCGCGCAGCCGCCCAGCGTCGCGGCGGCGAGCAGCAGCCAGATCGGCCCGCGCACGCGCGTCACCGCACCGGCAGGCGGACGATCACGGCCGTCCCCCGCCCCAGCTCGGACTTCGCCTCGACCGTGCCGTCGTGGAGCTGCACGATGCGGTACACCACCGAGAGCCCGATGCCGCTGCCCCCCGGCTTGCTCGTGTAGTAGAGCTTGAAGATCTTGTCCACGTCCTCCGGCGCGATGCCCACCCCCTGGTCGGTCACCGTCACGCGCACCCAGTCGACCTCTTCGGGGCGGGTGCGGATGCGCACCGCCCCGCCGCTCGGCATCGCCTGCACCGCGTTCTGCACGATATTGATGAAGGCCTGGCGCAGCAGCTCCTCGTCGGCGCTCACCGCGGGCAAGGCCGCGTCCAGCTCGAGGACGAAGCGCACGCCGTGGCTCAGGCTCTCCGCTTCCAGCAGCGCGCACACGCTCTGGAGCATGGCGTTGAGATCCACCGGCTTCAGCGTCAGCTCCTGCGGTCGCATGAACTTGAGGAAGCCCTGCACCACGCGATCCAGCCGCCGGATCTCGCCGCCGATGACCTCCAGGCTCTTCTTGACGTCCACCCCCGAGTCCTCGAGCCGCTCCTTGAGCAGCTCGACGTGGATCATCATCGCGTTGAGCGGGTTCTTCACCTCGTGGGCCACCCCCGAGGTGAGCCGGCCGAGCGCGGCCAGCTTGGCCGAGTAGCTCACCAGGGACTGCACCGTCTTGATGGACTCGAGGTCCTTCAGCAGCACCGCCACGCCCATCACCCGGTGGGCGTCCTCCATGTGGAAGGCGGAGACCAGGAACTCCTTGTCGCGGCCGTCGTGGGGCAGCACCACGGTGGCGTTGCGGATGCCCGCGGAGCCGACGAGCACCTGGTCCACGAAGGGCAGCAGCGGATGCGCGGGGTCCAGCACCTCGTGGATGGGCAGGCCGACCGTCCGCTCGAGCGGGAGGCCCACCACCGTCTCCGCGGCCCGGTTGAAGAACAGGATATGCCGCTCCGGGTTGAGGAAGATGACCCCGTCTTCCAGCTGGTCGACCACCCCCTGGAGGTGCGCCTTCTCGCTGAGGGTCGACAGCCGGTCCGCCTGG
This sequence comes from Candidatus Acidiferrum sp., assembly GCA_035635775.1. Lineage (GTDB taxonomy): Bacteria > Methylomirabilota > Methylomirabilia > Rokubacteriales > CSP1-6 > CAMLFJ01. Next base: position 17,954 of record DASQAL010000159.1, read on the forward strand.
AGCTCGCGCCCCAGGCGCGTGAGCTGGGAGGACAGCTCCTGGAACTCGTCGCCGCCCAGCGCCACCGGCGTGGCCTCCAGCGGCTCACCCCGGCGGATCCGGTCCACCTGGCCCACGATGGCGCGGATGGGCCGCACGGTGAGCTGCGCCAGCACCATCGCGGCGAGCCAGGCCAGGGGCAGCGCGACCGCGGCCACGGCTAGGCTCTGCTGGAGCGAGCTCGTGACCTCGCGCCGCAGCAGCGTGGTCGACACGCCCAGACGAATGGACCCGAAGAGGCGGTCGTTGAGCGTCATCGGCAGCACCGTCTCGTAGGTGCGGCCCGTGGTGTAGAGCGCGGAGAAGCGGCTCAGGGTGTCCACCTTCAGGAGCCCGTCCAGGTTCGGCCGCTCCGGCTCCGGCTTGCCCTCCTTCTGGCGCTCGGTGTGGAGCAGCACGGTGCCGGTGTGGTCGGTGACGAGGGCGTAGAGCAGGTGCGGCGAGTAGCCGACGCTCGCGTCGAGGAAGCTGCGCAGCTCCGGATCGTCCCGCAGCGCGGCGAGCGGATCGGCGCCGGGGGTGCGCTGCAGCGCGCGGCTGGTCTGGGCGTAGATCTGCTTGGCGATGAGCTCGGCCTGCTTCACCGCCTCCTGCACCACGACGCGGCTCAGCTGGGAGAGGTGGATGGCGGTGGCGGTGGAGACCACGAGCAGGGTGAGCAGGCTGACGACCAGCGCCTCCCGTCCGCGGACCCCGAGCCGTCGCATGCTAGGTGCCGTAGGTCTTGAGCTTGTTGTGCAGCGTCTTGAGGCTGATGCCGAGCACGTCGGCGGCGCGCGTCTTGTTGTTGCCGTTGGCCGCGAGGGTCTTCAAGATCAGGGCCTTCTCCGCGTCCTCCAGGCTCGTCCCCACCCGGAAGCTCACCGAGTCGGGCCCGTCGCCGGGATCGGCCACCCGCAGGGACGGCGACGGGGGAATGTGCTTGGGCAGGATGGTGTCGTTCTCGCAGACGATGATCGCGCGCTCGAGCGTGTTGCGCAGCTCGCGGACGTTGCCCGGCCAGGACTGGGCGACGAGCCCGCTCAGCACGCTCTCGTCCAGCGCGCGGATGTGCTTGTCGTAGCGGGCGTTGAACTCCTCCATGAACGCCTGCACCAGCGCCGGGATATCGTCCCGGCGGTCGCGCAGCGGCGGCATCACGAGGCTCACCACGTTCAACCGATAGTACAGGTCCTCGCGGAAGCTGCCCTCCTGGATGGCCTTGACCGGATCCTTGTTGGTCGCGGCGAGCACCCGTACGTCCACCTTGATCTCGGTCCGGCCTCCCAGCCGCCGCACCGTGCCGTCCTGCAGGATGCGGAGGAACTTGGCCTGGGTGCCCGGGTTCATCTCGGCGATCTCGTCGAGGAAGATGGTGCCCTCGTGGGCCAGCTCGAAGCAGCCGGGCCGCCGCTCCAGCGCGCCGGTGAAGGCCCCCTTCTCGTGGCCGAAGATCTCACTCTCCAGCAGGGTCTCCGGGATCGCCGCGCAGTTCACCGCCACGAACGGGCCCTTGGCGCGCGGGGAGAGATCGTGCAGCGTGCGCGCCACCAGCTCCTTGCCGGTGCCGCTCTCCCCGCTGATCAGCACCGGCGCCGTCGTGGGCGCCGCCACCTCGATGAGCCGATACACCTCCTGCATGCCCGCGCTGGTGCCCACCAGGCGCCCCATGCCCCAGACCTGGCTCAGCCTGCGGCGCAGCAGCGCGACTTCCCGCAGCGCCTCGCCTCGCTCGGCCGCCTTGGGGATGAGCAGCCGCAGGCGCGCCACGTCCACCGGCTTGGTCAGGTAGTCGTAGGCGCCCTCCCTCATCGCGGTCACCGCGGTGTCGATCGACCCCTGCCCGGTCAGGAGGATCACCGAGGCGAAGGGCACGTCGGTCTTGAGCGCGCGGAGCAGCTCGAGACCGTCCATCTTGGGCATGACGAGGTCGGAGAGCACGACCGAGGGCAGTCCCGCCGCGGCCTTGGCGAGCGCCTCCTGGCCATCGCCCGCCTCGTCCACGTCATAGCCCCAGCGGGCCAGGAGCGCGGTCAGGCCCTGGCGGGCCGGCTCCTCGTCGTCGACGATCAGGATCTTGAGCGCCATACCCTCAGTGCGCGGGGAGCGCGCTCCGGAGGGCGGGGAACCAGCGCGTGAGCGCCGAGTCGCTCACCAGGATGGTCTCGTCGCGCACCGGGCCGGTGGACACGAGGGAGACCGGCACCCCGATCAGCTCGGCGAGGCGCTCGACGTACTCGCGCGCCTTGGACGGCAGCGCCGCGTAGTCGCGCAGGCCGTGGGTGGAGCTCTGCCAGCCCGACAGCTCCTCGTAGACCGGCTCCGCGGTGGTCCAGATGCGCTCCTCCTCCGGGAAGTCGGTGAGCACCTCGCCCCGATACCGGTAGCCCACGCAGATGCGCACCGTCTCGCAGCTATCGAGCACGTCGAGCTTGGTCAGCGCGATGGTGTCGAGCCCGTTGATGCGCGCGGCGTAGCGGAGCGCGACCGCGTCCGCCCAGCCGCAGCGGCGGGGCCGGCCCGTGACCGCCCCGTACTCGTTGCCGCGCGCGCGGAGCAACTCGGCCAGCTCCCCCGACACCTCGGTGGGGAAGGGGCCGCCGCCCACGCGGGTGCAGTAGGCCTTGGAGATGCCGAGCACCCCGTTGATCTTGGTGGGCGGCACACCGGTACCGGTGGAGGCGCCGCCCGAGGTGGTGCTGGAGGAGGTGATGAAGGGATAGGTTCCGTGGTCGATGTCCAGCATGGTCCCCTGGGCACCCTCGAACAGGATGGAGTGCCCGGCCTCGATCCACCCATGCAGGAGCAGCGCGGTGTCGGTCACGTACGGGGCGAGCCAGCCCGCGTAGCGGAGGTAGGTGCCGAGGATGCTGTCCACCGTGAACGTCTGCTCGTCGTAGATCTCCCGGAGCAGCCGGTTCTTCTGCTGGATATTGAACTCGAGCTTCTCCCGGAAGAGCTCCTCGTCGAGCAGGTCGGCCATGCGGATGCCGATCCGCGCCGCCTTGTCGGCGTAGGCGGGGCCCACCCCCTTGCCGGTGGTGCCGATCCGGCGCTTGCCCGCCTGCGACTCGGAGGCCCGGTCGAGCGCCGGGTGATAGGGCATGATCAGGTGCGCGTTCTTGGATATGTAAAGGTTGCCGTCCAGCGAGACCCCCCGCTGCACCAGCGACTCCATCTCCTCGATCAGCGAGGCCGGGTCGATCACCACCCCGCAGCCGATGACGCAGCGGACGCCCGGATGCAGGATGCCGGAGGGGATGGACTGGAGCACGAACTTCTCCCGGCCCACCACCACCGTGTGGCCGGCGTTGTTCCCGCCCTGGTAGCGGACGACCACGCCCACGTGGGGCGCGAGCACGTCCACGATCTTGCCCTTGCCCTCGTCGCCCCACTGCGCACCCACCACCACGATATTAGGCATCTCCGTCTCCAAGACCCGGGAAGTGCGGCCGCGGGTCCGCGAGCAGCTCGCCGCACGTCACCATCCGTTCCTCCGCCGCTTCCGCTCCCGCCCGGAGATCCAGGACCCGCACCAGGTCCGGATCGGCCCCGTCGGCGCCGATGACCAGCGCCCAGGCGGCGCGCTGCCCCCGGGCATAGGCCAGCGATTCGGCCAGCGGCCGGCTGATGATGTCGCGCGCCACCGCCGCCCCCGCGTCCCGCAGCCGCCGCGAGAGCGCGAGCGCGCGGGTCTTGTCCGCCGTGAAATCGATCACGAAAAAGTCGGGCCCGGGCAGCCGCGGCTCCGCCCCCTGCGAAGCCATCGCCAGCAGCGCCCGGCCCGTCTCGAAGGCAAAGCCGGTGGCCGGGCAGTCGTAGCCGAACCGGGCCAGCATCTGGTCGTAGCGCCCGCCCCCCACCAGCGGGGCGCCCAGACCCGACACGTAAGCCTCGAAGTGTACGCCCGAGTAGTAGTCGAAGCCACGCACTTCGCCCAGGTCGAGCAGGACCGAGTCGGCGAGGCCGTAGGCGCGCAGCAGCCGGTAGATCTCGGCCAGGTTGGCGAGCGCGGCCTCCGACCGCGGGTTCTTGACGAGGCGCTCGGCGCGATCGAGCACGTCGCCGCGCCCGTAGAGCGTGGGGAGGGCCAGCAGCAGCTCGGTCACCGCCGCGGGCGCGGCGAGCTCGCCCACCAGGCGCTCGAGGGCCGAGAGGTCCTTGTGGCCCAGCGCCGACCGCAGCTCCCTTCCGGTGGCGGGGTCGGCGGCCACGTCGTCCAGGATGCCGCGAAAGAACTCGGTCTGCCCCACGTCGATCTGGAATCGCTCGAGACCCAAGGCGCGGAGGCCCTCGACGGTCATCGCGATCATCTCGGCGTCGCCCTCGGGATTGGGCAGCCCGATCAGCTCCACGCCCGCCTGGTAGAACTCGCGGTAGCGGCCCACCTGCGGCTCTTCGTAGCGGAACACGTCGGTGACGTAGGCCAGGCGCAGCGGCTTGGGCTCGTCCCGCATCCGGGTGGCGACGATTCGCGCGATCTGGGGTGTGACGTCCGCGCGCAGGGCGAGGAGCCGCCCGCTCTCCCGGTCCACCATCTTGAACATGCGCTCCTGCAGCTCTCCGTCGGTGCCGTGGGAGAGCACGTCGAAGTACTCGTACGCGCTGGTCACCACTTCGCGATAGCCCCAGCGCCGGAAGACCTCGAAGAGGCGCTCCTCCACCGCCCGCTTGCGGGCCGCCTCGTCGGGCAGGTAGATCTTGGCGCCCTTTGGAAGTTGTCTTGGGGGCAGTTGAGTCGGCTGGCTCTTGCGCGGCACGCTCACGGCGGCCTCAGGCGATCGCGACGTCGGTCAGGTGGACGAGCGAGTTCATCCGGTGCAGCGTGGTCCAGTCGTCGCGGAACTCGAGCTCCGAGATGCCGGCGGAGGCGAGCTGGAGCGCCCAGAGCCGGTCGAGGCCGAGGCCGAGGGCTTCCAGGATCAGGACCCGACCCGTGATCCCGTGGGAGACGAGGCAGACGGTCTGCTCCGGGTGGGCCTCCCGCATCGCCGCGAGGCCCGCCAGGGCCCGGGCGCGCACCGCGGCCAGCGTCTCCGCCCCGGGCCACGCGGCCTCGTGCGGCGCTTCGGCCCAGGCGCGGAGCGGGTCGGGGAAGCGCGCCTGCACCTCGTCCCGCGTGAGCCCCTCCCACTCCCCGAAGCCCATCTCCTTGAAGGCCTCCGCCTCGCGCACCGCGAGCTGGTGGGGCGCCGCGATGATCGCGGCGGTCTCCCGCGCCCGCCCGAGCGGGCTCGACCAGACCGCGGCCACCGGCGAGCCGGCCAGGAGCCGCGCCGCGGACTCGGCCTGCCCGCGGCCGGTGGCGGACAGCGGGCTATCGCGCCAGCCCTGGAAGCGGCGCTCCCGGTTCCAGTCGGTCTCCGCGTGACGGACCAGCAGCACGCGCATCGCGCTCAGCGCTCGGCCAGGACCTTCTGGGCCGCGCGGACCGCGGCCCCGAAGTCGACGGGGTGGCCGAGCTCCTGCAGCACCTGCTCGAGCGCGGCGAGCGCGGTGATCACGTCGAAGTCGCCGACGTAGCCCATGTGGCCGAGCCGGAACACCTGCCCCTTCATCTCCCCCTGCCCGCCCGCGATCGTGATGTTGTGCGAGGTCGAGTAGGTGGACAGCACCGCCTCGCTGTCGATCCCGCGCGGCGCGACCACCGCGGTCAGCGCCGGGCTCGGCCCGGTCTTGGCGAACAGCTCGAGCCCCAGCGCCTCCACCCCGGAGCGGGTGGCGCGGGCCAGCCGCTCGTGGCGCCGGAACACGTTCGGCAGGCCCTCGGCCTCGATCATCTTCAGCACCTCGCGCAGCCCCACGAAGATGGAGACGGCCGGGGTGAAGCGGCATTCGTTCTTCGCGACGAATTTCCGCTCGGTCGCGATGTCGAAGTAGTACTTCGGCAGCCGCGAGGCCTTCACGTGGCCCCACGCCTTCTCGGAGAGCGCGCAGAAGGACAGGCCGGGTGGGAGCATCAGCCCCTTCTGGGAGCCCGCGACCGCCACGTCCACGCCCCACTCGTCCATGCGCAGGTCGGCGATACCGAGGCTCGACACCGCGTCGACGACCAGGATCGCGCCGGTCGCGCGCGTGACCGCGGCGACGCCCTTGACGTCGTGGAGCACGCCGGTGGACGACTCACTGTGCTGCATCAGCACCGCCTTCACGTCCGGGTGGCGGCCGAGCGCCTCCGCGAAGGCGGAAGCGGGCACCGTCTGGCCGAAGGGCGCGTCCAGCGGGATCACGGTGACGCCGTAGGTGCGGCAGATCTCCTCCCAGCGCTCGCCGAATTTGCCCGCGCGGAGCACCAGCACCGTGTCGCCCGCCGACAGGGTGTTGCACACGGCGGCCTCCAGGGCCCCGGTGCCCGACGACGTGAACGGGATCACGTCCTGGCTGGTCTGGAAGAGCCGCTTGAGCCCCGCCCGGACCTCCAGGAAGAGCGCCTCGTACTCCGGCGTCCGATGGTGGAGCATGGGCTGGGCCATCGCCAGCAGCACGTTCGACGGCACCGGCGTGGGACCGGGCGCCATCAGGTAGTACTTCTTCATTACAAGCTCCTTGGGGGTCAGGTTGACCCGACCACGGTATCAGAAGCGCGCGACACCTTGCAACGAGCGCCCATCTTGTGAAGCCGTGTACCATGTGCCCCGTGCCCCAACTGTCGCCGTCGAAAGGGATCGCCGGGGTCACCGCGCTGCTCCTGCTCGCGGCCCCGGCGCTTGTCGGCCCCGCGCGCGCCGACGAGGGCCTCTGGGGCCGGCTCGCGGCGGGCGGCCAGGTGGTGCTCCTCCGCCACGCCACGACGACCCCCGGCGTCGGGGACCCAACCGGCTTTCGACTGGACGACTGTGTGACCCAGCGCAACCTGACCGAGGCCGAACGTGAGGAGTCGCGACGGATCGGCGCCGCCTTCAAGGCCCGCGCGATCCCGGTGGCGCGGGTGCTGTCGAGCCGGTGGTGCCGCTGTCTCGAGACCGCGCGGCTGGCGTTCGGATCGGCCGAGCCGTGGGAGCCGTTGAGCTCGCTCTTCGCCGACCGCACGCGGCAGGTCGAGCAGACCCGGGCCTTCCGGGACCTCGCGGGCGAGAAGCGCGCGGGCGGCAACACGATCCTGGTGACCCACGGCGCCAATATCGTGGCCTTCGTCGGCGTGAGCCCGGCCATGGCCGAGCTGGTCATTGTCACGCCGCACGGGAACGGGACCTTCTCGGTGGCGGGGCAACTGCCGGCGCCCTGACCACGGTAAGACCCGAACACGGCAAGACCTGAACCACGGTGAGAGAGCTAGTCCGAGTAGGGCGAGGCGCAGCCGAAGGCGAGCCGAACGAATACAAGAGAGGTGCCAGGGTGAGACTACACGTATTGATCCCATTCACGCTTACGCTCCTAGCGCTAGCGAGCGCGCCCGCGGTGGCGCATCACGGCTGGAGCGGCTACGACAGCAGCAAGGAGATGACGCTCACCGGCACCGTCCGCGAGGCCGGCTACGAGCACCCGCACGGATACATCCGGCTCGAGGCCGGCGGCAAGGTCTGGGTCGTGGTACTGGCCCCGCCCACGCGGATGGAGAACCGCGGCCTGCCCCGCGCCGATCTCCGGCCCGGCGCGACCGCCACCGTGGTGGGCTACCCCAACCGCACGGATCCCGACGAGCTGCGCGCCGAGCGGATCATGGTCGGCGGGAAGACAACGGAACTCCGCTAGGCTGTGCACCCGCCCGAGGGGGCCGCCTGGCTCGTCTGGCTCGAGACGTCCGCCCTGGCGGTGGCGATGCGCCAGTGGCAGTGGCTCTACCCCATCGTCGAGATCGTGCACATCCTGGGCTTCGTGCTCGTGGTGGGGGGCGCCTTCTACTTCGACCTGCGGCTGCTCGGGCGGGGCCGCTCGCTCGCGGTGAGCGGGCTCGCCGCGCATCTGCTCACGTGGGCGCGGGCCGGCTTCCTCCTCGTGGCACCCACCGGCTTCATGATGTTCACCGCGCACGCCACCGAGTTCGCGGTGAACCCGGCCTTCCGGATCAAGCTGATCCTGATCGCCACCGCCCTGCTCAATGCCGCCGCGTTCCACCGGTGGCCGTTCCGCTCGGTGGCGCGCTGGGACGTGGCGGCCGGCACGCCCACCTGGGCCAGGCTGGCGGGGGTGCTGTCCCTCGTCTGCTGGATCGGCGTGATCGCCTGCGGGCGCCTCCTCGCATACTTCTAACCTCTTCCCCCTCTCCCCTCTGGGGAGAGGGCAGGGTGAGGGGCTAGAGGGTGAGGGGCTAGGTCTTCACGGAGCGGCCGAGGGCAGTGACGAAGATCGCGTCCTTGCCCGCCGCGTGCGGCGAGAAGAAGTCCACCACCGCGCGGTCGAAGAAGGTGAGGCCGCTGGCCCCGAAGCGCTGGCCGTAGGCGCCCAGGTAGAGCCGCCCCCCGATCAGGCCCGCCTCCAGGTTCGCCAGCCGGTAGCCGCGATTGCCCCCGCGCTCGAGCACGCGCGCCAGATCGGCGAGGAAGAAGACGGTCGCGCTCGAGGTCCCGCCCAGGGCCTGCTCGAGGCAGAGGAAGGCAGACGCCTCGCGCACATCCCCTGCCCGGAGGGGGACGAGCGCGTGGGCGGCACGGTCGTACGCGTACGCGCCGGGCTCGAGCCCCGTCACCGCGTGGACGTTCAGGTAGAGATCCACCAGGCCGGCGGGCACGTCGGCGGGAAACCCGCGCGTGGCGTGGTAGAGCGCGCTCGACAGCGCCTCGACGCTGATCGCCTCGCCCGAGAACTCGCGCGTCGACCCGCGCTTGGCGATGGTCTCCGCGAGCGACCGCCCCGCCCCAGCCAGCGGCCCCGGCAGCGGGGTCAGGTCTTGAAATACGACATTTGAGCGCGAGGGCGCCGGTGAAATGTCGGAATTCAAGACCTGACCCCAATCGGTGACTTCGGCTTCGGAGTCGAGGCTGGAGTTGTCGTAGGCGTCGCGCAGGAGCGGATAGTCGACCTCTCGAGAGGACAGGGGGATGACTTCGGGCGCGAGCGTGGTGATGACCGGGGACGCGGCGGCCACCGGGCCCGCGGCGCCGAGCGGGACGGCCACGAGCGCGCCTTCCTTCTCGGCATCGAGGCCGAGCAGGCCATTGAGCTGGGCGTCCACGAACCCGGTGATCAGGCGGGCCGGCAGGTCGAGGGCGCGCGCCACCGCCAAGAGCTGAGCCAGCAGCGTGCCCGAATCCCAGAAGAGGTGCCGGTAGCCGCGCGCCTGGTACTTCCAGGTATTGCGCCAGTAGATGGCCGAGAGGATCACCGAGGCCGGCTGGGCGGCCGCCGCGTCGTCCGCCGTGGCCAGCGCCACCGCGCCCCGGAAGTCGCCGGCGCGAAGCCGCCTCAAGCTGAAGTCGCCCGGGCTGAAGTGGTAGACGCCCGGCTCGAGCCCCGCGACCGCGCCGGCCACCACATAGGCCTCGGTCTGGTAGAGCGCGCCGGTGGAGGCGGCGGCGCGGAAGTGGATCTGGGCGCCGCCCGGGTAGGTCTTGACCCGCGTGACACCCGCGGAGAAGAAGAGCAGCGCGGCGAGGCGCTCGAGATCGAGCGGGACCGGGCGCGCGGGCGGATCGCCGGGCGCGAGCGCGGCGAACGTATCGGCGGTCAGCGCGGGGAGATCCGTCGGTAGCCGGATCTGCTCGAGCGCGGGGTAGACCTTGAAGGGCAGGGGCTTGGTCTCCCAGTCGAGCACGTGGCCGCTGCGCCGCACCGACTCGGGCGAGTGCGCGGTGCGGTCGTGGTACTGGCGGGCGCTGGTGGTGTCGCGGTTGGCGGAGATACGGGTCCCCCCTGAGAGGGGATCTAGCTGAAGTGGTACGGCGGGCGGAACACGCCGCGCTCGGTGATGATGGCGCTGATCAGCGCGGCGGGCGTGACGTCGAAGGCCGGATTGAACACAGGGGCCGCCGTGGGAGCGGTCTGGCGCCCGGCCACGCCGCGCACCTCGGCCGCGTCGCGCTCCTCGATCACGATGGTGTCGCCGCTCGGGATCGAGGGGTCGATGGTGGAGGACGGCGCGGCCACGTAGAAGGGGATGCCGTGGTGGCGGGCCAGCACCGCCACGGAGTACGTGCCGATCTTGTTGGCGGTGTCACCGTTGGCCGCGATGCGGTCCGCGCCGGTCACGACCAGGTCCACCTCGCCGCGCTTCATCACGAAGCCCGCCGCCACGTCGGCGATCAGCCGGTAGGGGATCCCCTCCTTGGCCAGCTCCCACGCGGTGAGCCGCGAGCCCTGCATGACCGGGCGAGTCTCGTCCACCCAGACCAGCGCGAGCTTACCCCGCTCATGCGCGGCGCGGATCACCCCGAGCGCGGTGCCGTAGCCCGCGGTGGCCAGCGCGCCCGCATTGCAGTGGGTGAGCAGGCGCGCCCCGTCCGGCACCAGCGCGGCCCCGTGCGCGCCCATGGCGCGGTTCGCGGCGAGGTCCTCGGACAGGATGGCCTGGGCTTCTTCGAGGAGCCGGTCACGCAGCCGGGCGGGCGGCAGGTCCGCGCTGGCCACGACAAGACGCCGCATGCGGTCGAGCGCCCAGAACAGGTTGACCGCGGTGGGACGTGTCGCGGCGAGCCCCTTGATGGCCTCCTCGAGATCGGCGAGCAGGGCGGCGTGATTCGTGGCGCCGCTCGCTCGCGCCGCGAGGACGACGCCGAAGGCGGCGGCCACTCCAATGGCGGGGGCCCCGCGGACCACGAGGGTGCGGATGGCCTCGGCCACCTCCGGCCAGGACGCGCAGGCGCGTTCCACCTCCTCGGTGGGCAGCTTCGTCTGGTCGAGCAGCACCAGCCGGCCGTCTTCCCAGCGAACCGGCGTGATCACCGGCGATCGCCCTCTCCCCTTCGGGGAGAGGGCAGGGTGAGGGACCCGCGCTCGATCCGGAACAGCTTGTCGCGCGACGCGGCCCCGCGCACCAACGCGATGCGGGACGGCGCGACCCCAAGCGCGTCGGCGAGCAGGGCGATCACCGCCCGGTTCGCCTCCCCGCCCTCCGGCGCCGCGGTCACCCGCACCCGCAGCACGCCGCCCGCCTGCTCCACGACCTCGTTCCGCCGCGCCCGCGGCTGCACCCGCACCTCCAGCAGCTGCCCCGATGTACTGTTCCCGTTCGAGCGCGGGCTCCGCCCGCGCAACCCGTCTTTGGGGGAGGCAGGAAGGAGCGCGCCGAAAGGCGCGCGACGACCGTCGGAAGGGGGGCGCAGCCCCCCTCCGAGGTCATTCATTCTGGTTCGCATCCGCCTCGAGGTCCTGGTCGAGCAGGCGCTGGTACATGTCCACGGTGGCCCGCAGGGACTCGGCGAGCTGCCGACGGGTGCGCTTGAGCTGGCTGATCTGGGCCTGGATGGCGGCCTCGGCGGTGCGCGCGGCCTCGATGGTCTTCTCGCCCTGCATCTCGGCTTCCTTGATCACGAGCTGGGCCTCGCGCCGGGCATTGTCCTTCATCTCCTCGACCATCCTCTGGGTGGTGACGAGGGTCTCCTGGAGCATGCGCTCACGCTGCTCGAGGCCGCGGGTGCGCTCCTCCGCCGCCTGGAGATGCTCCTTGAGCAGGGTGTTCTCCTTCAGCATGGCTTCGTAGTCGCCCGCCAGGTCCTCGAGGAACGTGTCCACTTCCTGGACGTCGAAGCCGCGGAACATTCGCACCGTGAACTGCTGCTGGCGGATATCCATGGGGGTGATGCGCACGGCGGCCTCCTCAATACTGCGCCTGAAGCAGATGCCGAAGCACCCACTCCACTAGCCAGATGGCGAAGATGACGATCAGCGGAGAGAAGTCGAGCCCGCCGGTCTTCCACGGTGGTAGCAGCCGCCGGGCCGGTGCGAGCACCGGCTCGGTGATCTGACGGAGGATCCTCACAATGGGATTGCGGGGGTCCAGACTCACCCAGGTGATCAGCGCGGCCGCGACGATCACCCACGTGTAGAGCCTGAGCAGCATGAAGATCAGGTCGAGCACGCTAGGATCTCTTCCCCAGCTCGCGAGAGCGCTGCGTCGCGCGCTCCACCGCGCTGATGAATGTCCGCCGCACTCCCCCTTCTTCCAGCGCCGCGATGCCGGCGATGGTGGTGCCGCCCGGGGAAGACACCATGTCCTTGAGCTGCCCGGGATGCATCCCGGTCTCGAGGATGAGCTTGGCCGAGCCGAGCACGGTCTGCGTGGCCAGGATCATCGCGGTGGCGCGGTCCAGCCCCATCTTCACGCCGCCGTCGGCCAGCGACTCGATCACGATGGCCACGTAGGCGGGCCCGGATCCCGAGAGCCCGGTGACCGCGTCGAGGTGGTCCTCGTCGAGCACCACCACGCGCCCCACCGCGCCGAACAGCTCCTGCGCCATCTCGAGATCGCCGGACTCGAGCCCGTCCGCTCGCGCGATCGCGGTGACGCCTTCCAGCACCAGCGCGGGGGTGTTCGGCATCACCCGGATCAGCCGCGCGGGTTTGCCGAGCGCCTCGCGCAGGGCGGCCACCGGCACCCCCGCGGCCACCGAGATCAGCAGCGTGCCGCGATCGACCGCACCCGCGACGTCCTTCAGGACCGCGCTCATGATCTGCGGCTTGACCGCCAGGATCACCACGTCCGCCTCCGCCACCAGCTCCCGGTTGGACGCGGCGGCGCGGATGCCGTACTGCTTGGCCACCTGCTGGAGCCGGTCGTCGCGCGCGTCGGTGGCCGCGATGGACGAGGCGGGCACGAGGCCGGTCTGGAGCAGGCCCTTGATGATGGCCTCGCCCATATTGCCCGCGCCGAGGAAGCCGACCTTCTTATCCTTGATGCTCACCGTGGACTCCCCTCACCCTGCCCTCTCCCCTGAGGGGAGAGGGGCGCAGAAGCCCGGGGGCCGAAGATCGCGGTGCCGACCCGCACCATGGTCGCGCCCTCCTCGATGGCCACCTCATAGTCGGCGCTCATGCCCATCGACAGGTGCTCGAGCCTCAGGCTGTCGCGCAGCTCCCGGAGCGTCCGGAAGTGCGGCCGCGTCTCCTCGGGCGTGGGAGCGGCCGGCGGGATCGCCATCAGGCCGCGCACCCGCAGGCCCGGCAGGCCCGCGACGGCCTCGCAGAGACGCTTCGTCTCCGCGGGGGCCACGCCCCCCTTCTGCGGCTCGTCCCCGAGATTGACCTGTAGCAGGATGTTCAGCGGGAGCGAAGCTCCGTGGGCGCGACGGCTCAGCTCCTGGGCCAGCTCGAGCCGATCCACCGAGTGGATCCAGTCGAAGAGCCGCGCCGCGTCCCGGGCCTTGTTGGTCTGGAGCCCACCGATCAGGTGCCAGGGCACCGGGTGCCCGAGCGCCTCGATCTTCTCGCGGGCCTCCTGGACGCGGTTCTCCCCCAGGGCCGCGACGCCCGCCGCGACGGCCAGCCGGACGCGCTCGGCGTCCATCGTCTTGGAGACCGCGATGAGGAGCACGTGGTCGGGGGAGCGACCGGATCGCGCGCACGCTCGCGCTACGGCCTCCTGGACCCGCCCGAGATTGGCGCGTATGTCCAGCATGAGTGGGGGGGATTCTAGCATGCCCGCTCGGGCAGCGCCGCCACCGTGACCAGGCGGCCGGCGCCGCGCTCGCGGCGATAGGAGAAGAGCAGATCCGGGCGACAGCCGGTGCAGAGGCCGAGGTTGTCCACGCGGCCCGGCCGGACCCCGGCGGCGGTGAGCTGATCCAGGTTGGCCCGCCAGAGGTCGAGCATCCACTTCCCCGGCCCCTTGGGTGTCGCCCACGGCTCCCAGCCGCCGGGGAACGCCGCCTCGAGCCGCTCGATCACCGGGGCATCTACCTCGTAGCAGCAGGGGCCGATGGACGGGCCGATCGCGACCACCAGATCGGCGGCCGCGCTCCCCGCCGCGACCAGGTCGGTGACGGCGGCGCGGGTCACCGACTGCACGGTGCCCCGCCACCCCGCGTGCACCGCGGCCAGCCGCCCGGCGCGCGCGTCGTAGAGCACGATGGGAAGGCAATCGGCGGTGGAGATGGCCAGCGGCAGCCCGGGGCGGGCCGTCGCCAGGGCATCGCCGCGGCCTGCAAACCCGCCCCGCTCCGCACGCAGCACGGCGGCGCCGTGCACCTGCCGCGCGAACGCGGGCGGGGCGCCGAGCCCGCGGGGAGCCAGGAGCGGCGCCGCCTCTGGCCCGAAGGGCGGCCGCGGCTCGGTCGGCTTCACCGCGCCGGGAAAGTGCCGCGTGGTGAACAGATGCGGCAGCCCGTGGTCTTCGAGCAGGCGGGACGTCACGAACCGGGGCGGATCGTCGTGAAAGCGCGGAGCGAATGTCGTCACCCGGTCATTCTCTCACGACTGCCGCCCGCGCCTGTACGCCGGCCCGGCGGCCGGCCCGTGACTCGCGATGCCGCGCGGGCGCGCCGGGCTGGGTCGGAGCGTGCGCTACATACCCTCGGAGACCACCGCGAAGAAGTTCAAGCTCGGCCCCGCCCTCACCCTCTCCCCGTAGATGGGGAGAGGGCAGGGTGAGGGGGCCTAGTCGGCCTGCCGGCGCAGGAACGCGGGCACGTCCAGATCCTCCTCCACCGGCTCCTCGCCCTCCGCGCGGAGATCGGCGATCCGCTTGCGCCAGTCCTTGGCCGGCGCGGGCCCGCGCGGGCCGGAGGGGATCGGCACCACCTTGGAGCTGGGCAGCGTCGCCTCCTTGCGCTCGGTGAAGCCGGTGGCGATGACGGTGATGCGCACCTCGTCGCGCAGGGTCTCGTCGATCACCGCGCCGAAAATGATATTGGCCTCCTCGTGCGCGGCCTCCTGGACGATGCGCGCGGCCTCCTCGACCTCGTGGATGGAGAGGTCGGGCCCGCCCGTGAAGTTGATCAGGATGCCGCGCGCCCCCTCGATCGAGGTCTCGTCGAGCAGCGGGCTCGCCACCGCCTTCTGGGCCGCGTCGAGCGCGCGGTGCTCGCCCTTGCCGAGTCCGGTGCCCATGAGCGCCATGCCCATGCCGGACATGATCGTGCGCACGTCAGCGAAGTCGAGGTTGATCAGCCCGGGGACGAGGATCAGGTCCGAGATGCCCTGCACCGCCTGCAGCAGCACGGTGTCGGCGACCTTGAAGGCCTCGAGCAGCGGGGTGCCGCGGTCCACCACCGCGAGCAGCCGCTGGTTCGGGATCGCGATCAGGGTGTCCACCACCGCGCGGAGCTCGGCCATGCCCGCCTCGGCCTGGAGCGCGCGCTTGCGGCCCTCGAAGGCGAAGGGCTTGGTCACCACCGCGACCGTGAGGATGCCGAGCTCCTTGGCCACCGAGGCCACGATCGGCGCGGAGCCGGTGCCGGTGCCGCCGCCCAGACCCGCGGTGACGAATACCATATCGGCGCCTTCCAGCTCCTTCTTGATCGCGTCGCGATCTTCGAGCGCCGCGTTCTTGCCGACCTCCGGATCCGAGCCCGCCCCGAGCCCGGCCGTGAGCCGCGCGCCGAGCTGAAGCTTTACCGGGGCCGGTGAGGATTTGAGGGCCTGCAGGTCGGTGTTGGCGACGATGAAGTCCACCCCGGTGAAGGACGCCGCCATCATGCGGTTGACCGCGTTGGAGCCCGCCCCGCCGAGGCCGATCACCTTGATCTTCGCCGCCTCGCGCTCCTCCTCCAGCTCGAACACCGGCCGCCGCCTCTGAGTGTGCTCCATCGAGTCCTCCTTCAATCGAGCTCGTGGTTGCCGCGCCCGGACGGGCGGCACGTTCGTGAAGAAATCCGCCTGTCCGGCGGCGCGCGAGGGCTTCCCCTCGCCGCCTCCCTTAGAAGAGCTCCGCAAACCAGTCCCTCAAGCGCCGGCCGGTGCGCCCGACCAGCGTGGCGTCCTCCAGTTCCGTGGGCCCGCCGCCCGCCCCGTGGCCGCGCGCCCCGTAGAGCGCGAGCCCCACCGCGGTGGCGTGGATCGGGCTCTGCACCACGTCGGCGAGACCGGAGAGCCCGGCGGGCACCCCGCGCCGCACCGGCGTGTCGAAGACCTGCTCGGCCAGCTCGGGCACGCCCTGCATGATCGAGCTGCCGCCGGTGACCACCACGCCGCCCGCGGCCACGTCGTTGAGCCCGCCCCGCACGAGGTCGCGCGCGATCAGGGTGAAGATCTCCTCCACCCGGGGCTGGATGATCTCGGACAGGATCTGGCGCGAGAGCTGCCGCGCCTTGCGCCCGCCCACGCTCGGCACGTCCACCACCTCGTCCTCGCGCACCAGCGCGGTGAGCGCGCAGCCGTGGCGCTTCTTCAGCTCCTCCGCGTCCGCGGTCGGCGTGCGCAGGCCCACCGCGATGTCGTTGGAGATGTGGTCGCCGCCGAGCGGCAGGCTGCTCGTGTGCCAGACCGCGCCGTCGCGGAAGAGGGCCACGTCGGTGGTGCCGCCGCCGAGGTCGATTAATAGAATTCCGAGCTCCTTCTCCTCGGCGGAGATCACCGCCTCCGCGGAGGCCAGCGGCTCGAGCACGAGGTCCTGCACCTGCAGGCCCGCGCGGTTGACGCTGCGGACCACGTTCCGCACCGAGGTCGTCGCCCCGGTGACGAGGTGCACCTCCACCTCGAGCCGCACCCCGGACATGCCGAGCGGCTCCTTGACGCCGTCCTGGTCGTCCACCAGGAAGGTCTGGGGGAGCACGTGGATGATCTCGCGGTCCTGGGGCAGGTTGACCGCGCGGGCCGCGTCGAGCGCGCGGTCGATGTCGGTCTGGCTCACCTCGCGGTGCTTGCCGGAGACCGCCACCACCCCGCGGCTGTTGATGCCCCGGATGTGCCCGCCCGCCACCCCCGCGATCACCGACTGGATCTCCACGCCCGCCATCTCCTCGGCCTCCGCGACGGCGTGCTTGATGGACTCGACGGTGGAGTCGATGTTCACCACCACGCCCTTTCGCAGCCCGCGCGACGGGCTCACCCCGACCCCGATGATGTCGAGATTGCCCACCGGCGACCAGTCGGCGATGACGCAGCAGATCTTGGTCGTGCCCACGTCGAGCCCGGCGATGACTTGACGCACTCGGGATCTGGCCATTCCCCTCCTCACCTCGCCACGGTCTTGAGGACCACCTGATCGCGGAAGCGCAGATCGATCGCGTTGACCGGCTCGCCTCCCGCGCGTACCTGGGCCAGCACGCCCTGCAGCCGGCCGAGCCGGGCCTCCCAGTCCTCGGCGCCCAGCCGCACCTCGACGCCCTCCACCGTGTAGAGCACGGGGCCGTCCGGCCGGCTCACGTCGATCTCCGAGATCTGCCGGAGGAGCGCGGTCTCGGAGCGGAGCAGCACCCGCAGCAGGGAGATCCCGGCGGCCACCCGCGGGGCGGGCGTCCCGTCGCCCGCCGCGAGATCGGCGGGGCTCAGCCCGGTGATCACCGGCGCCTGCGGCACCACCGCGCGCGGCTCCGCGCCGAGGCTCACGCCCTGCTCGTCGATCCAGTGCAGCCGGCCCGCGTGGGCCAGCGTGAAGGGCCGCCGCTCCTCCACCGCGACCGTGACCCGGTTGGGGAAGCGCCGCACGAGGTCGGCGCGCCGCACGAGCGGCAGCCCCTCCAGCCGCGCCACCACCGCGCTCCGGTCCAGCCGGAAGAGATTGGTGCCCGGGCCGATGCCGGAGGCGGCCACGATCTCCTCCGGGGTGAGCCGGCTCGCCCCCACCACCGCGACCTCGGTGATCGCGAAGCGGGGCGACGTGAGCAGCCAGCCTATCGCCGCGCCGCCCGCGGCCAGCACCGCCAGCGACACGCCGATCGGCACGAGGCGCGCGGCGACCCAGCGCGCGCGCCGGGTCATCCGCCGCGCGAGCCGCGCCCGCGACACACGCTGCCGCGCCATCGCCCGGCCCTGCTCGGCGAGGTCCTCGACGCGGGCCCGCCCACCTCGCGGGGAAATTACTGAGCTATGGGCTCTCATAGGTTTGGGTGGTTGTTTCTACCCGCTCCTCTTTCTAATGCGGGGGCCCAGAAATGGCCCCCGCACTCCCCCAACCGCGGGCAACCGGTACACCAGACCGTCCGCGCAACCGTTCCGGCGCGGTCAATCGTTCCGGCGCTCATCTCGCGCTCGGCCTCAAATCTCCCCCAGGGTCTTCATCTCGGGCTCGAGCGTGATGCCGAAGTGGTTGCGCACGCGATCGAGGGTGAGCTGCATGAGCGCCTTGATGTCGACGGCGGCGGCCCCGCCGCGATTGACGATGAAGTTGGCGTGCTTGGCCGAGATCTCGGCCCCGTTGAGCCGCTTGCCCTTGAGGCCCACCTTCTCGATGAGCCGGGTCGCGGTCTCGCCCGGCGGGTTCTTCCACACGCAGCCCACGGAGGCCAGGGCCAGCGGCTGGGTGGACTTCTTCAGCTTGAGGCGCTGCTTGATGTCCTTCTGGATCTCCGCGAACGGTCGCCGGTGCAGCTGCAGGCGCGCGCCGATCAGCACCGACCGGGCGGGAGGCGTGAACACGTTGTAGCTGAACGAGCCGCCGGCCCCCGGCTTGAACTCGCCGAGGGTGCCATCGGGGTACAGGAAGTACACCGCGGAGATGAAGTCGGCGATGCCGCCGTCCAGGGTGGCCGCGTTCATGGCCACCGCCCCGCCCACCGTGGCGGGCACGCCCACCAGGCACTCGATGCCGCCCAGGTTGAGCGCGGCCGCCTCCCGGATCAGCGCGGACAGGCTCACCCCCGCGCCGGCCACCGCCTCCTCGCCGTTGAACTCGGCGCGGCCCAGGCAGCCCTCGAGCTTGAGCACCACCCCGCGCACCCCGCGGTCGCTCACCAGCAGGTTGTTGCCCCCGCCGATGACGTCGAGCGAGAGCTGCTCCCGCTCCGCGAACGACAGCGCGAGCCGGATGTCCTCCACGTCCTGCGGGACGATGAAGATGTCCGCGGAGCCTCCGATGCGCAAGGAGGTGTGAAAGCTGAGGGGTTCCTTGAACCGAACCTCGCCTCGGATCTCTCCCAGCATGCCTATCTCCTCTTGGACGTCGTCCCGGGGTCCGGGCCGAGGCGCTTGAGCAGTTCCCCGCCCAGCTGCCCCACGTCGCCCGCCCCGAGAGTGAGCACGAGATCACCCGCTCTGGTGGATTCGCACAGGTAGTCGACGATGGCCGCGCGGTCGCCGCCCAGGTAGAGCACCTCCCGGTGCCCGTGGGCCGCGATGCCGTCGGCGAGATCGCGGGCGTGGACGCCTTCGATCGGCGCCTCGCCCGCCGCATAGATGTCCATGACGATGAGGACGTCGGACTGGTAGAACGCGGTCAGGAAGTCGTTGCGTAGATGCTGCGTCCGCGAGTAGCGGTGCGGCTGGAACACCGTGATCACCCGACGGTCGAACCCCGCCTTGGCGGCGGCGAGGGTCGCCCGGATCTCGGCCGGGTGATGGCCGTAGTCGTCCACCACGAGCACGCCCTGGGCCTCACCCCGGATCTGGAACCGGCGCTGGACGCCCGCGAAGGAGGCGAGCGCCGCCTGGATCTTGTCGAACGGCATCTCGAGATCGAGCCCCACCGCGGCGGCGGCGAGCGCGTTCAGCACGTTGTGCCGCCCGGGCGCCTGGAGCGTGACCGGCCCGAGCGGCTTGCCGCGATGCACCACCTCGAACACCGACCGCATCTCGGCGAACGAGAGCCGCCGCGCCATCAGGTCGGCCCCCGCCTCGAGGCCGTAGGTCACCACCCGCTTGTCGATACGGGGGATCATTCGCTGAACGTTCAGGTCGTCGAGGCAGACCACCGCCGAGCCGTAGAACGGCACCTTGTTCACGAAGGTGAGGAAGGCGGCCACGATCGCGTCGAGATCGGCGTAGTGATCCAGGTGCTCCGCGTCCACCGTGGTCACCACCGCGATGGTCGGCGAGAGCTTCAGGAACGAGCCGTCGGACTCGTCGGCCTCCGCGACCAGGAACTCCCCCTGACCGAGCCGCGCGTTGGCGCCGAGCCCGTGCACGCGCCCGCCCACCACCACGGTGGGATCGAAGCCGCCCGCGCCCAGCACCGCCGCCACCATCGAGGTGGTGGTGGTCTTGCCGTGGGTGCCCGCGATGGCGATGCCGTACTTGAGCCGCATCAGCTCCGCGAGCATCTCGGCCCGCCCGATCACCGGCACCCCGCGCTGGCGCGCGGTCTGCACCTCCACGTTGTCGCGCGCCACCGCCGAGGAGTAGACGACAACCTGCGCGCCTTCGACCTGGGTCCCCTCGTGGCCGAGGTACACCTTGGCCCCGAGCCGCTCGAGCCGCTCCACCGTCTCGCTCCGCCGCGCGTCGGAGCCGGTGACGCGGTAGCCCAGGGTGAGCAGCACCTCCGCGATGCCGCTCATGCCGACGCCGCCGATGCCCACGAAGTGGATGTGCTGGTACTTCTTGAACATCAGGCGGACTTTCCCATGAACCCCTCTCGGTCGCCGGTTCCATGTTGGGAGATGTTGAGCAGCACGCCCGCCGAGAAGAGCGCCATCAGGAGCGCCGAGCCCCCGAAGGAGATGAACGGCAGCGGCAGCCCCTTGGTGGGCAGCGCCCCCGTCACCACGCCCAGGTTCACGAGGGTCTGGGTCGCGAGCATGATGGTGAGCCCCAGGCCCAGGTAGGCGCCGAAGGCGTCGGGGGCCCGCAGGCCGGCCCGCAGGCCGCGCCAGATCAGGAGCGCGAAGAGCGCGACGATCGCGGTGGCGCCCACCAGCCCCAGCTCCTCGCCGATGATCGCGAAGATGAAGTCGGTGTACGGCTCGGGCAGGTAGAAGAGCTTCTGCTTGGAGTCGCCCAGCCCCACCCCGAGCCAGCCGCCCGAGCCCAGCGCCAGGAAGGACTGGATGATCTGGAAGCCGCTGCCCTGCGGATCGTCCCAGGGGTTCATGAAGGCGACCATGCGGCGCCACCGGTAGGGCTTCATCGCGATGAGCGCGATCACCACCGGCAGGGCGCAGCCCGCGATGGCCGCCATGTGCAGCACCCGGGCGCCCGCCATGTAGGCGAGCGCGAGCGTCAGGATGATGAGGGCCAGGCTATTGCCCAGGTCCGGCTGCAGCAGAGTGAGCGCGGCCATGCCGCCCGTGACCAGGAGGATCGGGAGCAGGCCTTCCGCGAAGCGCGCGATGACCTCCTGCCGCCGGGTGAGGAACGAGGCGAGGTAGAGCACGAGCGAGAACTTGGCCAGCTCCACCGGCTGGAAGGAGACCGGGCCCACGTGGAACCAGCGCCGCGTGCCGTTGATGGACTGGCCGAACGGCGGCACGAGCACCAGGACGAGCAGGGCGAAGGAGACGACGAGCAGCGGGATCACCAGCCGCTCGAGCCAGCGGTAGTCGAGCAGCATCCCGGCCCAGAGGCAGCCGAGCCCGAGCACCGCCCAGAAGAGCTGCTTCTTCAGGAAGAAGAACGGATCGTGGAAGCGGTCCGCGGCCACGATCGCGCTCGCCGAGTAGACCATCACCACGCCCACGCACACGAGGGTCACCACCACCCCGAAGAGCGGCAGGTCGGGCGTGAGCTTGCGGGGCATCAGCCGAGCAGCGCCCGCACCACGGACTTGAAGACGTCGCCGCGGTGCTCGAAGTTGCGGAACATGTCGAACGACGCGCAGGCGGGCGAGAGCAGCACCACGTCGCCCACCCGGGCCGCCTCGCGCGCCCGGCGGACCGCGTCGTCCATGGACTCCGCGTCCTCCGCCGGGATCCCCGCCGGCTCGAGCGCGGCGCGGATCCGGACGCGATCCTGGCCGATGAGGATCGCGCGCCGCACCCGCCCGCGGGCCGCCTCGGCGAGCGGGCCGAAGTCCTGGCCCTTGCCCTTGCCGCCCGCGATCAGGATCACCGGCTCGCTGAAGCTCTCGAGCGCCTTGATCGTCGAGTCCACGTTGGTGCCCTTGGAGTCGTTGTAGTAGACGACCCCCCGGTCGTCGTGCACCCGCTCGATGCGATGGGCCACCCCGCGGAAGGCCGCGACGCCGCGCCGGATCGCGGAGGGCGACGTGCCGGTCCAGAGCGCGCACGCGGTGGCCGCGAGCACGTTCTCCACGTTGTGCTGGCCGCGCAGCGTGATCTCGGTGACCGGGCAGATGCGCTCGGTACTGCCGTTGAGCTTGGCCACGATCCAGCCGTCGTAGATGAAGACGCCGTGGGTCAGGGTGGTGAGCCGGCTGAACCACATCACGCGCCCGCGCGCCCGGCCCCCGAGCCCGGCGGTGACCGGGTCGTCCGCGTTCAGCACCGCGCAGTCGGTCGGCGTCTGGTTGGCGAAGATCCGCGCCTTGGCCTCCAGGTAGCGCTCGAAGGTCCCGTGCCGGTCCAGATGGTCCGGCGTGATATTCAGGATCGCGCCGACCCGCGGGCGGAACCGGTCGACCGCGTCGAGCTGAAAGCTCGACACCTCGGCGATCACGATTCCGTCGCCCGGGAACTCGAGCGCGTGCTCGGCCAGAGGCGTCCCGATATTGCCGCCCACCAGCACCGGGCGCACCTGGGTGCGCAGCAGCTCGCCGGTCAGCGTGGTGGTCGTGGTCTTGCCATTGGTGCCGGTGATGGCGATGACGTCGGCCTCCATCACCCGCCACGCCAGCTCGAGCTCGCCGATGATGGGCACCCCGCGGGCGCGCATCGCGACGAGCGCGGGCAGTTCGAGCGGCACCCCGGGGCTCACGACAATCAGATCCGCGCCCACGAACGCGGCGTCGGGGTGGCCGCCCGCCCAGAGCGCGCAGCCCAGGCGCTCGAGCCCGCGCGCCTCCTCGGGCAGCGCCTCGAGCGGGCTCGAGTCGGAGGCGAGCACGCGGCCGCCGAGGCGGCGGATCAGCCGGGCCGCCGCCACCCCGCTCTTGGCCAGCCCCACCACCGAGACGGTCTTGCCCGCGAGCGACTGCCGGTACGTCGCCCCCCGCTCGCCGTTACCGCTCACGAAGATCCCGGTGGGATAGGAAACGTCCCGTCGCAATGTGATGATGGCCATCGCATGTCACCCTAGCGGAGCTTGAGTGTGGTGAGCGCCAGGAGCGCGAGCATGAACGAAAGGATCCAGAACCGGACGATGATCTTGGGCTCCGCCCACCCCTTGATCTCGTAGTGATGGTGCAGCGGCGCCATCTTGAAGACCCGCTTGCCGGTCAGCTTGAACGAGCCCACCTGGATGATGACCGACGCCGCCTCCACCACGTAGATGCCGCCGATGAGCGGCAGCAGGAGCTCCGACTTGGTGAGCACCGAGAGCGTCCCGATGGCCCCGCCGAGGGCCAGCGAGCCCACGTCGCCCATGAACACCTGCGCCGGATAGCTGTTGAACCAGAGGAAGCCGAGCGCCGCCCCCACCAGCGCCCCGCAGAAGATCGTGAGCTCGCCGGTGCCCTTGACGTTGAGGATGCGCAGGTACTCGGCGGCCCGGAAGTTGCCGGTGAGGTACGCGATCACCGCGAAGGCCCCGCCCGCGGTCACGATCGGGCCGATGGCGAGGCCGTCGAGCCCGTCGGTCAGGTTCACCGCGTTGGAGGCCCCCACGATCACCATGATCGCGAAGGGTATCCACAGCCAGCCGAACGTGATGAGCCAGCCCTTGAAGAAGGGGATCACGACGCTGGTGGTGAAGCCGTCGGCCGGCCACCAGTAGAGAAACGCCATCAGGGCGCCCACCAGCACGATCTGGGCGCCGAACTTCTCCTTCGCCGAGATGCCCTTTCGCGTCTTGAGCTTCTTCCAGTCGTCCCTCAGGCCGATCAGGCCCAGGCCCGCGGTGGCCAGCATCAGCACCCAGATGTAGCGGTTGCGCAGGTTGGCCCACAACAGGGTCGAGACCAGGATCGCCACCAGGATCCCGATGCCGCCCATGGTGGGCGTGCCCGCCTTGGTCTTCTGGTGCCGCTCCGGGGTGTCCTCGCGGACCGAGCTCCCGCCGTGCTGCATCTCGCGCAGCCGGTTGATGAGCCACGGCCCCAGCAGGAAGGAGATCACCAGGGCGGTGACCGTCGCCATCGCGGTCCGGAAGGTGATGTACCGGAACACGTTGAACGCGGTGTTGTACTTGGCGAGCGGCACGAGGAGCTCGTAGAGCACTAGTCAATCACTCCTCCGAAGCGCGCCACGAGCGCGTCCGCCACACGCTCCATGCGCATGCCCCGGGAGCCCTTGACGAGCACCGCGTCGCCGGGCGCGAGCCGTTTGAGCAGCAGCGCCACCGTATCCTCGAACGTGGTCACGTGGTGGCTCTCCGCGAGCCCGGCCTGCCGCGCCGCCTCCACCGCGGTCTGCGCCCACCGCCCCATGCCGACGAACTCGGCCGCGCCCGACGCGGCGACCGCGCGGCCCATGTCGCGATGCGCGGACTCGCTGATCTCCCCCAGCTCGAGCATGTCGCCCAGCACCACCACCCGCCGCCGCGCGTCGGTGGCGGCGCCCAGCGTGACCAGCGCGGCGCTCACCGAGCTCGGGTTGGCGTTGTAGGTGTCGTCGAGGAGGCGCAGCGCCCCCGCGCGCCGCCAGACGCAGCGGCCCTTGGCCGGACGCGCCGCCTCGAGGCCGCGGGCGATCTGCTCGAGGGAGAGCCCCAGGGCCAGGCCGATCCCGGCCGCGGCGAGCGCGTTGACCACGTTGTGGCGGCCCGCGAAGTTGAGGCGCACCGGCCGCTTGGCGGTGCCGGCGGCCAGGGTGAAGCGCAGCCCCTCGCCGTCGTCCTCGGCCGGCCCCGCCGCGAAGACGTCGGCGCCGGGGCGCGTGCCGAAGTAGAGCACCCGCGCCCGGCTCTGCGTGTGCATGGCGAGCACCCGCGGGTCGTCGGCGTTGAGCACCACCGCGCCGTCGGGCGGGATCGCGCGCACCAGCGCGCTCTTCTCGGCGGCCACCCCGTCGAGGGAGCCGAAGAACTCGGTGTGGGCGCTCGACACCACCGTGACCGCGCCCACCGTGGGCCGGCTGATCGCGGCGAGCGAGGCGATCTCGCCCGGCGTGTTCGCCCCCAGCTCCAGCGCGAGCGCCTTGTGCTCCGGCCCCAGGCGCAGCAGGGTCAACGGCAATCCCCATTGATTATTGAAGCTGCCCTCCGGCTTGAGCACCGGGCCGAGCGCTCCCAGGACCGCGGCCATCATCTCCTTGGTCGTGGTCTTGCCGTTGGAGCCCGTCACCGCCGCCACCGGCACCGTGAAGCGCGCCCGGTGGTAGGCGGCCAGCCGCCCGAGGGCGCGCGTGGTGTCGTCCACCAGGATGGCGGGCACCGAGGGCGGCAGGTCGTCCGGCAGGTTGTGGACGACCAGGCACGCCGCGCCGCGCGCGGCGGCGTCGCGCAGGAAGCCGTGGCCGTCGCGGTTCGGCCCCTGGATGGCGAAGAAGGCCTCCCCGATGCCGAGGTGGCGGCTGTCGATGCTGACGCCGGTGACCGGCACGCCGAGGTCGCCCGCCACGAGGGCGCCCTGGGTTCCGCGCACCACGTCCTCGATGCTCAGCGCCGCCACGCCGGCCCTCCGGCTCCCCCGCGCGCCCGCAGCGCGGCCCGCGCCACCTCGCGGTCGTCGAAGTCGACCGACTCGGTGCCGATGACCTGGTAGGTCTCGTGCCCCTTCCCCGCGATCACCACCACGTCGCCCTCGCGCCCCCAGTCCACCGCGGCCTGGATGGCCCGGCCGCGATCGGCCATGGACTCGTGCCGGCCCGCGGCCTCGGCCGGGATGCCGGTCTCGATCTCGGCCAGGATCGCCTCGGGCCGCTCGGTGCGCGGGTTGTCGGAGGTCACCCAGGCGCGGTCGCCGAGCCGCGCCGCGATGCCGCCCATGATCGGGCGCTTGCCGCGGTCGCGGTCGCCGCCGCAGCCGAAGACCACGCCGAGGCGCCCGCCCGTGCCCACCAGCTTGCGCGCGGTGGTGAGCACCCGCTCCAGCGCGTCGGGCGTGTGCGCGTAGTCCACCACCACCAGGAAAGGCTGGCCGGCTTCCACCCGCTCGAACCGGCCCGGCACCGTCGCCACCCCGGAGAGCGTCTCGCCGATCCGGCGCGGCTCCATGTCCAGAGCCAGTCCGACGCCGATGGCCCCCAGGAGATTCATCACGTTGTGCTCGCCGACGAGGGGCGACACGATCTCGATGGGCCCTTTGGACGACACGACCTCCAGCCGGATCCCGTCGATGCCGGATTCCCAGCGGCGCGGCCGCAGGAGGGCCTGCCCGTACAGGCCGAAGGTGATCGGCCGCACGCGCGGGTCGGCGGCCGCCGCCTCCAGCATGGCCGCGCCCGCCGGATCGTCCGTGTTCACCACCGCGGCGCGGTAGGGCTTGCGGCTCCCCGCCAGCAGGGTGAAGAGCCGGGCCTTGGCGTCGCGGTAGGCCTCGAGCGTCCGGTGGAAGTCGAGGTGGTCCTGGGTCAGGTTGGTGAAGACCGCCACGTCGAACTCGATGCCGTCCACCCGGGAGAGCGCCAGGGCGTGCGAGGAGACCTCCATCGCGGCGCCGCCGACGCCGACGCGCACCATCCGCGCCAGCAGCGACTGGAGCTCGAGGGCCTCGGGCGTGGTCTGGCCGGCCGTCTCCGCATGGGCGCCGACACGATACTGGATGGTGCCGATGACGCCGGTCGGCCGCCCGCCCGCGCCCAGCAGGGCCTCCACGAGCAGCGAGGTCGTGGTCTTGCCGTTCGTGCCGGTGATGGCAACCACGGTGAGCCGCCGGGAGGGATGGCCGTGATAGGCATCCGCCAACCGCGCCAGGGCCTCGCGCGAGGACGGCACGATGATGCGGGGGGTGGCGCTGCCCGGCAGTGGGTCGGCGCCCTCGGCGACCACCGCGGCCGCGCCCCGCCCGACCGCGTCGGCGGCGAAGCGCCGGCCGTCCTGCTTGAAGCCGGGGATGGCCACGAAGAGCTCGCCCGCCGCCACTTTCCGCGAGTCGTACGAGACGCCGGTCACGCGGCCGGGCAGGGTGCCCAGCACCGTCTTGTCCGGCAGCGCCTCGAGCAGCGTGGTGGTGGGCACGACGGTGTCGCTCATGTCCTCACGGCAGCAGGCTCGCGGCCATCGCGGCCTGGGCCCGGCCAGCCGGGGACGCCAGCTGGAGCCGGCACACCGCGCCCGCAGCGAGCGGGGCGCCGGGCGGCGGCGTCTGGCCGGTCACGACGCCGCGGCCCGTGATCTCGAGGCGGACCCCGAAGGGCGCGAGGGCTTCCATCGCCTGGCGGAGCGAGAGGCCGGCGAGCCGCGGCATCACCGCCTGGGCGTCGCCCGCCGAGGCGGGCGGCTCCGGGGTCAGACCGACCGGCAGCGCCGGGGCGCCGGGCGGCGCGGGCTCCGCGGGGCCCCCGGCGCGCGGGGCGGCCGGCGCGACCGCCACGATCTCGCCGCGCACGATCGGCACCGGGCTGCTGTCGCGCGGGGGCACGTTCAGGTAGCGCAGGGCCTCACGACCGATCGTGGCGAACATGGGCGCGGCCGCCTCGCTGCCCCACTTCTCGTTCTTGGGCTCGTCGAGCAGCACGATCATGGTGAGTCGCGGGTCGTCGGCGGGCACGAACCCCACGAAGGAGAGCACGCCGGGCGCGCGCGAGTAGCGCTTGGTCGCCGGGTCCATCTTCTGGGCGGTGCCGGTCTTGCCCGCGACGTCGTAGCCGGGGATCGCGGCGTGACGCCCGGTCCCGTTGGCCACCACGTTCACCATCATCTCGGTGAGCGTGCGCGCGGTCTCCGGGCTGATGACCTGGCGCACCGTCTTGGGCTCGAAGGAGCGGAGCTCGCGCCCCTGCGCGTCGAGCACCGCGCGGATGATCTGGGGCTGCATGAGCCGGCCCCCGTTGGCCACCGCGGAGAAGGCGGCCACCATCTGCACCGCGGTCACCGAGATCTCCTGGCCGATGGACATGGTGGCGAGCGAGAGGCCGGACCATTGCGCGGGCGCGCGGAGCTGGCCCCGGCTCTCCCCGGGCAGGCCCAGGTTGGTGGGGGCCCCGAAGCCGAAGCCGGTCATGTACTTGTAGTAGCGCTCCTTGCCGAGCTGCATGCCCACCTTGATCGAGCCCACGTTGGAGGAGTTCTGGAGCACCTCGGTGAAGGTGAGCCAGCCGTACTTCTTCCAGTCGTGGATGGTCGTGTTGGCCACCGTGATCGCCCCGTTCTCGCCGAAGACGCGGTCGGTGGGGCGGACGATGCCTTCCTCCAACGCGGACGCGGCCATGATGACCTTGAAGGTCGAGCCGGGCTCGAAGGGGTCGGTGACCGCGCGGGCGCGCCGGTCGTCGTCGGTGGCGGTCGCGAAGGCGTTCGGGTTGTAGGTGGGCCGGATCGCCATCGCGAGGATCTCGCCGGTGCGCGGGTCCATCGCCACCGCCATCGCCGACTTGGCCCGGGTGCGCCGCCACACCGCGTCCACTTCCTTCTCGGCCAGGTACTGGATGGTGGCGTCGATGGTGAGCATGATCCCCTGCCCCGCCACCGACGGCTTGAGCACGATCGGCGCGCCGGTCACCTCGCGGCCGAGGGCGTCGCGCTCGACCACCGCGCGGCCCTCGACGCCGGCCAGGTGCCCGTCCCACATCTGCTCCATGCCCGCGAGCCCCTTGCCCTCCGCGCCCTCGAAGCCGATCAGCTGGGCCGCGAGCTCGCGGTTCGGGTAGAGGCGCAGGCTGTCTTCCACCAGGGTGAGCGAGGGGTCTCGGAGGTCGCGCACCGCGCGCGCCATGTCCGGGGTGAGACGCCGCCGCACCGGGGCGAACTTCTTCGAGACCGTGAGCTTGCGGGCGATGTCGCGGGCCGGCTCGCCCAGGATCGGAGCCAGGCGCGCCGCGAGCCGGCCCGCGTCCTCCACCTTCACCGGCGTGACGTAGAGCGTGTCGGCGCGGGAGGAGACCGCGAGGGCCTGGCCGGCGCGGTCGACAATGGGCCCGCGCTTGGGCCGGAGCGGCACCGTCTTGGCGTGCTGGTTCTCGGCGAGCCGGGCGTACTCGTCGTGCTTCCAGACTTGCAGATAGGCGAGGCGGCCGAGGAGTCCGAGGAAGGCGAGGGCCAGGCAGGCCGCGAAGATCAGCGTCCGGGTTCTCAGGCCCTCGATGCGGATCTCGGTCATGCGGTCCCGCTAGCGCACTCCGATGTCGCGAGGCTCCGCGTGCTCGGCCACCACCGACGGCCGGTCGAGCCCGACCGCGCCGCCCCGGCCGCCCGGGACGAACTCGCGGGCGAGGCGGACCTGGTCGCGCGCCGGCGCCACCATGCCGAGCTCGGTCCGCGCCTTGCCCTCGATGCGCGAGAGCGACTTCAGCATGGCCATCTCCACCCGCAGCCGGCGATTGAGCTCCTCGACCTCGGCGCGGCTGCCGCGCAGCGCGTCCAGCCGGTAGGACAGGCGCACCTGCTGCACGCGCAGCCCCACCACGCCCAGGATCAGCACCACCGCGAGGCCCGCGCCCACCACCGCGGTGGCCATCGAGCGGAGCCGGCGCCGGTCCTTCTGGTGATGGCGCCGCACCGCTTCCGGCTGCCGGGCGCGGTGCTCGCGCCCCCACGCGGACTGGGGCACGCTGCGAGCGGTCGCCCGGGCGCTCATGCCGCCTCCCGGCGCGCGAGCACGCGGAGCTTGGCGCTGCGGGCGCGCGGGTTCTGGGCGGTCTCCTCGCGGCCCGCGGTGACCGGCGAGGGCTCGAGCTCCACGAAGCCGCGGCCCGCGAGCGAGCGGAACGCGTGCTTCACCACCCGGTCCTCGCCCGAGTGGAAGGAGATGACGCCGAGGCGGCCGCCGTCCTCGAGGAGCGCGGCGGCCTGCGGCAGCGCCTCCGCGAGCGCGCCCGGCTCGTCGTTGACCGCCATGCGCACCGCCTGGAATGTGCGGGTGGCCACGTGGGTGCGCCTGGACCACGCGGCGCGGGGCACCGCGCGCTTCACCACCGAGACCAGATCGGCGGCGGTCCGCAGCGGGCTGCGGAGGCGCTGCTCCACGAGCACGCGCGCGATGCGCCGGGCGTGCCGCTCCTCGCCGTACTCGGCGAGGAGGCCCGCGATCTCCTCGGCGGCCAGGCGGCCGAGCAGCTCGGCGGCGGTGGCGCCCTCGCTGGGATCGAAGCGCATGTCGAGCGGCTCCTCGCCCTGGAAGGAGAAGCCGCGGCCCGAGCCTTCGAGTTGATACGACGAGACTCCGAGGTCGAGGAGCACCGCGGCCGCGCGCTCCACGCCCGCGTCCGTCGCGATCGCGCGGAGGTGGCGGAAGGTGCCGTGCGCCAGCACCACGCGGGCGCCGAAGCGCTCGAGGCGGCGCGCCGCGCGCGCGAGGGCTTCCGGATCGCGATCGATACCGAGCAGGCGGCTCTCGCCGCCCACCGTCTCCAGCAGATGCTCCGCGTGTCCACCCATGCCGATTGTCCCGTCCACCACCCAGCCCCCGCGACGGGGGCGCAAGAGGAATGTCACTTCGTCGAGAAGGACCGGTACGTGGAGCACCGGTGCATGTCCGTGTACGTGTTCGGGCTCTTTCGTGTTGCCACCGGAAGCTTCTCTTTCGAATGCGCTCGGCTCGCCTTCGGCTGCGCCTCGCCCTGCCACTGCCCCGTGTTCGTGTCGTTGGTGTGTCGCGCGTTCGTGCCGTTTGCGACGCATCGCTAGACGCCCTTCAGGGCCAAACGCTCGCGCAGGTCGTCGAGCGGGCCCGCGTTCTCGCGCTGGTAGTGCGACCAGCGATCCTCGTCCCAGATCTCGAAGTGATCCATCATGCCGATGATCACCACGTTCTTGGCGAGCGCGCCGCGCTCGCGATAGTCCTGCAGGATCTGGATGCGGCCGTGCGGATCGAGCACGACGTCGAGGCCGGCGGAGAGATACACGTGCTGGAAGCGGCGGCGATCCGGGTCGAGCTTGGCCAGCCCGTTCACGCGCTCCTCGAGCTCGCGCCACTTGTCCTCGGGGTACACGTCGAGGGAGGTCCCGTTGGGCGCCATCACGAGGCGGTCACTGCCGCCTTCCCGCAGCACGTCCCGGAACTTCGCCGGGATGCTGAGACGCCCCTTCGGGTCGATCGTGTGCCTGAAATGCCCCCGAAACACTGTCCCCCCTGCCGGGGCCCAGCCGCCCCCGGAACCGACCTTGAATGACACTTTGATGACACTTCATGGGATTTCATCCCACTTCCGGGGACCATCCTAGAAGGGGTCGCTAGGGGTGTCAAGGGAAAACTCCAGGATTTTCAAGGCCATTCAGACCCACCCCGGGCCCATGGGTTGGGGGTGGCCGGGGCGGAGCTACAGCAGGTAGAGAACCTGGTGGCGGGCGCCGGGCCCTAGCGGGCCGGGCGGTAGTACGTGAGAGCCTCCGGCAGCCAGCCCTCGATCTGCTGGATGCGGGTGGCCTCGGCGGGGTGCGTGGAGAGGAATTCGGGGGGGCGCTGGCCCTTGGAGGCCTCGGCCATGCGCTTCCAGAGGTCGAGCGACGCGCGCGGATCGTAGCCGGCCTTGGCCATCAGGATCAGGCCCAGGTGGTCCGCCTCCGACTCCTGCGCCCGGCCCCAGGGCAGCAGCACGCCGACCGAGGCGCCCGCGCCGAGGGCGGCGCTCACGAGCTGCACGGTGGCCGGATTGCTGCTCGCCATGCCCGCCAGCACCTGGGTCACCGTCTGCACGCCCATCTGCTGGCTCACGCGCTCGCCGCCGTGGCGCGCGAGCACGTGGGCGATCTCGTGGCCCAGCACCGCGGCCAGGCCGGCCTCGTCGCGCGTGATGGGCAGGATGCCGGTGTAGACCGCCACCTTGCCGCCGGGCAGCGCGAAGGCATTGGCCTGCTTGTCGTCCTGGATGACGCGGAACTCCCACTGGTAGCCCAGATCCGTCACCGCGGCGATCCGGCTGCCCACGCGCTGGACCATGGCATTCGCCTGCGCGTCAGTGGACAGGGTCGACTTGCCGACAATCTCCTTGAAGGACTGCACGCCCATCTGCGCTTCTTCGCTCGGCGAGACGAGCTGGATCTGCCGGCGGCCCGTGTAGGGCACGGTCTCGCAGCCCATGGGGGTGGCCAGAACCACGAGGAGCAGGACGGCGACGGCGAATCGGCGACGCACGGCGGTCATTTTACCAGAGCCGATTGCGGAGGGTGGCCTGCGTCTCCATGAGCACGCCCGCTCCGTCGCCGCCGCCGTCGCCACCGACCTCGAGGCGGACCCGCACCGCGATCACCGCCGCGGGATCGGTGGTCTCCGCACCCTCGCGATCGAGATAGGTCAGACGGAACGCGCGCACGCCGTTGATCACCGGCTGCGCCCCGCCCCCCGCGTCCCGGCGCAGGGTGGACTCCCCCGCCCGCAGCACGTAGGTCACGCGCTCACGGGTCGGATCGATCACGCCATTGCCGTTGAAGTCCCGCTGGAACACGAGCCGGGCGGGCTCGGCCACCACGACGGGGGCGAGGCCGGCCGCGGTGGGATCGTACCCGGCCTCGCGCAGCTCGCTCGCCATGCGCTCGAGCGCGTAGCGGGCCGACTGCTGCGCCTCGACCCGCGCGGCGCCCCAGACCCAGGCGCGGAGCCCCAGATGCAGCAAGGTGACGGTGGCGGCCAGCATCCCGCCGCCGACCGCGAGGGCCACCAGCATGTCGATCAACGAATAGCCACTGTCCGCGCGCCGCCGCTTCACGCGCCAACACTGGCCGTCGATGCCAGTGCCCGCAACGCCCTCATTTCGAGACGTCAGGATCCGGATACAGCGCGCTACAAAACAGACGGGCGGCGCAAGCCGCCCCACCCTCCAGAGGTCGCCCCTTGGGGCGACCGTAAGATCAAATGCAGTACCGCAGACCGGAGGTGGCTGACTGGGTCGCCCGACCGCCGCCGGCTGTGAGCACGGTGACGCGCACAGCCCCCCTCCGAGTTTAGACGGGCGGCCGGAGATGCGCCCAGGGCGCGATCTTCTCGAACGCGGCCGAGGCCCGCAGCACGGTGGCGTCCTCGAAACGCCGGCCCAGGATCTGCAGCCCGATGGGCAGCTTGTCGCGGGTGAACCCGCAGGGCACCGAGGCGCCCGGGTGGCCGGTCATGTTGAACGGATACGTGAACGGGATCCAATCGTAGATCCCGGTGGGCGTGCCCGCGATCTCGCCGGGGCCGTCGAGGCCGACCTTGAAGGCCGCGCAGGCGATGGTCGGCGTCAGCAAGAGGTCGTGGCGCTCGAAGAGCCGGCGCGGATGCTCCTCCCAGGCGAGGCGGTCGAACCAGGCCTGAACGAACTGGGTGGGGCTCCAGCTCCGGGTCTCATCCGCGATCGCGGCCAGCCCCGGATCGATGTCGTCGCGCCGATCGCGCAGCGCGGGGCCCAGGCGGGCGGCGATGCCGCCCAGGAACATGGTCTTCCACGCCGCTTGCGGGCTCGGCCACTTCGGAGCGATCTCCTCAACGCGACAGCCCAGCTCGCGGAACCGTCGGGCCGCGCGCTCGCAGGCCGCCTTCACCTCGGGATCCACGACCTTGGCGAAGCCGAGATCGGCGGTCCACGCCACCCGCAGCCCCTTCACCCCGCCCCGGAGCGCCTTCACGTAGTCCACGCGCGGCCCCGGCAGCGAGAAGGGATCGCGGGCGTCGGGTCCCGCTGCCGCGTTCAGCATGAGCGCGGCGTCCGCCACCGTGCGCGTCATGGGGCCGATGTGGGAGAGGCCCCACGCGGCGCTGAACGGATAGATCGGCACGAGGCCGTAGGTGGGCTTGATGCCGTAGATGCCGGCCAGCGAGGCCGGGATGCGGATCGAGCCGCCGCCGTCGGTGCCGATGGCGAGCGGGCCCATCCCGGCGGCCACCGCCGCGCTGGCCCCGCCGCTCGAGCCGCCCGGCGTGCGATCGAGGTTCCACGGATTGCGCGTGATCCCGAAGAGCAGGTTATGGGTGGCTCCGATCCAGCCCATCATCGGCGTATTGGTCTTGCCGAGCTGGATGGCGCCGGCCGCCCGCATGCGCTCCACCATCGGCGCGTCCTCGGCCGGCACGTTGTCGGCGAAGAGCCGCGTGCCGAACGTGGTACGG
This sequence comes from Candidatus Acidiferrum sp., assembly GCA_035635775.1. Lineage (GTDB taxonomy): Bacteria > Methylomirabilota > Methylomirabilia > Rokubacteriales > CSP1-6 > CAMLFJ01. The sequence continues at coordinate 51,828 of DASQAL010000159.1, forward strand.
ACGCCCTTGGTGATCACGAGGTCCTTGGTGGAGAACGGCACGCCGTGGAGCGGGCCGAGCGTGGCGCCTTTCTTCATGACTGCGCGCTCGGCGGCGCGCGCGTCCTTGAGCGCCTGGTCCGCGGTCAGCGTGACGAACGCGTTGAGACGCGGGTTCAGCCGCTCGATCCGGGCGAGCACCGCCTTCATGACCTCGACCGGGGAGAGCTTGCGGCGCCTGATGGCCGGGGCCATCTCGGAAGCGGGCATCCAGCAGAGGTCGTCGGAGGTTGCCATGTCCACCACCCCTCACCCTGCCCTCTCCCCTGAGGGGAGAGGGTAAGTTGTTAGGCTAGGCGCCGCGGAGGCGCGGGTCGAGTGTGTCGCGGAGCGCGTCGCCGAGCAGGTTGGAGCCGAAGACGGCGAGGCTGATGGCCAGGCCCGGGAACATCACGAGCCAGGGCGCCTTCTGCGCGT
>DASQAL010000160.1:0-18208 GCA_035635775.1 Candidatus Acidiferrum sp.
CCCGTCGTCGTGGCCGATCCAGGGGTACCTCGGCATGCAATTCCTGGCCGAGGCCATCAAGAAAGCCGGCAGCACCGACTCCGACAAGGTGTCCAAGGCGCTGCTGGGCCTCACGATCGACATGCCACACGGCAAGCTGACGATCCGCGAGAAGGATCATCAAGCGAACCGGGCTCAGATCTACGGCAAGACGGTGAAGGACCCGAAGTACCCCTTCGCCATCATGAAGCCCGCGGTGTACGTCGACCCGGCCAAGTTCATGGACTAGCTGCCCTTCCCTTTCACCCTGCCCTCTCCCGTCGTACCCCTCTCCCCCGTCGAGGGGGAGAGGGTAGGGTGAGGGGGGTCTTCCGATGCCCGATCCATCGTTCGTCTTCGCCCAGAGCCTGAGCGGCCTCACCGCCGCCATGTTCCTCTTCCTGATCGCCTCTGGGCTCTCCCTCATCTTCGGCGTCCTGCGCGTGCTGAACTTCGCGCACGGCACGTTCTACATGCTGGGCGCCTACAGCGCCTTCCAGCTCGTGCAGTGGATCGGCCCCGGACCCGGGACCTTCTGGGTGGCCGCCCTGGGTGCCGCCGTCGCCGTCGGCGTACTTGGGGGTGTCGTGGAGCGCTTCCTCTTCCGGCACCTCTACGGCAAGGACGAGCTCTATCAGCTCCTCTTCACGTACGCGCTCGTCCTCATCCTCTCCGACGTGGCCAAGATCTTCTGGGGAACCCAGCAGAAGTCGGTGAGCCGGCCGGCCGAGCTCGCGGGCGCCTTCTCGCTCTTCGGGGCCACCATCCCCTACTACAACCTGTTCATCCTGCTGCTGGGGCCGTTCATCGCCCTGGCCTTCTGGTTCGTGCTCCAGCGTACGCGGGTCGGGCGATTCATCCGGGCGGCCGCGCTCGACCGGGAGACGCTGGGGGCGCTCGGGGTGAACGTCAGCGGGCTCTACACGGGCGTGTTCGTCCTGGCCTCGTTCCTGGGTGGGCTCGGGGGGGCCCTGGTCACCCCGGTGCGCACCATCGTGCCCGGCATGGACACCGAGATCATCGTCGAGGCGTTCATCGTGGTGGTGATCGGGGGGCTCGGCTCCTTCTGGGGCACCTTCCTCGGCGCCCTGATCTACGGCCAGGTGCTCTCCTTCGGCATCCTGTTCTTCCCGCGCTTCTCCATCTTCTCGGTGTTCGCCCTCATGGCCGCCGTCCTCATCATCCGCCCCTGGGGCCTCCTCGGGCGGCCGCTGAAATAACATGCGCCCGTCCAGAATCCCCTGGGCCCTCCTGGTCCTCGTGGTCGCCTTCTTCGTGCCGGCCGCGGGCTCGCGCTTCTACACGTTCCTCGCCAACGACGTGGTCATCTGGGCGCTGTTCGCCACGAGCCTCAACCTGCTCGTGGGCTACACCGGGCTCGTGTCCTTCGGCCACGCCGCCTACTTCGGGATCGGGGCCTACACCACCGGCATCCTGATGAAGAAGGCGGGGGTGACCTTCCTGCTCGCGTTCCCGGCCGCGGGCCTCGTGGCGGGGCTCTTCGCCCTGGTCTTCGGATTCTTCTGCGTGCGCCTCACCAAGATCTACTTCGCGATGCTCACCCTCGCCTTCGCCCAGATCGTGTGGGCGATCTGCTTCAAGTGGAACGAGGTGACGGGCGGCGAGCAGGGCATGCCCGAGATCCCCTATCCCGATTTCGGCTGGCTCGAGCGGGTCGGGAGCGTGCTGCCGGTGGTGGGCGGGTACCGCACGTCGGAGTACTTCTACTTCCTCACGCTCGTGCTGGTCGCGGTCTGCTTCTGGATCCTGCGCCGGATCGTCGCCTCCCCGTTCGGCCGGATGCTCACCACGATCCGCGAGAACCCCGAACGGGCCGAGTTCATCGGTGTCAACGTCCGCCGGTTCGAGCTCGCCGCGTTCGTGCTGGCGGGCGGTTTTGCCGGGCTCGCGGGCGGCCTCTTCGGCATCTTCAATCGCGGCGTGTTCCCCGACTTCGCCTACTGGACCAAGTCCTCCGAGGTGCTGATCATGACCCTGCTGGGCGGCATGGGCGCCTTCTACGGCCCGGCGCTCGGCGCGCTGGTGCTGCTCTGGCTGAACCAGCAGATCGTCTCGGTCACCGAATACTGGCCCCTGATTCTCGGCAGCATCCTGGTCATCCTGCTCTTCGTCTTTCCCGGCGGTCTGGCCGGCGCGCTCGGGGCGCTACGGGACCGTCTGGCCCGGAGGCCCACCGGTGCTTGACGTGCGCGAGGTCCGGAAGAGCTTCGACGGCTTCCAGGCCGTCGACGGGGTTTCCTTCACGGTGCCCAAGGGCTCGATCAGCGCCATCATCGGACCCAACGGCGCGGGCAAGACCACGCTCTTCAATCTGATCACCGGGCACCTGGTGCCGGACGGGGGACAGGTGGTCTTCAAGGAGCGCGACGTCACCGGCATCGCGCCGCACGACCTCTGCCGGCTCGGCATGGGCCGGTCGTTCCAGCGCACGAACATCTTCCCGCGGCTCACCGTGTACGAGAACGTCCAGGCCGCGTTCGTCTGCCACCGCGGCCGGGGATGGAACCTCTTCACCCCGGTCGAGCGCCTCTACCGGCCGGAGACGGAGGCGCTCCTCCAGGCGGTGGGCCTCCTCGACAAGGCCGACGAGATCTCGGGCTTTCTCTCGCACGGCAACCAGAAGCAGCTCGAGCTGGGCATCACGCTCGCGCTCGAGCCCGAGATCCTCCTGCTCGACGAGCCCACCGCCGGGATGTCCGCGACGGAGACGCGCGAGTCCATAAGGCTCATCGAGCGCATCGCGGCCGACCGGGGCCTGACCCTGCTCTTCACCGAGCACGACATGGCGGTGGTCTTCTCGATCGCCCACCGCATCACCGTGCTGCACCAGGGCCGCGTGATCGCCGACGGCGCCCCCGCGGAGGTGCGGCGGGATCCCGAAGTGCGGCGGGTCTACCTGGGAGAGAGCCGGTGACCGCCGCGCCCGAGCCCGTCCTCGCGGTGGAGGACATCTACACCGCCTACGGGCTGTCCCAGGTGCTCTTCGGCGTGTCGATCCAGGTGGCCCGCGGCGAGTGTGTGTGCCTGCTCGGGCGCAACGGGGTCGGCAAGACCACCACCATGCGGAGCATCATCGGCCTCACCCCCCCGCGCCGCGGCCGGGTGGTGTGGAAGGGCCGCGACATCACCGGCCGGCAACCCTACCAGATCGCCCGGGCGGGCATCGGCTTCATTCCGGAGGACCGGCGCATCTTCGCGGATCTCACGGTGTGGGAGAACCTCGACGTGGCCAGCCGCGGCGCCGGCCTCGGCGGCTTCACGGTGGAGCGCGTGTTCGATCTCTTCCCCAAGCTGCGCGAGCTGGTGGACCGCCAGGGCGGCTTTCTCTCGGGGGGCGAGCAGCAGATGCTCACGATCGCCCGCACCCTGATGGGCAATCCGGAGCTCTTGCTCCTGGACGAGCCGTCCGAGGGCCTGGCCCCGCTGGTGGTGGAGCACCTCAAGGAGCAGATCGGGCGGCTCAAGCGCGACGGCCTCACCATCCTGCTCGCCGAGCAGAACGTGGGCTTCTCGCTCGAGCTGGCCGACCGGGTCTACGTGCTCGAGAAGGGCCACATCCGCTTCGAGGGCACCGCGCGCGAGTTCCGGGACAACGACGCGATCCGCCAGCAGTACTTGGCACTCTAGGTCGGAGGGGGCCCCTTCTGAAGTCTAAGAGGGGGCCCCCTCCGAGCCTCCCCCAGAACGGGTTGCGCCGGCGGAGCCGGCGCTCGAATGAGGCTGCGCGTGCGCTCTTAGCGCCGGGCCCCGGCTTCGTGGCGCTCCAGGAACCGGTCGTACTCCTCCTGGGCCCGCTCCTTGGAATAGCCGTAGCGCTGCTGGAGCAGGCCGATCATCTGCTCGGCCTTCCCTTCGGCGCGGTCCAGCTCGTCGTCGGTGATCTTGCCCCACTGCTCCTTCACGCGCCCCTTCATCTCCTTCCACTTGCCGGCAAGAATGTCTTTGTTCATCGCGGCTCCTTTGTGTGATCGGTGGGATTGACGACTGTCCAGGAAGAACGCAAGGGCCATGCCGCCCGGCACGCGGCGGTTTCGTGCGCTCCATGAACGTTTCGGCCGGATCGGCGGGCATCCGGACGTTCCGCCGCGTATCTCTTACGCGGTAGGAAGGGATCGACGCGGCGCGCTCAGAGCGCGGCGCCCTGGCGCCGCAGCTCGGTCTGCGCGTCGCCCGAGGGTACGTCGCGCACCGCCTTGCCCGCGCGCGCGGCCAGCGCCGCGCACACGCCCGCAGCCTGGCCGGTGGCCATCGCGATCGGCATGACGCGATAGGACGAGTGCGCCTCGTGGGTGCCCGAGATGCAGCGGCCCGCCACCGCGATCCGGTCCACACGCTGCGGCAGGAGGCAGCGGAGCGGAATATCGTAGGACTCGCCGGACGGCAGCCGCATTAGCAGGGTGCCCTTGCCCTGCGGATTGTGGATGTCGAGCGGGTACGTCCCCCGCGCGATCGCGTCGTCCCATTTGCGCGCGCCCAGGATGTCCTCCGCGGTGAGCCGGTATTCCCCGATGATGCGCCGGGTCTCCCGCACCCCGATGGTCACGCCGCTCTGCGCCACGTACGAGCGCTCGAAGCCCGGCACGTACTTGCGCAGGAACGCGGCGATCTGCCGCATCTGCCGGCGCGCCTGCCACTCGGCGAGGGTGAGATCCCACACGCTGGTGCCGAGCACGCCGGTGACCCGCGTGCTGTTGACGGACAGCTCCCGCTCGTGCGGGGTGCCGAAGAAGAGGATGTCCTCACGCGCGAGAGCCAGCTCGCCCGCCGCGCTCGCCTCCCGCACCAGCTCCCAGAGCCCGTGCACCCCGCGCCACTGGTCGGGGTGCGCCTGCCGATAGGCCGCGAAGCCGTTCCGCTCGAACTCCACCATGCGGAACATGAGCGTCATCGGCTGCACGAGGTCGTCGCCCGCGCGGCCGATCTCGAAGGGCGCCCCCGCCAAGGCGGCCACGTCGCCGTCGCCGGTGGCGTCCACGATGGCCCGGGCCATGACGACGATGGGCCCCGACTTGGTCTCGAACACCACGCCGTCGGGGCGCGGGGCGCCGACGACGCCGCTGGCAAAGGAGTGCAGCAGGACGCGGACACCCGCGTCGTCCAGGAGATCGAGAGCCACAAGCTTGAAGATCTCCGGGTCGAACGGCACCACGTAGCCGGTCTGGGGAGACGGCCGGAGCGAGCCACCCGCCGCCTCGAGCCGGTCCAGCAGCCGCTTCAGGACCCCCTGCACCACCGGATCGCCCGGGCCGTGGTCGTGGGGCATCAGCTCCGAGGCACTCCCGGGCGTCGCCGGACCGCGCTGCGTGTGGAAGGACATGAGCGGCATCACGAGCGCCGCGGTGGCGTTGCCGCCCAGGAAGGCGTGGCGCTCCACCAGGATCACGTCCGCCCCGGCGTCGGCCGCGCCGATGGCCGCCCCGAGGCCGGCGGGGCCGCCGCCCACCACCAGCACGTCGCACTCCGCGGCCACCGTGGCGGTGCGCGGCGCCAGGGTGATGGTGGCCGGCTCGCGCGGCCGAAGCAGCGGGGGCACGGCTCAGGCCGATCCGCGGCCCGCCTCGGCGGCCCGGAGCTCCCGCCGCTCGGTCAGGAGCCGCAGCGCGATCTCGTTGGTGCGCCGCGCCCGCGCCTGGATCTCCGGCACCGTCTTCTCGAGCCGCGCCTGGAGGTTGCGCCGCAGGTCCCACCACCGGTCGATATAGGCGATGAGCTGACCCGCGTTGACCTGCTTGAGCGGCGGCATCGCGATCTCGAGGTCCTCGAGGAAGCCGGCGACCTTGCTCGAGTAGGGCAGCGCCACGAACGGCACCCGGTTGAGCGCCGCGAAGATCAGGAAGTGCAGGCGCATGCCCACCGCGAAGTCGAAGTGGCCCATGAGCGAGAGGAGCTGGCCCGCGGTGTACTCGCCCTTCAGCACGGTAGCCCGGTGCGCGTGGGCCATCTTGGAGACCACCGCGTGGGAGTGCTGGGTGTCCTGGCGGCGCGGCTCCATCGGCACGAACACCAGATCGGCGTCCAGCCGGTCCACCATGTAGTCGGCCGCGTTGGCGAGCAGTGCGTGGTAGTGCGTCTCGTCGATGTCCGGCGCGGCCGAGCCCGGCTCGCGCACCGAGAGGCCGATCAGCCGACGGTTCTCGTTCAGGCCTTCTCGCTGCAGCGCCTCCGCGGGCAGCGGCTCGGGCTCGAGCAGGAAGGCGGGATCGGCGGTCACCTCGATCTCGCGCACGCCGACCTCCTCGAGGAGCTGGCGGGCCCACCGGTCGCGCACCGTGACCGCCTCCGCCCGGCTCAGGGTGTCGCGCACCAGGGTGCGCGCGGCCGCGTCCTGCAGCGGACCCGCGCTCACCGCGTAGACGAGCACCGGCACGTGGTGCTCCTGGGCGAGCGCCACTTCTCTGAGATACACCGCGGCGGCTTCGTCGTACAGGATGCCGCCCCCGCCCAGGATCAAGAGGTCGAGCTCGGCGACCTCGGGCAGCACCTCGTCGCGCGAGAGATCGCGCACCGGGATGCTCTTCTCCACCTTGTGCCGCGCCGCGGTGTCCTTGGCGTCGCGCGAGAACACGGTGATCTCGCAGGGCACCGCGGCGCGGAGCTGCGCCACGATGGACTGGAGGATCGCCTCGTCGCCCAGGTTGAGCCCGCCGTACGATCCCGAGATACCGATCCGGTACACGTGGTCCGCCGCCGGTTGGTTGGCCATGGGGAGGACAACTTCAACTCCCATGCCAGCGAGAACAACCGAGATGCTCCGGGTTTGCGAGGGAACGATCGGGCCGGTCGGTCGGAACTTCCCGGTCGCGTCCGGAAAGAACTTCCCGTTCCCCTCCCCTCGCGCGACGCGCGCGGCCGCGCGGGCATGCGCCTTGCTTCCTCTCACATGATCACCCTGACCCGGCGCCGCTGGATCGTCGCGGCCGTCGCCCTGCTCGCCCTCGCGGGCCTGGCCTCCGCCATCGCGCTCTTCTTCATCGACGAGCCGCTGCGCCGGTATACCGAGGCGAAGATGAACGCGCGCCTCAAGGGCTACACCGTCACGATCGGCGCGCTCCATTTCAGCCCGATCAACTTCTCGCTCGAGCTGCGGGACACCGTGGTCGTCCAGCACGAGCATCCCGACCCGCCGGTGGCGAACATCGAGCGCCTTTACGCCAGCGTGCACTGGCGGGCACTCCTGTCCGGCCGCGTGGTCGGCGACATCCTCATCGACCGCCCGGTGGTGTTCCTCGATCTCCCCCAGGCGAAGCAGGAGATCAGCGACGCCACCCCGGTGAAGGACAAGGGGTGGCAGGAGGCGCTGCAGGCGATCTATCCGCTCAAGATCAACGAGCTGCGGATCTCGCGGGGCGACGTCATCTACAAGGACAACGGACCCTTCAAGCCCCTGCGAGTGCAGGACCTCGAGCTCGAGGCCTCCAATATCCGCAACGTTCACTCCGAGCGAGGGGTGTATCCCTCGCCGATGCGCCTCACCGCGCGCGTGTTCGAGGGCGGCTCGGTGAGCGCCACCGGCTGGGCCGACTTCCTCGCCGAGCCCCACGCCGCGTTCATGACCGACATCAAGCTCGACAGGATCGAGCTCGACTACTTCAAGCCCATCACCAACCGCTACAACGTGGTCGTGGACAAGGGCACGCTCTCCGCGTACGGCGAAGTCGAGATCGCGCCCCGGTACAAGTCGGTGAAGCTGTGGAGCGCCACCGTGGAAGGCGTGCGCGCGGACTACGTGCACACCGCGAAGATGGCGGGGGTGGGCAAGCAGGTGGCGCGGGAGGCGACCAAGGCCGCCGAGGCCGCCCAGGACCCCGGCCTCATGCTCCGGATCGACCGCCTGGAGATCGTCAAGAGCACCTTCGGCTTCGTGAACAAGACGGTGAATCCGAGCTACCGCGCATTCCTGAACGACACCTCCCTGACTCTCACCAACCTGAGCAGCCTGCCGAGCGGAGAAACCGCGCAGGCCAAGCTGACCGGCAAGTTCATGGGCAGCGGACCGGCCAGCGCCGACTTCAAGCTGCGCCCGACCCGGCCGGGCCCCGACTTCGACCTGGCCGTGGAGATCGAGGAGACCGATCTCAAGACCATGAACGACCTGCTGCGGGCCCACGGCAACTTCGACGTGACGGCCGGCCGCTTCTCCATGTACACCGAGATCTCGGTCAAGGACCGGCAGGTCGCCGGCTACGTCAAGCCGCTCTTCCAGGACATGACCGTCTACGACGCACGCCAGGACCGTGACAAGAACGTGCTCAGAAAGGCCTACGAGGGCGTGGTGGGCGGCATCTCGAGAGTGCTGCAGAACCGACCGCGGGACGAGGTCGCGACCCGCGTCGAGATCTCCGGCCGGCTCGACAACCCCAACACCAGCTTCATCGACACCATCGTCGGCCTCGTCCAGAACGCGTTCTTCAAGGCCATCCTGCCCGGCTTCGAGGCCCAGCTCCGCCGCCGCTAAGCCCCGCGTTTTCTGGTAGTCTCGGAGCCATGGCGGAGTTCAAGGTCACCTGCCCCTGCTGCGACGGGCGCCTCACCATCGATCCGGCGCTGGAGGCGGTCATCGCGCACGAGCCGGCGCCGCGGGCCAAGTCCGGGCTCGGGCTCGACGACGCGCTCGCCTCCCTGAAGGGCGCCCAGGCGCGCCGCGCCGAGCGCTTCAAGGAAGAGCTCAAGGCCCAGGAGAAGAAGCCGCAGGTCCTGGACAAGATGTTCAAGGAGGGGATGAAGAAGGCCAAGGACATGCCGGGCCGGCCCCTCAATCCGCTCGATCTCGACTAGCCGCCGTGCCCGGAAGCGACCTCACCGCCGCTCTCCTCCGGCGGGTCAGCCGATCCTTCTATCTCTCGCTCGCCGTCCTGCCCCGGGCGGTGCGGCCCACGATCGGGCTCGCCTACCTGTTCGCGCGCGCCTCGGACACCATCGCGGACACGCGGCTGATCGACCGGGCCTCGCGCATCGCCCACCTGGAGGCGCTGCGCGCCGCGCTGGCCGCGCCCGACCCCGACCCGATCCGTGCGGTCGTCGGCGCCACCGCCGCCTCACAGGCGCTGCCCGCGGAGCGCGCGCTCCTCGAGCGGCTGCCCGAGTGCCTGGCCGCCTACCGCGCCCTGCCGCCGGCCGACCGCGCGCGGGTACACGCGGTGCTCGTCACCATCATCGAGGGGCAGATCCAGGACCTGCGCGTCTTCCCGGGGGAGGACGAGGGCAAGCTGGCCGCGCTCGAGACGCGCGAGGATCTCGACCGCTACACCTACCTGGTGGCGGGCTGCGTGGGGGAGTTCTGGACCGAGGTGCACGTGGCCCATCGCCCGCGCCTCGCCCGCTGGGACCTGCCGCGCATGCGCGGGCTCGGCACCCGCTTCGGAAAGGCGCTGCAGCTCACCAACGTGCTGCGCGACGTGCCGCGCGACCTGCGCCAGGGCCGCTGCTACCTGCCCCGCGAGGACCTGGCCCGGTGGGGCCTCGAGCCGCGCGACCTGCTGGATCCGGCGCGCGCGCGCGCGGCGCGCCCGCTCCTGGCGGAGTGGCTCAACACCGCGCTCGATCACTATGAAGCCGGCTGGCAGTACACCTTCGCGATCCCGCGGCGGGAGGCGCGGATGCGGCTGGCCTGCGCGTGGCCGCTCTTGATCGGGCTCCGGACCCTCGACCTGCTGGCCGCCTCGCCCAACTGGCTCGATCCGGCCATCACCCTCAAGGTCCCCCGCGTGCGCGTCTACGGGCTGATGGTCCACTCGCTGGGCACCGTGTGGTCCACCCGTGCCCTCGGCCGCCAGGCCCGGCGCCTGCGCGAGCGCATCCGGGTATGAGTGCGCTCATCCCGATCATCCAGGCCGACGTCTTCACGGAGCGGCCCTTCGCCGGCAATCCGGCCGCGGCGGTGCTGGACGCCGACCGCCTCGACGCGCCGGCCATGCAGCGGATCGCCGCCGAGATGCTGGTGCCGGGCACCGCGTTCGTCTCCGCCTCGACGCAGGCGGGCGTGGACTGGCGGCTCCGCATGTTCACCCCGACGCGCGAGGTGGGCTACTCCGGCCATACCGCGCTCTGCGGCACGCACGCGCTGGTCGAGAGCGGCCGCCTCCCGGGAGACCGCGTCACCTACGACACGCCGTCGGGGCTCCTGCGCGTGGACGTGGAGCGCGGAGACGGCCGCGCGCTGATGTGGCTCGAGCCGCCGCTTCCCGCGTGCCGGCCCTTCGAGGGCGACCTGGGGGAGATCCTGGACGCGCTCGGACTGTCCCGGGCCGCCGTGGGCGGCTGGGCACGCCCCGTGGTGACGCCCGACCAGGATCTCCTCCTGCCCGCGCGCGATCTGGCCGCGCTCCGGGCGCTCGAGCCCGACATGCGGCGCCTCGCCGCGGTGCGTGCCCCGCAGCACGCGCGCGGCGTCTGCGTGGTCTCCCGCGAGACGGTGGACCCCGGCTCGGGCAGCCACTGCCGCTTCTTCGCCCCCCACTACGGCATCGCGGAGGACATCGTCACCGGCTCGGTCCACTCGACGCTCGGGGTCTGGCTCCTCGAGGCGGGCGCGCTGCCCGCCGCCGACGGGCGCGTCGTCTTCACCGCCGAGCAGGGCGACGGGCTCGGCCGTCCCGGGCGGCTCCAGGTGGAGCTCACGGTGGAGGGCGGGCGCGCCGCGCGCGTGCGGGTGGGGGGCTGCGCGGTCACCGTGCTGACCGGCAGCCTGCGGTCGGGCGCATGAGCGCCGCGTTGGGCCTTCTTCAGCGCCCTGCTCAGTCCCGGACCGCCAGCGCGTAGAGGTCGGGCGGGTTCACCCGCGCGCGGCCGAGCTGGGCCCCGAAGTGCAGGTGCGGCCCGGTGGAGCGGCCGGTGGTGCCCACGGTGCCCACCGTCTGGCCGCGCTCCACCATCTGGCCCTCGTTGACCGCCACGCCGTCCAGATGGAAGTAGAGGGTGTAGAGGCCGAGACCGTGGTCCAGGGCCACGAGGCGGCCCGCGAAGAAGAACTCGCCGAGCAGCGCCACCCGGCCCCGGTTCGACGCCACCACCGGGGTGCCCCGGTCGGCCGAGTAGTCGATCCCGGAGTGCGGCATGCGCGGCTGGCCGTTGATGACGCGCCGGAAGCCGAAGCCGTCCCCCGGCTTGCGGCTCGCCACCGGCTGGGTGAAGGGGCCGCGCCAGAGGCGCTCGGGCGTGACCGTGTCGTAGAGGGCGCGCATCCGCGCCGCCTCGTTGGCCGCGCGCCGCTCCGCCTCCCGATCGAGGTTCACCATGCCGCCGGGGAGCGTGAGGCGTTGCACCGGGAAGCCGGCCGCCTTCACGGTCACGATGCCCGCGGCCTTGCGCGGCCCGCCGCCGCCGTCCACCAGCCCGACCCGCCACGGCACTTTCCCGGGCTTGGTCTCGATGTCCACGCCGGTCAGCGCGGCGAACTCGGCGCCGTAGGGGAAGAAGGCCAGGTGCTGCGCGCCCAGGCTGCCTTCCACCTGCTGCGCGCCCTTGGTCCCGGCCACGAATACCAGCACCGCGTCGCCCTGGCGCGGCGCGGGCGGCACCACGCGCACCTCCAGCGCGGAGGCGGGTGCGGGGAAGACGACGGAAACGAGGACCGCGAGCAGCACAACCGCGTAGGGCATCGCGACGATTCTACGCCTGAGCCCTGCCGGTCCCTAGGACCCCCCCCTCACCCTGCCCTCTCCCCCGTGGGGAGAGGGAGATCAGGGATCCTTGGGGCGCTGCTGCTGGCGAAGGAACTGCTCGATCTCGGCGAGCAAGTCGCCGGAGGGCGGCAGCTCGTCCTTGATCTCCGCGACCTCGGGCGGCTCGGTCGTCTCCGTCGGCGCGGTCGGCTCCTCGTCGTCATCTGAGCTCTTGCGCTCCAGCCGGCGCACGTAGTCGCCGATCTTCGTGTTCTGGGCCACGATCGAGCTCAAGTTCTGGTCGAACTGGTCGGCCGCCTCGCGGAGGTCGGTCAGATCCGCCTCCGTGTCCAGCATGGTCAGCACGCGTCTCACCAGGGCCAGGGCCGCTCGCGGGTTCTCGATCCCTGAGATGTAGTGGGGCACGTTCGCCCACAGGCTGGCCGTCGGCACGAGCGCCTCCCGGCACAGGGTATTGAGTACGCCCACGATCCCGGTCGGGCCCTCATAGCGGGTCGGCTTGAGGCCGAGGCGCGCGGAGAGCTCGGGATCGTAGGAGCTACCCGCTAGCCGGATGGGCTGGGTGTGGGCCACCTCGGCGAGCAGGGCGCCCAGGGTGAGGACCATCGAGGCCCGGCAGCGGTGCGCCAGCTCGAGCACCGCCGAGCAGTACGTCCGCCACTTGAGATGCGGCTCGATGGCGACGCCCACCACGATGTCCCGCTCCAGCTCCGAGGGCTGGGCGAGGGAGAACTCGGTGGCCGGCCAGACGATCTCGCGCTCGGTCCGGGAGCCGGTCTTGAAGCGTACGTAGGGCCGGGAGAGGCCGAAGTGGTAAAAATCTTCCGGGTCGATGCTGGCGAACGGCCGCGACGACCAGATCTGGCTCAGGTAGCGGGCGGCGGTGGTGGCGGACTCGGCCGCGTCGTTCCAGCCCGAGAACGCCATGATGATGATGGGCCGGCGCAGCTCCCCCGGCTCCTCGTGGAGCGTCAGGTACTCGCTCATCGGCGGCGCTCCCTCCTGTGGAACACGAGCATGCCTGAGCGGCCCGGGTGCCGCAACCGCAAAAGTCTCGAAATGGAAGTTGACGGCCCCGTGAGCCCTTCCGTATCATTACGAATCGTGCGGTACAGGCTGATCGAGGCGTCCTCAAGGAGGCAAGTCCCCATGCGTGCATGGCTGTCGCTAGCATTGTTTTTCGGCGGTGTCGTGATGCTGACCTCGGCGTGTGCCTCATCGGAAGAGTGGTCGGACTGGAAGGGCCACAACACCCACTTCGCGTCCGGCACTCACGGGTTCTTCTCGTTGCGGAACAATCGAGACGGCTCGAATCCGCGCGTGACCCGGACGGACGTGGAAGCGGCGCGGCAGGAGAACTGGTGGGGCAAGGCCATCACGGTGAGCCCGGAGCAGATCTTCCAGAACTAGACGACCCGAATGCTCCGGCACTGCCCGAGACTCCTGGGCGGCTTGCTGCTCACGGCCGCCCTGGTCGTCTCCGGGGGCGTGAGTCACGCCGCTCCCGAAGACGCCCTGATGCCCCTCGAGAAATACACCACGCTCAAGGGCAAGAGCCTGGCGTCCGCCCACCGGACGCGGCTGCTCCAGTTCTCCGCACAGATCTACAACTGCCTGCCCTGGCTCGACGTGCGCCCGGGCGGGCTCGGCTTCCCGCGCGCCCGCGAGAGCGAGGAGGACGATCGCTACCTCTCGACGTGGATCTACGTGGACCAGCGCGAGGACCCGGTCTTCGCGGCCCTGCCCCAGGAGCGCCGCGTGTCCGCGATGTTCTCGCGCTACGGGGTCGACATGCTCCGACGCATGGCCGCGCTGCCCGACGTGGTGGACGACGGTGACGTCACCGGGCTCTCGGTCGTGCTCTCCTGGCTCAAGCCCGGCACGAGCCGACCCGGACGCCAGGCGGTGACCGAGACGTTCTCTCTCTTCATCGACAAGGCCACGCTGCGCGATTTCCTGGCCAAGCGGGTGTCGGCCGAGGAGTTCACCAACCGGGCCAAGTTCAACCTCTTCGACGGTGTCGATCTGGTCGGGCGCGTGCAGATCGAGGTCTGGGAGGATTCGTTCAACTCGACCTACAAGGCGACCAACATCGCGCCCCCGAAAGGGGCCATCTGCCCCTAGCTGATCGGGGCCCGCTCCGGGCCCGTCCCGCCCCTGGTTTGACACCCCCCGGGGGTTCCGATAGCATCGAATTCACACGATGAAACTCCCCAATCGCCAGAAAACCCAGTTTTCCCTTATCTATCTGTTCATTGCGCTGATGGTCGTCCTCTCGGTGCAGAGCTGGCTGCGGGCGCCCCAGACCGTGGACATCCCGATGAGCCAGTTCCTGGCCCTGGTCCGCGAGGCCAAGGTGCTGAAGGTCACGCTGGGCGAGCGGGAGATCCAGGGTATCGCCAAGCCGGGCGCTCTCCCGATGCCCCCGCCGGGGCCCGGGGATCGCCTCCGCGCGCTGCTGGGCCCCCAGGAGGGGCCGACCGCGTTCACCACCGCCCGCATCCCGGCCACCGAGGACTACCAGATCGTCCGCGAGCTCGAAGCCGCCAAGGTCGAGTTCTCCGGCCGCATCGAGTCCACCTTCTGGCGCGATCTCTTCTCGTGGGTGGTCCCGCTCATCATCATGGCCGCCCTCTGGCTCTTCCTCATGCGCCGGATGGGCGGTGGGCCCACCCAGGCCCTGTCCTTCGGCCGCTCCAAGGCCAAGATCTATGACCGCAAGGAGCTCAAGACCACCTTCGCGGACGTGGCCGGCGTGGAGGAAGCCAAGGCCGAGCTGATAGAGGTGGTGGACTTCCTCAAGAACCCGAAGAAGTACCAGCGCCTCGGCGGCCGCATTCCCAAGGGTGTGCTGCTCGTCGGCCCCCCGGGCACCGGCAAGACGCTGCTGGCCCGCGCGGTGGCGGGTGAGGCCGACGTGCCGTTCTTCTTCCTCTCCGGCTCCGAGTTCGTCGAGATGTTCGTGGGCGTGGGCGCCTCCCGGGTGCGCGACCTCTTCGAGCAGGCCAAGGAGAAGGCCCCCTGCATTGTCTTCATCGACGAGCTCGACGCCATCGGCAAGACCCGCGCCGGCAACACCGGGTTCCTCTCGGGCCACGACGAGCGGGAGCAGACGCTGAACCAGCTCCTCGCCGAGATGGACGGCTTCGACTCGTCCAAGGGCGTGATCATCATGGCCGCCACCAACCGGCCCGAGGTGCTGGACGCGGCCCTCCTGCGGGCCGGCCGCTTCGACCGTCAGGTGGTGGTGGACAAGCCCGACGTGAAGGGCCGCGAGGCGATCCTCCTGGTGCACGCCCGCAACGTGAAGCTGGCGCCGACCGTGGATCTCCACGTGCTCGCGGCCCGCACCCCGGGCATGGCGGGCGCGGACCTCGCCAACCTCATCAACGAGGCCGCGCTGCTCGCCGCGCGCAAGGGCAAGGACGCGGTCGACATGGCCGATCTCGAGGAAGCGGTGGACCGGGTGATCGGCGGCCTCGAGCGGAAGAGCCGCGTGCTCTCCGAGAAAGAGCGCGACATCGTCGCGCATCACGAGATTGGCCACGCCCTCGTCGCCTCCTCCCTGCCCCAGGCCGATCCGGTGCACAAGGTGACCATCATCCCGCGGGGCGTGGCCGCGCTCGGGGCGACCTACCAGCTCCCACTCGAGGACCGCTATCTCCTCACCCGCAGCGAGCTGGAGGACCGGATCGCGGTGCTGCTGGGCGGGCGCGTGGCCGAGGAGGTCATCTACGGCGAGGTCTCCACCGGAGCCCACAACGACCTGGAGCGCGCCACCGAGCTGGCCCGCCTGATGGTGATGCAGTACGGCATGTCCGAGCAGCTCGGCCCCATGACCTTCGGCGGCGGCCAGCAGGCGATGTTCCTCCGCGGCTCGGGCCTGCCGCACGAGCGTGAATACAGTGAAGAGAGCGCGCGTCGCATCGACGGCGAGACGCGCGCCATCATCGACCGGATCTACGATCGCGTGCGCGACCTCCTGACCAGCCGCAAGCGAGTGCTCGTGGAGGCCGCGACCGAGCTCAAACAGAAAGAGACGCTGGAGGGCGACCGGCTCAGGGAGCTGCTGGCCGGGGAGCCCGCGGGAGTGCAACGATGATCTCAGTCAAGCGCAGCACGCTGGCGTTCATTGTCCTCGTCACCCTCGTGGTGGGAGCGGGTCTCGGCACCTGGGGCGCGGGCGCGGTGGACCAGGGCAAGCCGTCCGGGCCGGGCGCGCTACCCCTGGGCAGCCTGCCGTCCGGCACGCAGCCGCGCCTCATTCCCGCCGTCCTGCCGATCCCCTCCGGCAGCTTCGCCCAGGTCGCGGAGAGCGTGGGGCCGGCGGTGGTCAACATCAACACGGTGACCCGGGTGAGCGGCCGCACGCCGGTGGAGGAGTTCTTCGGCGACGAGTTCTTCAAGCGCTTCTTCGGGGACGCGCCCGAGCGCCAGCAGGTGCAGCGCAGCCTGGGCTCCGGGGTGATCGTGGACCCGTCCGGCATCGTGCTCACCAACGCCCACGTGGTCGAGCGCGCCACCGAGATCGAGGTGGCCACCGCCGACGGCAAGAAGCACAAGGCCAAGCTCGCGGGGGTGGACAAGAAGACCGACCTGGCCGTGCTCAAGCTCCAGGGCGGCGGGCCCTACCCGGCCGCCAACCTCGGCGATTCCGACGCGGTGCGGGTGGGCGACTGGGTGCTGGCCATCGGCTCGCCGTTCGGGCTGCAGAAGACGGTGACCGCCGGCATCATCAGCGCCAAGGGCCGCTCCATCGGCCAGGGCCCCTTCGACGACTTCCTGCAGACCGACGCGGCCATCAACCCCGGGAACTCGGGCGGCCCGCTCGTGAACATGTCGGGCGAGGTGGTCGGCATCAACAGCGCCATCCTCTCCCGCACCGGCGGCAACGTGGGCATCGGCTTCTCGATCCCCATCAACATGGCCAAGCGCATCTACACCGAGCTGGCCGCCAAGGGCAAGGTCACGCGCGGCTGGCTCGGCGTGTCCATCCAGCCCCTCACCCCCGAGCTGGCCAAGGGCTTCGGGCTCAAGGAACCGAACGGCGCCCTCATCTCCGACGTCATGCAGCAGAGCCCGGCCGCGGCGGCGGGCATCGCCTCCGGCGACGTCATCATCGAGTTCGACCGGAAGAAAGTGGACTCGCCCCAGGAGCTGCAGAAGGCGGTGGCGGCGACCACGCCCGGCCGGGCGGTGCCGCTCAAGGTCTGGCGGGACAAGAGCGAGAAGACGCTCGAGATCAAGATCGGCGAGACGCCCGACGAGACGGTGGCGCTCAAGTCCACCAACAAGGGCAAGACCCTCCTCGGCCTCGACGTGCGGCCGATCACCCCGGAGCTGGCCCGCCAGCTCAACCTGCGCACCCCGGAGGGCGTCATCGTCTTCGCGGTGGAGGAGGAGAGCGCGGCCTCCGAGGCCGGGCTGCAGCGCGGCGACGTCATCCGCGAGGTCAACCGGCAGAAGGTGCGGAGCGTCCAGGACTTCGAGAAGATCACCAAGGACGTGAAGGACGGCGACCGCGTCACCGTGCTGCTCCAGCGCGGCCCGCAGTCGCTCTACGTCGCGTTCACGGTGGCGCGGGGCTAGCAGCCCGGCCGTCGCCCCGTCGGCCAGGGCCGTCAGCGGTCGAAGATCGCCTCGGGGATGAGCGCGGAGACGACGTAGTTCGGCACGTCCACCACGTTGCTCACCCGCAGATCCACCGCCACGCTCGAGATGACGTAGGCCTGCTCGCGCGTGAAGCCCTTCTCCTGGAGCAGGTCGATCATGTTCAGCAGCGCGTTGCGGCAGGCCAGCGTGAGGTTCTCGCCCTCGTTCAAGCCGTCGTCACGGATGGGCATGCCGGTGGCGGCCAGGAAGCGCTTCGGGGCCGCCCATTCCGGCGGGGCGAAGTAGTCGCGGTGGCGGAAGCGCGGACCGCGGCCCAGGGTCTTGCCCGCGCCCTTGATCACCTTGAACTTGACCACCGCGGTGGCGCCCATCTCGACGGCGGTGACGCACACCTCGCCGTCACCCTGGGCGAAGTGGCCGTCGCCCACCGAGAACAGCGCGCCCTCCACCGCGACCGGGAGCTGGAGCGTCGCGCCCTTGGTGATCTGCTTGACGTCCATGTTGCCGCCGTTCTCGCGCGGCGGGATGGTCCGAAGCCCCTCGGTGGCCGCCGCACCCTTGCCGGGCACCGCCCCCGCCGCGTCGGGGGTCATGACGAGGCCCCCGCGGGTCAGGAGATCCTGCTCGCGCTTGGCCCACGCCGCCACCTGCGCGTGGGACGGCGCTACTCCGATCACGCCCATGAAGGGCGCGCCGGGGATGCGCACACCCGGCAGCTCCTTCGAGGTGGCCCAGCCGTCGGCGATGCGCCAGTGCACGAGGTAGGGCACCGTGTAGAGGTCCCGCAGGAAGCCGAGTCCGGGCACGATGCCGGTGAAGGCGTGGGGCTGCGGCCGGACGTCCACGAACTCGATCTCGAGGAGATCGCCCGGGCGAGCGCCCTTCACCAGCACCGGCCCCGTGATCGGATGGATGGCGCCCGCGTCCATCGTGGC
>DASQAL010000161.1:0-34047 GCA_035635775.1 Candidatus Acidiferrum sp.
ATCCCTCATGTCCCGCGAATATTGGACGTTTTCCTCCGTCTCTCCCATGCATTGGCTAGGCACAGGCTTTGCAGCAAGCTGCGGCCAACCGGGCGGTCCGGGTCAGAACGATCCGGAGCCCATGGAGGAGACGATGGACGAGATCAAGAAGCGCCTGGAGCGGGAACTCAGCCACACCATGCAGCGCATCCGGCACATGGGTGGGGTCAATACGATGGAAGAGCTCGGTGGCGGTCGGGGGGACAACACACCGCTGGCCGACGAGGTGGACGTGATCCGGCTGAACGAGGACCGCGAGATGAACTTCGCCACGCGGAGCCTGCTCGTGGAGCGCGCCAACAAGCTGGCGGAGGCGCTCGAGCGGCTGCGGGGCGGGGAGTACGGTGTGTGTGAGGAGTGCAGCGAGGCGATCGCGCCCGCCCGGCTCCGCGCCATGCCGGAAGTGACCACCTGCGTGCGCTGCCAGGACCGGCTCGAGCGGATGCTGCCGCGCCTGGAAGCGGTGGCCGCCGCGGTGGACGCCGACGAGCCCGAGGACGACTAGCCGCTGATCCCTACGACCGGCCGAGCCGGGCCCGCAGCAGGCCCGGCCGGTCGGTGATGATTCCGCTGACACCCCACTCGACGAGCCGGTCCATCTGGGCCGGCTCGTTGACCGTCCAGACATAGCAGTCCAGCCCGGCCCGCCGGATCACCGCGAGCAGCTCCTCGGTGAGGACCGGCGCGCCCGGGCAGATCGCGCTGACCGCCTCCGGCCGCAGCAAGCCCGGGTCGAGCGGCGCCTGGGCCACCAGCGCCCCCACCGGGATCTCGCGGTTGAGCGTCCGCACCCGGGCGATGGCCGCGTGATCGAAGGACTGCACGAGGACCCGGTCCACCACATCGTAGATCTCGACCATGGAGACCACGCGCTCCTCGATGCCGGGATAGACCGCCGAGCCGCCCTTCAGCTCGATCCAGAAGCGCGCGCGGTCCCGGAAGCGCTCCAGGACCTCCTGGAGCGTCTGCACGCGCTGGCCGCGGAACCGCCGGTCCCGCCAGCCGCCCGCGTCCAGGCGCTTGAGCTCGCGGACGCGGTGCCCGCTCACCGGTCCCGCGCCGTCGGTGGTGCGCTCCAGGGTGAAATCATGGATGACCACCGGCTGCTCGTCGGCCGAGAGGTGCACGTCCAGCTCGATGCCGTCGGCGCCCTGCTCGAGCGCCAGCTCGAAGGCGGCGATGGTGTTCTCGGGCGCGTCCGCCGAGGCGCCGCGGTGGCCGATGACGAGGGGGCGCGCGTCCGCCGAGGGCATTGTCGGTCTCAGGCGGGGCGTGGCACTATCGGGCCGTGCGCACGCCCGTGATCGACGCCGCCCGGCCGGTCATCCGGCTCGGAGCCCGCCTCTACTTCCGCATCCGTTTCGAAGGGGTCCACCACGTTCCCACCTCGGGCCCTCTCCTCATCGTGCCGAACCACGTCACGTTTGCCGACCCGGTGCTCGCGACCATTCCGGTGCGCCGGCCCGTCCACTACATGGCGTGGAGCGCCCTGTTCCGCGTGCGCGGCCTCGCCTGGCTGATTCGCCGGCTGCGCGCCTTTCCGGTGGACATCGACGCCGCCGACGCGGGCGCCACCCGGGCCGCGGTGCGCCTCCTGCGCGCGGGGGAGGCGGTCATGATCTTCCCCGAGGCCGGCCGGAGCCTCGACGGGCGGGTCCAGCGCTTCCGCCTCGGCGCGTTCCGGCTCGCCTGCTCGCTCGGCGTGCCCATCATGCCCGTGACCATCATCGGCGCGCACGAGTCCTGGCCTCCCGGCCGCCGGCTGCCGCGCCCCGGCCGCCTCACCATCGTCTATCACCCGGTCATCGCGCCGCCCGAGGACGCCGACGCGAAGGGGGCCGCGCGGGACCTCGCCCATCGCGTCCACGCGGTGGTCGCGTCCGCCCTCCCCGCCCACCAGCGCCCGGACGCCCCGCGGGACGCGCCCGCCTGAAGCGCGAGCATTATACGGGCCTCCACCCGCGTGTGTTGCCGCCGTCGGCGCGCCCAGTGTATTCTCTCCCTTTAATGGCACGTCGCGTCGCGTCCGCCCTCCTGGTCCTCCACGGCCCGAATCTCAACCTCCTCGGCACCCGCGAGCCGGCGGTGTACGGGCGCGTCTCGCTCGCGGAAGTGAACCGCTTGGTGCAGCGGCACGCCGAGAGCCGGGGGGCGCGGGCGGTCTGCCGGCAGTCCAACCACGAGGGCGAGCTGGTGGACTGGATCCAGGCGGCGGCGCGCGAGGGGTTCCGCGGCATCGTCTTCAACCCGGGCGCGCTGTCGCACTACTCGATCGCGCTGCGCGACGCGGTGGCCTCGGTGCGCGTGCCGGTGGTGGAGGTGCACCTGTCCAATATCCATGCCCGCGAGGAGTTCCGGCACCATTCGGTGGTCGCGGCGGCCGCGGTCGGGCAGATCTCCGGCTTCGGGCCCGGGAGCTACCTGCTCGGCGTGGATGCCCTGCTGGGCGTCTCGCCCGCGCTCGGCGGCCGGCGGGCAGCCGCGCGGCGCCGGCCGTGAATGCGGGCGCCCTTCCTGCCGTCCTACCCGCGATCGCATAAGGGGCGCGAGGGCCACGGCCGGGTCCGGCCGTGACGTCGCCCGATACCCCGTCCGGCTCAGCCGGTCCCGCCGGGCTCCCGGAGTCCCCCGGAATCGACGAGCGCGCGCTCATCCAGCGGTGCATCGCCGGGGACGCGGTGGCGTTCGAGCCGCTGGTCGAGAAGTACCGTCAGCGGGTGTGGCGTCTGGCCTACCAGGTGTTGCACGACCGCGAGGAGGCGTGGGACGTGGCTCAGGAAGCGTTCGTGCGGGCGTTTCATTCATTGCCGTCTTTCCGCGGACAGTCGGCCTTCTACACCTGGCTCTTCCGAATCACCGTCAACGTGGCGACCGATCGGCACCGGCAGCGCGGCGCTCAGGCGCGTGCCTTCGGCCCGGAGCGGGTGACCGAGGAGGAATGGGCCCGCAGCACGCCCGATCCGGGCCGCGGGCCGGATCAGGAAGCGGCGCGGGCGGAGCAGCGCGAGCGCATCCGTCGGGCGCTCGATGCCTTGCCGCCCAAGGCCCGAACGATTATCATGCTCAGTGACGTCGAAGGCCTCTCGTATCGCGAGATCGCCGAGGTGCTGAACTGTCCGATCGGGACCGTGATGTCCAGGCTGCATAACGCGCGTAAGCGGCTCAAGGGGCTCCTGGGGCCGATGCTCGCCCTGATTGTCTGGCTCGCCCTGACCCTGGCCTGGGCCATCCCGGCTCAGGCCCAGCAGATCATCCGCTTCGGGGTCCGCATCATGGAGGCATCGAACACCCCCGCGCCCGAGGGACAGGGCGCCCTGAAGAACCCCGCGTCCCCCACGCCCGAGGCGGAAACCGACGAGCGCATGAAGCGCATTCTCCCGCGGCTGCGGACGCTCTTCCGCTACACCGACTACACCACGCTCGACCGCCAGCGCGTCGAAGGGCCGCTGGGCACCCAGCAGCGGTTCGCGGTACCGGGCGAGCGGTGGCTCGAGGTCACTCCCGACCAGCTCCAGGGCAACCACGTGCGGATGCGGGTGCGGCTCCTGCGGGGCGTGCATCCCGAGGTGAACGCGGCGATCCAGGCCGCGCCGGGCGCCCCCGCGGTGCTCGGGGGCCCGCCGTACGGCAACGGCGTGCTGATCATCATCCTCTGGGCCAATCCCAACCCCACTCCCTGACCCGCGTGAGTGAGCAGCGCTACCGGCAGGAACGGGCCCGCATCGAGCAGGGGCACGTCAAGTACCGCGAGAAGCTCAAGGAAGAGGGCAAGCTCTTCGTCCGCGACCGCCTGAAGCTGCTCCTGGATCCCGGCACCGAGTTCCAGGAGGATTTCCTCTTCGCGCGCAACCAGGAGCCGGACACCCCCGCCGACGGCGTCGTCACCGGAGTGGGGACGGTGGGCGGCCGCACCGTGTGCGTCATGGCCAACGACTACACGGTGAAGGCGGGCTCGTGGGGCGAGAAGACGATCCAGAAGATCGTGCGGATCCAGGAGCGCGCCCAGCGGCTGCAGGTGCCGCTGATCTACCTCGTGGACGCCGCGGGCGGGCGTATCTCGGAGCAGATCAAGATCTTCCCGGGGCGCTTCCACGCCGGCCGCATCTTCTACAACGAGGTCCAGCTCTCCGGGGTGGTGCCGCAGGTCTGCGTGCTCTTCGGCCCGTCGCCGGCCGGCTCCGCCTACCTGCCCGCGCTCACCGACTGCGTGATCATGGTGGACGGCAAGGCGAGTCTATACGTCGGTTCCCCTCGAATGGTCGAGATGGCCATCGGGGAGAAGACGACGCTGGAGGAGCTGGGCGGGGCCCGGATGCACTGCACGGTGTCGGGGTGCGGCGACGTGCTCGCCGCGTCCGACGAGGAGGCGATCGAGCTCTGCCGGCGGTACCTGAGCTTTCTGCCCGGCTCCTTCCGCGAGCGGCCCGCGCCGGGGGAGGCGGTCGGCGCGAAGCCGGGCCGGTCGATCGAGGAGATCGTCCCCTACGACCAGCGCAAGTGGTTCGACATGTACGAGGTCATCGACCGCGTGATCGACGCCGGTTCCTTCTTCGAGATCAAGCGGCTCTTCGCCCCGGAGATCATCGTGGGCTTCGCGCGCCTCGGCGGGCGCGCGGTGGGCGTGGTGGCCAACCAGCCCAAGGTCAAGGGCGGGGTGCTGATGGTGGACTCCGCCGACAAGGCGGCCCGGTTCATCTCCCTCTGCAACGCCTTCAACGTCCCGCTCGTGTACCTGGCCGACGTGCCGGGCTTCATGGTGGGTACCAAGGTGGAGCGGGCCGGGATCATCCGCCACGGCGCCAAGATGGTCTTCGCCACGTCGCAGGCCACCGTGCCCAAGATCTGCGTGGTTGTGCGCAAGTGCTACGGCGCCGGGCTCTACGCGATGTGCGGGCCGGCCTTCGAGCCGGACGCGGCCCTCGCCCTGCCCCAGGGGCAGGTGGCCATCATGGGGCCGGAGCCGGCCGTCAACGCGGTCTACTACAACAAGATCATGGAGCTGCCCGAGGCGGAGCGGCCGGCCTACGTCCAGCAGAAGCGCGACGAGTACGTCCGCGACGTGGACATCTACAAGCTCGCCTCCGAGATGCTGGTGGACGGCATCGTCGGCGGCTCCGAGCTGCGCGACGAGCTGATCAAGCGTCTGGGCTACGCGGAATCCAAGCAGCTCGAGTTCCCGCCGCGGCGCAATCCGGTCCTGCCCGTCTGAGCGGCGTGTCCTCCGCGGCCCGCGCATGGGCTCGCTGATCTCAGCACTCCGCTTCCTCACCGTCGTCCCGGTTCCCGGCCGGGAATCGGAAGGCCCTTCGGCCCTGGGCCGCGCCGCGTGGTGGTTTCCCGTCGTCGGGTTGATGCTGGGGAGCGCGCTGGCGCTCGCCGCGCTCGCGGCGGACGGCCTGTTCCCCCCGCTGGTCGCCGCGGCGCTCCTCGTGGCGGCGTGGAAGGTGGCCACCGGCGGCATCCACCTCGATGGTCTCGCCGACTCCCTGGACGGCCTCGCGGGCCGCGACGCCGCGCGGCGGCTCGCCATCATGCGGGACAGCCGCATCGGCGTGTTCGGGGCCGCCGGCCTCATCCTGCTCCTGCTGCTTGCGGTCACCGCGCTGGCCGGGCTCTCCACGTCTCTCCGCTTCCGCGTCCTCGTGCTGGCCCCGGTGATCGGCCGGGTGACGCCGCTCCTCGCGGGTGCCTGGCTGGCGCCCGCCACGCCGGGGCAAGGGCTCGGCGCCGCGTTCGCCGCGGGCCTGTCGCGCTGGGCGGGCCCCGTGCACGTGGCCGCCGGCTGCGCGCTGGCCGCGTGGCTGCTGGGGATCTGGGGCGTGGCCGTCGCGGTTGCGGCGTGGGGCGTGGCGCTGCTCGCGGCCGCCTTCGTGGCGCGCCGCCTGGGCGGGGTGACCGGGGACGTGCTGGGCGCCGTCGTGGAGGTCGCGGAGCTCGGAGCCCTGCTCGGCGCGGCCGCGGCCGCGCACCGGGGATGGTTCTGAGCGCCACCACGGTGTGCCTCGTCCGCCACGGCAGTGTGGTCGGCGCGGAGACCCGCCGGTTCATCGGGCATCTCGACGTGCCCCTCTCCCCGCTCGGCATCGCCCAGGTTGATGCGCTGTCGCGCCGGCTCAGCGGCGTCGCCTTCGACGCGATCTACTGCAGCGATCTCGAGCGCACCCGGCACAGCGCCGAGATCCTGGCCGCGCCCCACGACCTCACTCCCGTCCGGGATCCGGCCCTCCGCGAGTTCGCGATGGGCGAGTGGGACGGGCTGACCGCGCAGCAGATCCGCGCGCGCGATGCTCGGGCCTTCGATGCGTGGATGGCCGATGTGGGCCGCTTTCAGTTCCCAGGGGGCGAGAGCCTGCCGGACCTGGTCGCGCGCGCGGTGCCGGCCTTCGAGGCCCTGGTGGCCCGCCACGCGGGCGGGACGGTCGCGGTGGTGGCGCACGGCGGGAGCAATCGCGCGATCCTCTGCCACGCCCTCGGGCTCGGCCCCGAGCGGCTGCTCGCGCTGGGCCAGGACTACGCGGCCCTCTCCGTGCTCGAGCGGACCGGCGGGCGCTGGAGCCTGCGGCTGCTGAACCACTGCGAGCCCCTGCCATGATCCCGCGGCGCCGGTTCCTCGCGGTCACCGCGGGGGCCGTGGCCGCCGCGGCGGCTCCGCGCCGGTCGCGGGCGCAAGGGCGGCCCCTCCGGGGCGGCGTGCTGAAGCAGATCGGCCTCGACCCGCCCACCTTCGACGTCCACGCCACCACGTCCTACGAGACCCAGCTCGTCTCGTCGTTCGTGCGCCGAACGCTCTTCAAGTTCGTCAACGGGGCCCGGTACGGGCCGTCCGACTTCACGCTGGCGCCGGACCTCGCGCTGACCGCCGGGGTGTCCGCGGACGGCCGGACCTACACGATCACGCTGCGCCCCGGCGTCCGCTGGGAGTCGCGTCCGCCCGTCTACGGGCGCGAGCTGGTCGCCGCCGACGTGAAGTACTCGATCGAGCGCGCGCTCCGGAAGTCGCCCTACGCGCCGCTCCTCGGCCCGGTGGAACAGATCGACACGCCCGACCCGCGCACGGTGCGCGTCCACCTGGCGGATTCCTTCGCCCCGTTCGTCCACAGCCTGGCCGAGCCCTGGAGCGCGATCCTGCCTCCGGAGGTGGAGGACCGGCTGGGCGATCTCAAGGCCGCCGAGTCTCTGATCGGCTGCGGGCCGTTCGTGCTCGAGCGGTACGAGGCCGGGGTGAAGGCGGTCTTCTCGCGCAATCCCACCTACCACGCCCGGGGCCTGCCGTACCTCGACAAGGTGGAGTGGCTCTTCATCAAGGACCGCTCCACCCAGCTCGCGCTCTTCCGGGCCGGGCAGGTGGACGTTCCGTACCATGACGCGCGCATCCCACGCTCCGAGGTGGGTGCCTTCAAGAAGACCAACCCCGGCTACCCGGTCGTGTTCTGGGACTGGCTGGCGGTTCGTTCTCTGGCCATGCGTACCGACCGGGCGCCCTTCGACGACGTGCGCGTGCGCCGCGCGCTCAGCCTGGCGGTGGACCGGAAGAAGTGGGTTGCCGAGCATCTCGACGGGGAGGGCACCGAGGATCACGGGCCGGTGCCGAGCTCCATGCGGCAGTGGAAGCTGGCCGCGCGGCAGCTCGGCGAGGGTGCCCGCTATCTCGAGTACGATCCTGGTCTCGCCCGGAAGCTGCTGGCCGAGGCCGGCTATCCCGCCGGCCTCAAGATCAAGTGCACGAACTGGCCGGGCTACGGGCCCGAATACGTGGACGACCTCGAGCTCCTCGCCGGCACTCTCCGCCGAGTGGGCGTGGAGCTGCAGATCGTCAACGAGGAGTACGGGCAGTACATTCGAGCATCGTTCCTCGGCAGGTTCGACCAGGCGAGCTGGGGGCCCTCCTCGACCTTCACGGAGGTGGACGGCTACCTCTACAGCTTCTTCCGGAGCGGCCAGGCCGGCAACCGCAGCCACGTGGCCGATACGCAGCTCGACGTGATGCTCGAGGCGCAGCGGCGGTTCACCTCGACGTCCTCGCGCAAGAAGATCATCGACGACATCCAGCGCCGCGCCGCCGCCCAGGTCTACTACGTCTACACGCCGTGCCCTCGGAACGCGTCCTCGTGGGCGCCACGCGTCCGGAACTACGGGCCGAAGAACTCCTTCGACCGGGGCGCCCAGCTCGAGGTGGTCTGGCTCGACCAGGGCTGAGAGGCCCCTCCGGGGCCCGTCCCGCGGCTGACCGTTCCGGTAGATCGTCCGTCCCGACTTGTAGACTCGCGGGCCTCGCGCTGGAATCGAGCAGGCCAAAGAGCTAGCCATGCGGCAGACCGGCCTCGTGCAGCTCACGGTCGCCAACCTCCCGGCCGCCGAGGCCTACGGGACGATCGCGGGCGCTCCGCCCAGCTACCGGCGGACCACGACGATCGTTGCCAATCCGGGCGGTGTCCTCGGCGCCCGCGTCGACGTGGTCGTCTTCTACCGCCCGGTGACTGGCCGAGGCGTGCTCTCGACCGAGCGATCGGTCTCCCTCTCCATCTTCCTGGCGAACCGATGAGCCGAGGACGCATCATGAGCAACGAGCGCGGCTACACCTTGGCCGAGATGCTGGTCGTCTGCGCGATCGTAGGACTGGTAATGGCGAGCCTGCTGGGTCTCGTGATGCAGGGCCAGCAGGCGTACTGGTTCGGGACGACCCAGGTCGACGGCCAGCAGACGGTGCGCGTGGCCCTCGAGCGCATGGCCAAGGAGATCCGCGAGGCCGGCTACGAGCCCTTGCCCGGGGAGACGGACCCCACGGCCTGCCCGAACGCGGGGAACTATCCCTTGTATACGGCGAGCGTCCCCTGCTACAAGTTCGTGCCCATCACGGGTCCGAGCGCGACCGCGCTCACGCTTCAATTCAACTGGGACGGCTCGACGTGCGCGGTTCCGTGCTCGCCGATCAATACTGTCGCCCTGCTCGCCGATCCGATGAACTGTCCGGCGGGGCCCTGCCGGGGAGAGCAAGTCACCTACTCCCTGTCGGCAGGGAACCTGAGGCGTCAGGAGAGCGTGGTGGACGGGGCCCCGATGATCATCGCGTCCGGCATCACGGCCCTGACCTTCACGTATCGAGACGAGAACAACAACGTCACCGCAGTTCCAGAGCTCATCCGGATCGTTGACATCTCGGTGACCGCCCAGACCGCGACCCGGGGCGCGTTCGTGACGATGGTGGATCGCGTTCGGATGAGAAATCGATGAGCCAAGTCAAACGGCGGAGGCTGCTGGGCAATGAGCGCGGGGTGGCGCTGCCCCTCGCGATGATCCTGCTGGTGGTCCTGACGATGCTCACGCTCACGTTCATGTCCCTCGGCTCGGTGGAGCCCCAGATCTCGGCCAACCTCGCCGACGGCACCCGGGCCCGGCAGGTGGCCGAGAGCGGGATCGAGTGGGGGTTCAATCAGCTGTCCGGCCGGGACTTCAACGACCCGAGGCCGGCCGAGCACAAGGTCCCGCTCCGCGTCTCCATGCTGGGGACCGAGGCCGAGACCCGCGGGGTCCAGCGGCGGACCGAGCTCTTGCTCGGGGAGGCCTTCGAGTTCAAGGAGATTCCGGAAGGCCAGTACCGCGTCGTCGGGATCTATGACGACCGGATCATCTGGGATCAGCGCGTCATGGTCAAGGGCGGCAAGCAGACCGGGCCCCCTACCGCTTCAGGCTCAGCACGCCCCCGCCGATCATGGCCGCCGCCACGGTGGCCACCAGCAGCACCAGCACGTACTCGTAGCCGCTCGGGCTCTGGTGGGCCCAGAACCCGTTCTTCAGATGCACGAAGACGAGCGCGCCCAGCATGACGGGCACGTTCGCCAGGGCCGCCCAGCGTGGGTAGATCCCGAGCACCAGGAAGATGCCGCCGAGCCCGTGGGCCAGGATGAGGTACCACGTGGCGATCTCGGGGAAGGGGATCCCGCTCTTGACCTGGTAGGCGATCATGCCGGCCGGGCCGAAGACGACCAGCGCGAGGTAGGCGTGCATGATGTAGACGATCCCCAGGATCAGCCGGAGCAACATTGCGCCGTAGGATGCCATTGCGCCTCCTTTCCTGGCTCTCAGGGCTTCCGGAACAGGAGCTCGCCGAAGTAGGACTCGGCGGACGAGCGCGTGTCGTTGGAGTCGATGGAGATCGAGATCGCCCCCACCTCTTCCCCCGGCGCCTCCCCGTAGATCTTCTTGTAGTCCTCGAGCACGTTGCGGCTCTCGGTCAGCCACTTGCCGAGGTCGGCCGGCCCCGAGCGGACCACCACGTAGGTCACGAGGCCCGTCTTCTCGCTCTTGAACACCGCGCCGGCGGGCGCGGTGGTATCCCAGAGGTAGGAGATGATGCGGGAGCGGACCTGGGACGGGAATCGCGGGAAGGTGACGTAGACCTGCGCCGCCTGATCGTCGGTCGCCGACTTGCGGCCGTCGCCCCCCTTGGGGAGGGTGACCGCCTGCCAGCTCCACTGCAAGACGGGGTGGCTCTTGACGTCCACCTTGATCTCCCTGGAGATCGTCGAGCTGTCGTTGCCGCTCTTGAGATGGAGGACCTTGCGGCCGCCCTGGGTGACGATGCGGAACTCGTACTTGGGGCTCCCCCAGCTCTGGCCCTTCCAGCCGTCGGGGATGCCGGTCTTGCCCTCCGGCTGCTTGGACCAGTCCTCGACGAGCACGGTGGCCGGGTCGGCTGCGGCGAGCGGCGCGCTCGCCACGAGCGTCATCGCCAGCAGCGTCACCCCCGTCACGAGCTCGATCGTCGCGCGGAGCATGGGCGGCCTCAGTGTCTCACGGGCCCCATGTGCTACGGTAAAAACCAGATGTCGGACGTGCGGATCGACAAGTGGCTCTGGGCGGCGCGCTTCTTCAAGAGCCGCACGCTCGCGGCGGCCGCCTGCAACGGCGGGAAGGTGCACGTCAACGGCGACGCGGCCAAGCCGTCCAAGACCGTGCGGCCCGGCGATCTGCTGCGCGTGACCCTGCCGCGGATCCGCCGGATCGTGCGCGTGACTGCGCTCGCGGAGCGGCGGGGCGGCGCCGGCGACGCGGCGGTGCTCTACGACGACCTCACGCCGCCCCCGCCCCCGCGGGAGGCGCGCCCGGGGCCGCCGGCCTACCGCCCGCCGGGTGCGGGACGTCCCACCAAGCGCGAGCGGCGCCGCATCGACCGCCTGGCCGACCGGTAGGTCCCACCGGGCCGGTTGCGCTGCCCCGGCGCGTCTGCTACGGTCTGCCCGTCCACGGTGTCCGGGCGGCCCGCCGGGTGCGGGCCCCAGGGAAGGCGGTGTGAATCCGCCGCGACCCCGTCACTGTAATCGGGGACGAAACCCGCGATCGGCCACTGATCCGGCCCCAGCCGGACCGGGAAGGCGCGGGGAGTAGGACGATCCGAGAGCCAGGAGACCTGCCCGAACGCTGCCACCCACGCCGGTCCTCGAGGGAGGACCGAGGTGATGGCCGTGCATTCCTCGCATCTCGTGCTGGGCGGCGCCCGCAGCGGCAAGAGCCGCTACGCGCTCGAGCAGGCGGCGCAGTCCGGCGGTCGCGTGGCTTTTCTGGCGACCGCGCGCGCGGTGGACGGCGACATGGCCGCGCGCATCGCGCGCCACCAGGCCGAGCGCCCCGCCGGCTGGACCACGCTGGAGGAGCCGCAGGACCTCGTGGCCGCCTGCCGGCGCGCCGCCACTGCCCATGACCTGATCATCGTGGACTGTGCCACCGTCTGGGTCGCCAACCTCATGGAGCGCGGCGACGACGACGCGGCGGTCCTGGCCGCCGCCGATGACCTGGCCAAGCTCCTGCGGGAGCGCGTGCTCTCGCTCCTGATCGTCTCCAACGAGGTGGGCGAGGGCGTGCATCCATCGACCGCGCTCGGACGCCGCTTTCGCGACCTCCTCGGATTCGTCAACCAGCGCCTGGCGTCCGCCGCGGATCGGGTGACCCTGATGGTGGCGGGACTTCCCATGACCGTGCCCAAGACCGCGACGGACTCATGAAGCTCCCTAGCGTCCCGCTACCGGACCCCGGCGCCGAGCTCGAGGCGCGCCGCCGCCTCGATCAGCTCACCAAGCCGCCCGGGAGCCTGGGGCGGCTCGAAGAGCTCGCGGTGCGGCTCTCCGGCATCACGGGCATGTGTCCGCCGCCGCTCCGCGATCCGGTG
Organism: Candidatus Acidiferrum sp.; assembly: GCA_035635775.1. Classification (GTDB taxonomy): domain Bacteria; phylum Methylomirabilota; class Methylomirabilia; order Rokubacteriales; family CSP1-6; genus CAMLFJ01. The sequence continues at coordinate 12,203 of DASQAL010000161.1, forward strand.
ATCTTCACGTTGGCGGGCGACCACGGCGTGGTCGCGCAGGGGGTGAGCGCCTATCCCCAGATCGTCACCGCGCAGATGGTGGAGAATTTTCTCCGCGGCGGCGCGGCGGTCAACGTGCTCGCGCGCCACGCGGGCGCCCGCGTCGTGGTGGCGGACCTGGGCGTGGCGGTGCCCCTGCCGCGGCATCCCGATCTGCGGGACTGCAAGGTGGCTCTCGGCACCGCGGACATGACCCGCGGGCCCGCGATGACGCCCGAGCAATGCGCGCGGGCGATCGAGGCCGGCATCGGGCTGGTGGAGGCCGAGCGCGCGCGGGGCGCGGACCTGATCGGCACCGGCGAGATGGGGATCGGCAACACCACCGCGGCCAGCGCGATCGTGGCCGCCCTCACCGGGGCCTCTCCGGAGAGCGTCACCGGCCCCGGCACGGGCGTGGACGCGGCGGGCCGGCGGCGGAAGGTCGAGGCCATCCGGCGGGCTCTCGCGGTGAACCAGCCCGACCCGGCCGACGCGCTCGACACGCTCGCCAAGGTCGGCGGCTTCGAGATCGCCGGGCTCGTGGGCGTCATCCTGGCCGGTGCCGCCTCCCGTCTGCCCGTCGTGCTCGACGGCTTCATCGCCGGCGCCGCGGCGCTCGCGGCGGTCCGGCTCCGGCCGGAAGCGCGCGGGGCCCTGCTCGCCGCGCACCGCTCGGCCGAGCCGGGGCACGCCCGCGTTCTCGAAGCCCTGGGTCTCGAGCCCTACCTGGATCTCGGCCTGCGCCTGGGCGAGGGGACGGGCGCGGCGCTGTGCATCGGCCTGGCGCGCGCGGCGGTGAGCGTGCTGACCGACATGGCGACCTTCAAGTCCGCCGGCGTCTCGGATCGCCCGGATGTCCCGGGAGCGGGATCGTGACCCGCCTTCTCGCCGCGCTCGCCCTGGCCTGCCTCCTGCTGCCCCAGGCGGCCTCCGCCTTCACCGTGACCGACCAGACCGGGCGGCGCGTCGTCCTGCCGGCGCCACCCGCCCGGATCGTCTCGCTCGTGCCCAGCGTGACCGAGACCGTGTTCACGATCGGGGCCCAGGACCGGCTGGTCGGCGTCACCGATTTCTGCGACTACCCGGCCGCGGCCCGGCAGAAGCCCAGCGTGGGCGGCATGATCTCGCCGAGCCTCGAGGGCATCGTGGCCCTCAAGCCCGACCTCGTGGTCGCCACCACGGCGGGCAATCGACATGAGACATTCGATCAGCTCGCCCGGCTCAAGGTCCCGGTTTACCTCGTGAATCCGGTTGACGCGAGCGACGTGCTGGACCTGATCGCGCGGCTGGGCCGCCTGACGGATCGCGCGGAGGCGGCGGACCGCGTGGTGGCCGCGCTGCGTGAGCGCATCCACGCGGTCTCGGCGCGCGTGGCCGGTCGCCCGCGCCCCCGCGTGCTCTACGTGCTCTGGCCCGATCCGCTCATCGTGCCCGCGCGGGGTGCCCTCGTCTCCGAGCTGATCGCCCTGGCCGGTGGCGATTCGGTGACCGCCGACGGAGGGCAGGGCTATCCGCGCTACAGCATGGAGGCGGCCCTGGCCCGGAACCCCGAAGTCATCCTGATCGCGAGCCACGACGCGACGGGGAGCCCGCTGGTGCGGTCCAAGTGGGAGCGCTTCACCCAGGTCCCGGCGGTCAGCGCGGGGCGCCTCCACACGGTGGACGGCAACCTGATGCATCGCTACGGCCCGCGCATCGTGGACGGCCTGGAGGTGCTGGCGCGCCTGATCCACCCCGAGGCCTTCGAGAAGGCGGTGCTGCGATGACCGGGCCGGCCTCCGCGTCCGGCGCTCGGCTCGCGGTGCTGCTGGTCGGGCTGGGTCTCGTGGTGGCGCTCGTCGCGATCGGGGCGCTCTTCCTCGGCAGCGCGCGGGTGCCGCCCGGCGACGTGCTCGCGGTACTCACCGGGCGCGTCAAGGGTGTGGACCAGGTGGTGGTGCTGAGCCTGCGGCTGCCGCGCATCCTGGCCGCCCTGCTCGCGGGCGGCGCGCTCGCGGTGGCGGGCGCGGGCTTCCAGGCCCTGACGCGCAACCCGCTGGCCGAGCCCTCGGTGCTCGGAGTCTCGAGCGGGGCCGCGTTCGGGGTGATCGTCGCGCAGGTGTTCGGGTTGGGCACCGGGCTCGTGGAGGCGGTGGGCATCGCGGCGTGCGCCTTCGCGGGAGCGCTGGTGGCGGGCGCGGCAGTCTACGTGATCGCCTCGCGGGGCGGCGGCCTGCCCGTGCACACCCTGCTGCTGGCCGGGGTGATCGTCGGCATCTTCTTCTCCTCCGCCATCACGGTGCTGATCTCGGTCCTGGACTTCGACCGCCTGGGCGGCGTGGTGCACTGGCTGCTCGGCAACCTGGGGCCGATCGCACCGGCCAGCCTCGCCGTCTTCGCGGCCCTGACCGCGGTAGGCCTCTGGCTGGTGGTGGGGCAGGCGCGCCCGCTCAACCTGCTGGCCCTGGGCGAGGAAAGCGCCCAGCAACTCGGAGTGGACGCGGAGCGGCTCAAGCGCCGCGTCTTCGCGGGCGCCGCGCTCCTGACCTCCGCGGTGGTGGCCTTCGTGGGCCCCATCGGCTTCGTCGGGCTGATCGTGCCGCAGGTCCTCCGGATGTTGCTCGGGCCCGACAATCGTCTGGTGATCCCGGCGGCCGTGCTGGGCGGCGGCGCCTTCCTGCTGCTGGCCGACACGCTCGCGCGCAACGTGGTCGCGCCGGCCGAGCTCTCGGTGGGTGTCATCACCGCGTTCTGCGGGGCGCCGTTCTTCGTCTACCTCCTTCGCTCGCGCGCGCCCCAGGCCGGGCTATGACCGCGCCGCTCGTCGAGTGCGAACGCGTGGGCTTCGCCTACGCCTCCGGGGCCGCGGGGGCCTTCGCCATCCGGGATCTATCGTTCGAGGTGAAGGCGGGCGAGACCTTCGGCGTCATCGGCCCCAACGCGTCGGGCAAGACGACCCTGGTCCGCCTGCTGTCCAAGGTGGTCGAGCCCTCGTCCGGTCGGATCCGGCTCGACGGCGCGGACGTGGCGCGGCTCTCGCGGGCCGACGTGGCGCGGCAGGTGGCGGTGGTGCCGCAGGACGTGCCGCGCGGCTTTCCGCACACCGTCGAGGAGCTGGTCCTCATGGGCCGCTACCCGCGCGCCCCCCGCCGGTTCTTCGAGAGCCCCGAGGATCGCGCCGCCGCCCGGCGCGCCATGGAGGCGGCGGGCGTGATCGAGCTCCGGGAGACCCTGCTCGACCGCCTGAGCGGCGGCGAGCGCCAGCGCGTCATGCTGGCGCGGGCCCTGGCCCAGGAGCCGCGCCTGCTGGTCCTCGACGAGCCCACCGCGCATCTCGACCTGCGCTACCAGGCCGAGTGCGCGGGGCTGCTGCGACGGCTCGGGCGCGAGGCAGGGCTGACCATCGTGCTCGTCTCCCACGACCTGGGTTTCGCGGCCGAGCTCTGCGACCGCCTGCTGCTGATGGCTGAGGGCGCGGCGGTGCGGGTAGGCCCGCCCGAGTCCGTCATCGACGAGGCGGTGCTCGAGTCCGCCTACGGCTGCCGCGTGCTGGTGGACAAGCACCCGATCAGCCGCCGCCCCACCATCCACCTCGTGTACCCCACAGGCTAAAACCAAAACGGGAGGTGATAAGAGCTAAACAAAGATAAACACAGCAAACAGATCGCAGGTCAAGGGAAGCCGGTCCCGGCCGATGTCGAGGCCGAAGCCGGCACGGTCCCGCCACTGTAAGTGGGGAGTCTCGCCCGATCCCGTGATGGGAGCCACTGGGCCGCCCGAGGGGGCGCCTGGGAAGGCCGGGCCACGACGCCGATCCACGAGTCAGGAGACCTGGCTGCGATCGCCGATGCCAACCCCTTTCGAGGCAAAAGGAGTGGTCGATGCGACAGCATTCAGTCTGGCTTCTGGTCCTGGCCCTGATGGCGCCCCTGGCGGCGCACGCGCAGGAGTCGAAGAGTGTGGATCCGGTGGTGGTGACGGCGACGAAGGTGGCGACCCCGGCGGAACAGCTCGGGGCCTCGGTCAGCGTGGTGAACGGGGAAGACTTCCAGACCTATCACTACCCGACCGTGGATGAGGCGCTCCGCAACGTGCCGGGCGTCCAGATCCGGCGCTCCGGCTCCTACGGCAAGACCACGAGCGTCACCATCCGCGGGGCCAACGCCAACCAGGTGCAGGTGCTGGTGGACGGCCTGCGGGTGAAGAGCCCGACGCTCGGCCAGGTGGACCTGTCCGACATCTCGCCGGACCTGATCGAGCGCATCGAGGTGATCCGGGGCGCCCAGTCCACGATCTACGGCGCCGACGCCATCGGCGGCGTGATCAACATCATCACCCGCAAGGGGACGGGCGGGCCCTTCCAGGCCTCGGTGCAGCAGGAGGTGGGCAACTACGACACCCTGGTCTCGCGGGCCACGGTCTACGGGGCGTGGAAGATCCTGCACTACGCGCTATCCGCCTCGCACTTCGAGAGCAACGGCCAGTTCCAGAACGACGAGACCGACGCCAACGCGATCAGCGCGCGCATCGGGGCCGCGCTGCCCTGGGATTCGACGCTCGACTTCATCTTCCGCTATAACAAGAACGACATCGGAGTGCCGGTGAAGGGGGTGTTCCCCGGCCCGCAGCCGATCAACCCGATCATCAATCGGAACGCCCGCTCGCAGTCGGAGACGACCATCTTCAGCCTCGAAGGCAAGACCCGGCCCGTGGAGTGGTGGGAGACCCGGGGCCGCCTCGCCCGCTACGAGAACAGCGCAGGCTTTCAGGACCCGGTGGACCCCGGCGTCGCCTTCGACTTCCCCACCTTCTCCCAGGTCAACGTGGAGCGGCGGGAGGCGGAGTGGGTGAACTCGTTCTTCATCGGCAAGTGGAGCACGAGCAGCGTCGGGCTCGAGCATCGCCGCGAGATCGGGGAGAATCACAACACCTTCCGCGCGGTCAGCGAGACGCAGTCGGTCTTCTTCGAGCAGCAGCTCCGCTTCTTCGAGCGGCTGTTCCTGACCGGCGGCTTCCGGGTCGAGGACAACAGCGTCTGGGGCACCACCACCACCGAGCGCGGCTCGCTGGCCTTTCTGATCAAGGAGACGGGCACCCGCCTCCGGGGCAGCGCGGGCACCGGCTTCCGGGCCCCGACCTTCAACGATCTCTTCTTCCCCGGCTTCGGCAACCCGGACCTCCAGCCGGAGGACAGCCTCTCCTATGACTTCGGGGTGGACCAGAAGCTCTGGAACAACCGGATCCGGCTCGGACTCACCTACTTCCAGAACGAGTTCAAGAACCTGATCACGTGCTGCACCCCGATTCCCACCGCGCCGCTCGGCGGGCCCTTCAACGTGGGGCGCGCCCGCAGCGCGGGCATCGAGTTCACCTCCGAGGTGGACGTGCTGCCGAACCTGGTCGCCTCGCTCAACTACACCTACACGGACTCGGAGAACCTGGCCACGGACCGGCTGCTGCCGCGGGAGCCGCGGCACCGCTGGAACATCGGGCTCACCTGGGAGCCGATCACAAAGCTCTCGCTCTTCACCCAGGTCCACGTGGTGACCGAGCAGTTCGAGCCTTTCGGCGAGGTCTACAATAGCGGCCACACGCGGGTGGACATCGGCGGAACCTGGCGCATCGTGGAGCGCATGGGCTGGCTCCGGAAGCTCGAGCTGACCGCGCGCATCCAGAACCTGCTCAACGAGGGCTACGCGGAGGTGCGCGGGTTCCCCGCGCTCGGCATCAACGCCTTGGTCGGCCTGCGGGCGTCGTTCTAGGAGTCCAGCATGAGCGCCGGGGTGTCCGTCGAGGTCGGGAGCGAGGCGGTGGTGGTGACGAGCCGTGAGCCGCTCCGCGTCCTGTCCTCGGCGGTGCACCACGGTGGCTTCGCCGAGGCCCGCGCGATCGTGAACCTGCACGTGGGCAAGAACGATCCCTGCACGGATCCGGCGGGCATGATCGGGGCGTTTGCCCGTCGCGCGGGAGTGCCGGCGCCGTGGGTGGGCCTGCTGACGGGTGCCCATACCGAGCGCGCGGTGCAGGCCGAGGAGGCCGCCGGCGGCTTTCACGCGCTGGCCGTCGTCACGGTGGGGCTCAGCAACCCGGTGGCCGCGGGCAGCTCGCCGGTGGCGACGTGGGCGGCCTCCACGATCAACACCATCGTGGTCGTGGACGCGAATCCGGAGCCGGCCGCGCTCGTGAACGCGGTGATCACCGCGACGGAGGTGAAGGGGCTGGCGCTGCGGGAGGCCGGCCTGCTCGCCGCCGGCGGCCGGGCCGCGAGCGGGACGTCCACCGACGCGGTGGTGATCGCGGCGACCGGCCGCGGGGCCGCGGCGCGCTTCGGCGGGCCCGCCAGCGAGATGGGCTGGGTGGTGGCGCGGGCGGTGCGCGTGGCGCTCGACCGGGCCATCGCGGACTGGCAGGAGCGCCACCGGTGATCCTGCGCCTCGGGGGCGTGATGCTGTCGGTGGTCCTGCACGCGGGGTTCATCGCCCTGCTGCTGGCCTGGTCCGCCACCGACTGGACGCGCCCCGTCTTCGTGGACCTGGGGGAGCGCGCGGACTCCCCCGGCTCGCCCTCCGCGGACCCGTCGCCCGCGCGGTCGGCGCGCCCGGCGGCACGGGCCGCGGGAGCCGCGCCGGCACCGGGGCGGGCACCGGCGCGGCCCGAACCGGTCGCGCCCGCGGCCTCCAGCGCGCCGGTGCCCGCTCCGCCCCCCCTGGCGGCGGAGCCCCCCGTGGTTCCGGTGGCTCCGGTGGCTCCGCCGGCTCCCGCCATCACCGTCGAGCCGGTGCCCGCTCCCTCGGCCGCGCTGGTGCCCGCCCTGCCAGCCGCGCCGTCCGCTTCGTCCGCGGCATCCGGCCCGGCGGATGGACGCGTCGGCGCCACCGGCTCGGGCGCGGGTGCCGGAAGCGGCGCGCAGACGCGCGGCGATGCGGACCGAGGGTCGGGAGGCGCACCCGGTTCGCCCATCGCGCTCGCCACGCCGGGCCCGGGCGGCTCCGGCGCGCCCCCGCCCGAGTACGGCCCGTACCTCCGGCACTTCCGCCAGCGCGTTCAGGAGAGCCTGATCTACCCGCTCGCGGCGCGGCGGCAGGGGCTCGGGGGCACGGTGGAGCTGCACGTGTGGCTAGAGGCCACCGGCCGGGTGCGCGACGTCCAGGTCGCGCGCTCCTCCTCGCACAGCGTCCTGGACGCCGCCGCGGTCGAGACCATCCGCCGCCTCGGGCCGATGCCGTTCCCGGACTCGTTGCCGCGCCGGCCACTGCTCATCCGGCTCCCGCTCGTCTACGAGCTGCGATGAGCTGACCCGCCCATTGGGGGTCAACTCGTAAATGACGGTGCTGGCGCTCGCGGTGGTGCTGGATCTCCTCGTGGGGGATCCGCCCAACCGTTGGCATCCGGTGGCCTGGATCGGCCGGCTCATCACGCTCGCCCGCGGGCGGGCCCCACGCGCGCCCGATGACCTGGCGCTCTACGGCACCTTCCTCATCCTGATCGTGGCCGGCCTCGCGGCGGGCGCGGCTCTGGTGGCGCAGGCCCTCCTCGGCGAGCTGCCCGGCCCGGCCGCGCCGCTCGCCCAGGCGTGGCTGCTCAAGTGCAGCTTCTCGCTCAGCGGGCTCTTCGCGGCGGTGGAGATCGTGCGCGGGCACCTGGTGGCGGGCGATCTCGACGGGGCCCGGCGCCAGGTCGCCTGGCATCTCGTGAGCCGCGACACGACCGGCCTCGACGAGGGCGCGGTCGCCTCCGCCGCGGTCGAGTCCCTCGCCGAGAACATCACCGACGGCATCGCGGCGCCCCTGTGCTTCTACGTGGCCGGCGCGCTCCTCGGCGGTGTCGCGGGCGGGCTGGCGCTGGCGTGGGCCTACCGCGCGGTGAATACCGCCGACGCCATGATCGGCTACCGGCGGGACGACCTCGAGTACCTCGGCCGCGCCACCGCGCGCACCGACGACGCCCTGAACTACGTGCCGGCGCGGCTGGCCGCCGGGGCGCTGGTCGCGGGCGCGTGGCTCGCGCGGCAATCGGCCGCGGGGGCGGCGCGCGCGCTGCGGCGCGACGGCCGGCGCACCGAGAGCCCGAATGCCGGCCTGACCATGGCGGCGATGGCCGGGGCGCTGGGCGTCACCCTCGAGAAGCGCGGCCACTACCACCTGGGCGCTGGGCCGCCGCCCGATCCGGCCGCGATCGATCGCGCGATGCAGGTGGCGCGCTGGACGGGCGCGCTCTGCGTGGGCGCGGCCGCGCTCGCCCTGGTCGCGCGCCCGTGAGCCGCCGGCGCGCCCGGGCCATCATGCTGCAAGGCACCGGCTCGCATGCCGGCAAGACGGTGCTGGTCGCGGGCCTCTGCCGGCTCCTCGCCCGTCGCGGCCTCCGCGTGCGGCCGTTCAAGTCGCAGAACATGTCGCTCAACGCCGCTGTCGCGGCGGCCGGCGGGGAAATGGGCTGGGCGCAGGTGATGCAGGCCGAGGCCGCGGGGGTCCCGGCGCGCGTGGAGATGAACCCCATCCTGCTCAAGCCCCGCGCGGAGGCGAGCAGCCAGGTGGTTCTGCTCGGGCGGGTGCTGGGGGAGGCCGATGCCGTCGGCTACTACCGTCTCACGCCCCGGCTCTGGCCGGCGGTGCGGCGGAGCTACGAGACGCTGGCGCGCGAGGCCGACGTGGTGGTGATCGAAGGGGCGGGGAGTCCTGCCGAGCCCAACCTGATGCGTCGCGATCTGGCCAACATGCGCGTGGCGCGCCTCGCCCGCGCGCCCGTCCTGCTGGTCGGCGACATCGACCGGGGTGGCGTCTTCGCGAGCCTGCTCGGCACCATGATGCTGCTGCCGCCCCCGGATCGGCGGCGCGTGCGCGGGTTCCTCATCAACAAGTTCCGGGGCGATGCCTCGCTGCTCGCGCCCGCGGTGCGCGACCTCGTCCGCCGCACGCGCGTGCCCGTCGTCGGGGTGGTGCCGTTCCTGCCGCGCCTCGGCCTGCCCGAGGAGGACTCGGTCGCGCTCGATGCCGCCGCGCCGGTCGCGCGCGGCGGGCTGCGCGTCGCGGTGGTGCGCCTGCCCCATATCGCCAACTTCACCGACTTCGCCCCGCTCGAGGCGGAGCCGGGCGTGGAGCTCGTCTACGCCGAGGAGCCGGCCGCCCTCGCGGGCGCGGCGCTGGTGGTCCTGCCGGGCTCCAAGGACACCATCGCGGATCTCCGCGCGCTCAAGGTTCGGGGCTTCGCCGCCGCCCTCGCCGAGCACCGCGCCCGCGGCGGCCTCGTGCTGGGCGTCTGCGGCGGCTACCAGATGCTCGGCCGCGCGGTGGCCGATCCAAACCGCGTCGAGAGCGGCGGCGAGGAGGCCGGGCTCGGGCTGCTGCCGGTGGCGACCACGCTCGGGCGCGAGAAGATCACGCGGCGCGTGCGCGCCCGCTGGCGCCCCGACGGGCCCGGCTTCGAGGGCTACGAGATCCACGTGGGGGTGACCGTGGCCGACGGGCCCGCGCGGCCCCTCCTCGACGTGGAGGGGCAACCCGAGGGAGGCGCCTCCGCCGACGGGCGTGTGTGGGGCACGCATCTGCACGGGCTCTTCGAGTCCGGCCCGGCCCGGCGTCACGTGCTGGACTGGGCGCGCGGCGCGCCCGCCGTCGCGGGGGGGCCCGCGCCGCCCGATCATCGCGCCCTCCGCGAGGCGGCCTATGATCGCCTCGCCGACGCGCTCGCCGCCGCGCTCGATGAGCGGCTGCTGAGCGACCTCGGCGTCTCGTAAGCGCCCGAAAATCCTTCGCTCGTCCCAAGGCCTGGGGGTATCATTCTCTATCGCCGCCGTGCGCTGCGGCGGTTTCTGTCCTTGAACATCACCGATCATCTGACGGACGCATTGAGGCACGCGCTCGACGCCGCCGGGTTGCCCGCACCCACCGAGGTGCAGTGGGAGATCCCGCGTGAAGCGCGGCACGGCGACTATGCGACCAATGCCGCGATGGCGCTGGCGCGCGAGGCGCGCCGCCCGCCCCGCCAGATCGCCGAGGCGGTGGTGGCCAACTTCCCGAAGACGGAGGCCGTCGAGCGGATCGAGATCGCGGGCCCGGGCTTCCTGAACGTGTTCCTCTCGCCGCGCTGGTGCGCGGACGGCCTCCACCGGGTGCTGGCGGCGGGCGCGGAGTACGGCCGGTCCGACGCGGGGAAGGGCACCGGTGTCCTCCTCGAGTTCGTCTCGGCCAATCCGACCGGGCCGCTCGTGATCGTCAACGCCCGCGCGGCCGCGGTGGGCGACGCGCTCGCGCGCATCTTCCGGGGCCAGGGCTATCGCGTCGAATCGCAGTACTACGTCAACGACGCGGGCAACCAGTTCATGGCGCTGGCGCGCTCGGTGGACGTGCGGCTGCGGCAGGCGCTGGGCGAGACGGCCGAGCTGCCCGAGAACGCGTACCCGGGCGAGTACCTGATCGAGCTGGTCGCGGAGTGGCTGGCCCGGGACCCGCGGGGCATGCGCGCGCTCGCTGCGCGACCGGAAGCGGAGCGGATCGAGCGTCTCGGGCGCCTCGCGGTCGCCTCGATGGTGGAGAGCCAGCGGCGCGTGCTCGAGGCCTACGGCACCCGCTTCGACCGCTGGGCCCACGAGCAGCGCGACGTGCGCGACGCGGCCCGGCCCCAGGCGGTCATCGGCGCGCTCACCGCGGCCGGCCACACCTACGAGCAGGACGGGGCGCTCTGGTTCCGGTCGACCGCGTTTGGCGACGACAAGGACCGGGTGCTGCGGAAGTCGGACGGCGAGCTGACCTACTTCGCGGTGGACATCGGCTTCCACCACTTCGAGAAGTTCCAGCAGGGCGATCACGTCATCGACTTCCTGGGGCCGGATCATCACGGCCACGTCCCGCGCATGCGGGCGGCGATGCAGGCGCTCGGCCACGCGCCCGAGCGCTTCGAGGTGCTCATCGTCCAGCTCGTGACCTTGCTCCGCGACGGCCAGCCGGTGCGGATGTCCAAGCGCCGCGGCGAGTTCGTGCTGATGGAGGAGCTGGTGGAGGAGGTCGGGCGCGACGCGGCGCGCTTCACCTTCCTGACGCGGCGGCACGACAGCCCGCTCGAGTTCGACCTCGCGGTGGCCACGCGGCAGTCCTCCGACAATCCCGTGTTCTACGTGCAGTACGCCCACGCGCGCGTGGCCAGCCTCTTCAAGACCGCGGCGGAGCAGGGGGTGACGGTGCCGCCGTGGGCGGAGGTGGACTTCGCCCCGCTCGGGCTCGACGAGGAGCAGGCCCTCATCAAGCGGCTGCTGCAGTACCCGGAGCTGGTGGCGGGCGCGGCGCGGGCCCGCGAGCCGCACCGCGTGGCCTACTATCTCAGCGAGCTGGCCGGGCTCTTTCACCCCTACTACAAGGCTCATCGCGTGATCACGCCGGACCGCGCGACGACGCTCGCCCGCCTCGGCCTCTGCGCCGCGGTGGGGCAGGTGGTGCGCAACGGCCTCGACCTGCTCGGCGTCTCGGCTCCCGACAGCATGAGCCGCGGTGACGAGCGCGACTGACATGGCCTCCTCGGCGCGGCGGCGGATCGGCAGCGGACCGGGCGGGGCCCAGTGGATGGCGCTCGGCGGCGCCGTGCTGGTGATCCTGGGCCTCACGTTCGCGCTCGGGCTCCTGGTCGGCCGGCAGTGGGCGCGCCAGACCGCCAACGCGGTGATCGCCAGCGTCGCCGAGCCCGCCAAGAAGCCGGCCGCCGCCCCGCGCCGTAGCGGCATCGCGGCCGAGACCATGGCCGATCGCGCGCCCGAATCGACCGAGAAGCTCACGTTCTACAAGACGCTCACCGAGCCGCTCGACGGGCCCGGTGCGCCGCCCAAGCCCGAGGCCAGGCCGGTCGCGGTCAAGATCCCCCCCGTCACGCCACTGCCGCCCTTGCCCACGGCCCCCCCGGCCAAGGAGGCGCCCGCGCCCCCGGTGGCGGCCAAGCCCGCGCCCGCGCCTCCGGCTGCCCAGCCACTCTCGCTTCCCCCGCCTCCAGGGAAGACTGCGGACGGGGGGAGTGCGGGGGCCATTTCGGGGCCCCCGCATTCCAACAGTGCCTCAGCGAGCGCACCGGTTCCGGCCGTCCCGTACACCATCCAGGTGGGCGCGTACAAGAATCGCCGCCAGGCCGACGACTCGCGGCAGCAGCTGGCCAGCGCCGGGCTGGACGCCTACGTGGTCACTCTCGCGGCTCAGGAAGGGGTGGCCCGCTATCGCGTCCGGGTCGGCACCTACCGGACCCGGGAGGAGGCGGCCACGGCCGCCGAGCGGCTCCGCGCGCAGCGCTCCCTGACCACGTTCGTCACGCCCAAGTAGGCCCCCGTCGCGGTGGACCGGCGTGTCGGCCGCATCCTGATCTCCCGCGACGAGATCGCGGCCCGCGTCACCGAGCTGGGGGAGGCCATCGGCCGCGACTACGCGGGCCGGGCGCCGGTGCTGGTCGGCGTGCTCAAGGGGGCGGTGGTCTTCACGGCCGATCTCCTGCGGGCCATCCCCATGCCGGCCGCGATGGACTTCATGGCGGTCTCCTCCTACGGCTCGGGCACGCGGTCCTCGGGCGTGGTGCGCCTCACCGCCGACCTGTCGCTGTCCATCGAGGGCCGGGACGTGATCATCGTGGAGGACGTCATCGACTCGGGCCGGACCATCAGCTACCTGCGCCGCAACCTGGCGACCCGGCATCCCCGGAGCCTGGCCCTCTGCGGGCTGCTCGACAAGGTCTCCCGCCGGGAGGTGGAGGTGGATGTGGACTATGTGGGCTTCGTGATCCCGGACGAGTTCGTGGTGGGCTACGGGCTCGACTACGACGGCCGGCACCGCGAGCTGCCCGATCTCGCCGTCCTGGAGCCCGCCGTGCCCGCGTGATCCCCCTCGCGGCGCCCCCCCGCGCCCCCTCGCGCGCTATGATATGATTCCGGCATGAATCCGTTCTACAAGAACCTCGCCCTCTGGATGGTGATCGGCCTCATCGTCATCCTCCTGTTCCAGCTCTTCCAGCAGAACCAGTCGCCCCGGGGGGAGATCGTCTTTTCGGACTTCTTGAAGAAGGTGGAGACCGGGGAGGTCCGTGAGGTCACGCTCAAGGGCAACAATGTCTCCGGCCGGCTGAGCGACGGCTCGTCGTTCCGCACCTACACCGCCGACTATCCCGACCTGGTCAAGTCCCTCAAGGACCGGGGGGTCAAGATCGACGTGAAGCCCGCCGAGACCAACTCCTGGCTGGCCGTCGTGCTGCAGTGGGTGCCCATGCTGCTCTTCATCGGTGTCTGGATCTTCTTCATGCGCCAGATGCAGGGCGGGGGCGCCAAGGCCCTGTCCTTCGGCAAGGCCCGGGCCCGGCTGATCTCGGACAAGCAGAACAAGGTCACGTTCCAGGACGTGGCGGGCGTGGACGAGGCCAAGGAGGAGCTGCGCGAGATCATCGAGTTCCTGAAGGACCCGCCCAAGTTCCAGAAGCTCGGGGGCAAGATCCCCAAGGGCGTGCTCCTGGTGGGCCCTCCCGGCACCGGCAAGACCCTGCTGGCCAAGGCCATCGCGGGGGAGGCCAACGTGCCGTTCTTCTCGATCTCCGGCTCGGACTTCGTCGAGATGTTCGTGGGCGTGGGCGCCTCCCGCGTGCGCGACCTCTTCGAGCAGGGCAAGAAGCACGCGCCCTGCATCATCTTCATGGACGAGATCGACGCGGTGGGCCGGCACCGGGGCGCGGGCCTGGGCGGCGGGCACGACGAGCGCGAGCAGACCCTGAACCAGCTCCTGGTCGAGATGGACGGCTTCGAGACCAACGAGGGCGTCATCCTCATCGCGGCCACCAACCGGCCCGACGTGCTGGACCCGGCGCTGCTCCGGCCCGGCCGCTTCGACCGCCACGTGGTGGTGGCGCGCCCCGACGTGAAGGGGCGCGAGGAGATCCTCAAGGTCCACGCGCGGCGGATCCCGCTCGCGCCCAAGGTGGACCTCAAGGTCCTCGCCCGCGGCACGCCCGGCTTCTCCGGGGCCGACCTGGCCAACCTGGTGAACGAGGCCGCCCTGCTGGCCGCGCGCCAGGACAAGAAGGTCGTCGAGATGATCGATTTCGAGAACGCCAAGGACAAGGTCCTGATGGGCGTGGAGCGGCGCTCGATGATCATCTCGGAGACCGAGAAGAAGACCATCGCGTACCACGAGGCGGGTCACGCCCTGGTGGCCGACCTGCTCCCCGGGGCCGATCCGCTGCACAAGGTCACGATCATCCCGCGCGGCCGCGCGCTGGGCCTCACCCAGCAGCTTCCCGCCGACGACAAGTACAACTACTCGCGGGACTACCTGGTCAACCGCATCACGATCCTGCTGGGTGGCCGCGCCGCCGAGGAGATCGTGTTCCAGCAGCAGACCACCGGCGCGGGGGACGATCTCGAGAAGGCGACCGACATGGCCCGCAAGATGGTCTGCGAGTGGGGCATGTCCGACCGGATGGGCCCGCTCACCTTCGGCAAGGGCGAGGAGCACATCTTCCTCGGCCGCGAGGTGGCCCGCCCCAAGGACTTCAGCGAGGAGACCGCCGTTCTCATCGACTCCGAGATCAAGCGCATCGTGATGGAGTCCGCCGCGCGGGCCCGCCACATGATCGAGACGAACATCGAGAAGCTGCACGCGCTCGCGCGGGCGCTGCTCGAGCGCGAGTCGCTCGACGGCGAAGAGATCGCGCGCATCCTGCGCGTGCCGCCGCTGCAGGCGCCCAGCCCCGCCTGACCGGCACGGATCGACCGCCAGCCTCGCGGGTTGTCCGCGGCCTGGGGGAGTGCGGGGGCCATTTCTGGGCTCCCGCATTAGATAGAGGGGCGGGTTCGTAAGTATGCCCTCGCGGGTATTCCCGGCTGCCGAACGGGAAATTCCGGCTCCCGTAGGCAGCCGGTGCGGTGATAAGTTAGTCGTGGAGCAATCCCCTTATGAACCGCGCGATCGTGGCAGGAGTGTCGGTGGGCGATGGCCTGGACGTGGCCGTCGTGGGGGCGCTCAACGTGAGCCCGGAGTCCTTCTACTCGGGCTCGGTGGTCGTGGACGCCGACCGGCTGCTCCAGGCCGGGGAGGCCATGGCCCGGGCGGGGGCGGCCTGGCTGGACGTGGGGGCCATGTCCACCGCGCCCTACCTGGAGGCCCGGATCCCGGAGGCCCTCGAGGCCGACCGGCTCCACTGGGCGGTGGGGCTGCTCACCACCAAGCTCGGCCTGCCCGTATCGGCCGACGTGAGCCGCGTGGGGCCGGCCCGGGCCGCACTCGAGGCCGGGGCCCGCATGATCAACGACGTGACCGGCCTGGTGGGCGATCCGGGCCTGGCGCGGCTGACCGCCGAGGCGGGGGCCGGGCTCGTCCTCATGGCCGGGCCCGCCGCGGCGCCGCCCGCCGGGGAGCCCGTGGCCACGGTACGCGCGGCGCTCCAGCGCAGCCTGGCCATCGCGCGCGGCGCCGGTATCCCTGACGAGCGCATCCTGGTGGACCCGGGCATCGGCTTCTTCCGCGGC
This sequence comes from Candidatus Acidiferrum sp., assembly GCA_035635775.1. Classification (GTDB taxonomy): domain Bacteria; phylum Methylomirabilota; class Methylomirabilia; order Rokubacteriales; family CSP1-6; genus CAMLFJ01. The sequence goes on from DASQAL010000161.1 coordinate 27,675, forward strand.
GCCGGCGTGGCCTGGCCCGACTGGGACTGCCGCGTGCTGGCGGGCCTGCCGGCGCTGCGCGCCCTCGGCCGCCCCCTCTACGTCGGGGTCTCCCGCAAGTCCTTCATCGGGGCCGTGGCGGGGGTCGAGGATCCCGCGGAGCGGCTACCGGGGTCGCTGGCGGCCACTGCGGCGGCGGTGCTGGGGGGCGCCCACGTGATCCGGGCCCACGACGTGGCCGAGACGGTGCAGGCCGTGCGCGTGGCTCAGGCCATCCGGCGCGCCGGCGAGAGCCGGTAGGTCGCCATGTGGCCCGCGCTCCAGACCTTCCGGCTCCGCGACGCGATCGACATCGTGGTGGTGGCCATCGTGCTCTACCGCGTCTTCGTGATGTTCAAGGAGACGCGCGCGGTCCAGATGCTCCTGGGCCTGGCCGGCCTCATGGTCGCGTCGTTCGTGGCGCGCCACTTCGATCTCTTCAGCACGAGCTGGCTGCTCGATAATTTCTGGTCGTTCTGGGTGCTCGCCCTGATCGTGCTCTTCCAGCCCGAGCTGCGCCGCGCGCTCACCCGGCTCGGCGAGAGCCGCCTCTTCCAGGGCATGGCCCTCGGGGCGCGCGAGGAGCGCGGCCACCTCATCGACGAGGTCATCAAGGCGGCCGACGCGCTGGCCAGCAAGCGCATCGGGGCCCTCATCGTCCTCGAGCGCAGCACCGGGTTGCGCAACTACGCGGAGCTCGGGGTGCCGCTCGACGCGATGGTCTCCGCCGACCTGCTCATGAGCCTGTTCCTGCCGTACTCGCCATTGCACGACGGCGCCGCCTTCATCCGGGGCGACCGGGTAGCCGCGGCCGGCTGCTTCCTGCCGCTGTCCCGCAATACCCAGCTCGGCCGGAACATGGGCACGCGGCACCGGGCCGGCCTGGGCCTGGCCGAGGAGACCGACGCGGTGGTCCTGATCGTGTCCGAGGAGGCCGGGCGCATCTCGCTCGCGGTGGACGGCCAGATGGAGTCGCCGCTCGATCTCGATGCGCTCCGCCGCCGATTGGCCGAGCTCTTTTCCGTGGAAGAGGCGCCGCTGCCGCGGCGGACCGCATGGTGGGAACCGGCCCGGGAGTGGCTCCGTAAATGAGCGCGCTCACGCGGCACTGGGAGCTCAAGCTGCTCGCCCTCGGCGTCTCCATGGTGCTCTGGGCCTTCGTCATGACCTCCGAGAAGTCCGACCTCATCATGGCGGCGCCGCTCGAGCTCGACAATATTCCGGCCGGACTCGAGGTGAAGGGGGAGCGGCCGGACAGCGTGGACGTGCAGCTCCACGGCCTGCGCGGGACGCTGTCGCGCCTCGGGACCGACCGGGTGAAGGCGCGGCTCAACCTGGCCGGCTCCAAGGCCGGCGAGGTGACGGTGCGCGTCCTCCCCGAGCAGATCACGGTGCCGGCCGGCATCACGGTGGTGCGGGTGAATCCCTCCCGCGTCCGCCTCGTCCTCGGATCCCCCCGCTCGTGAGCCGCCTCTTCGGCACCGACGGCATCCGGGGCCTCGCCAACAAGCCCCCCCTGACCACCGAGCTGGCCTTTCGCCTCGGGCGGCAGCTCGTCGCCACCCTGATCCAGCACGACCCCACCAAGAAGACGCGCCTGGTCGTCGGGCGGGACCCGCGGCTCTCCGGCCCCATGCTCGAGGGTGCGCTGGTCTCGGGCGCGCTCTCCGCGGGCGGCGACGTCTACGCGGTCGGCGTGCTGCCCACCCCCGCGATCGCGTATCTCACCCGCCGCCTCGAGGCCCATGGCGGCGTGGTGCTGTCGGCCTCGCACAACCCCTTCGAGGACAACGGCATCAAGATCTTCTCCTCGGAGGGCTCCAAGTTCCCGGACGCCTGGGAGGAGGAGATCGAGGGGCGCCTGAACGGCCCCGACACCGCGCCATGGCCGACCGGGGTGGACATCGGCCGGCTCGTCGTCCACGAGGCGGCCGAGGCCGACTATATCGCGCACGCGCGCGCGACCTGCCCGCACGACCTCCGTGATGTGCGAATCGTCCTCGACTGCGCGCACGGCGCGACCTACCGGGTGGCGCCCGAGATCTTCCGCCGCCTGGGCGCCGACGTGCGGGTGCTGAACGCGAGCCCCGACGGCCAGAACATCAATCGCGGCGTGGGGGCCATGCATCCGGAGGGCCTGCAGAAGGAGGTTCTGCGCTCGCGGGCCCAGCTCGGGCTCGCCTTCGACGGCGACGGGGACCGGCTCATCTCGGTGGACGAGGCGGGCCAGATCCGGGACGGCGACTACGCGCTGGCCATCTGCGCGCGGCATCTCGCGACGCGCGGCCTCCTCAAGAGCGGCACCGTGGTCACCACCGTGATGGCCAATCTCGCGCTCGATCGCGCGCTGACCGGGGCCGGCATCGGCCTCGCCAAGGTCGCGGTCGGGGACCGGTACGTGCTGGAAGAGATGCTGCGCATCGGGGCCAACCTGGGCGGCGAGCAGTCCGGCCACCTGCTCTTCCTCGACCACGCCACCACCGGCGACGGCATCGTCTCCGCGCTGCAGCTCATCGGGGTCATGCGGGAGAGCGGGGCCTCGCTGGGCGAGCTGGCGCAGTGCCTGGTGAAGTTCCCCCAGGTGCTCCTCAACGTGCGGGTGAAGAGCAAGCCGCCGGTCGACTCCATTGCCGACCTCGCGGAGCGGGCGCAGAGCCTCGAGGCGGAGATGAACGGGGCGGGGCGGATCCTGCTGCGCTACTCCGGCACCGAGTCGCTCCTGCGCGTGATGATCGAGGGCGAGGAGCAGGCCCGCATCGAGCATATGGCTGAGGAGCTGGCCGGCATCATCCGCCGGGCCATCGGGGCATGAGCCGCGTGCTGGGCATCGGGGTGGACCTCACCCAGATGCCGCGGATGCGCCGCGTGGTGGCCCGGTGGGACGAGCGCTTCCTTCAACGGGTTTTTACAGAGCACGAGATCGCGTATTGCCGGCGCCGCCGCGATCCCATCCCGCACTTCGCGGCCCGCTTCGCGGCCAAGGAGGCCACCCTCAAGGCGCTCGGCACCGGGCTCAGCATGGGCATGAACTGGCGCGAGCTCGAGGTCCGCCGCGAGCGCGGGCAGGCCCCCACCATGACGCTCCATGGCCGCTGCCGCGCCATCGCCCAGGCCAAGGGGGGCCGCCAGGTGCTGCTCTCGCTCACCCACGACGGCGAGTACGCGATGGCGCAGGCCATGTTGATCGGCGATAGCCCGGATGACGAGGCGAGGCCCCGGTAGACTCGTGGTCGGTCTCGCCCTCCTCGTCCAGGGCTGCGCGGGGCTGATCACGGGGAAGGATTCGGCCGAGACCGCCGCGCCCGCCATCCCGGCGCCGGCGCCCGGAGCGAAGGGAGGGAGCGTCCAGGTCGAGAAGGGCCGGCCCGGTCTCGTCATCGCGGCCCCGCACGGCACCTCCGACACTGCCACCGACGTGCTGGGGCGCGCGCTCGCAAAGCTCACCGGCTTCGGCCTGGTCGTCGCTACCGGCTACGCCAACCTCGATGGCGAGGGCCGCCGCTACAACGTCAATCGCCCGACCGAGAGCGTGCCCGGCGCCGCCGCGCGCCTCGAGGTGGAGACCGTGGCCGCGCGCCTGGTCTACCAGGACTATCGCCGGCACGTGACCGAGGCGGCCCAGGGCGCGCTCCGGCTCTACGTGGAGGTGCACGGCAACAGCCGCCAGGAGAGCGCGGGCCGCGTGGAGATCGCCACGGTGGGGGTGAGCCGCGAGGATGCCTGGCGGCTCAAAACCCTGCTGGAGCTGATCCGCGACAGTCGCCTGCCGCCGGAGGGCGACGTGCCGCGCCTCGAGGTGTGGGTGGAATCGCAGGACCCCGTGCTCTACACCGCCTCCGCGGCCAAGCAGTCGGGGATCCTCGCGCAGACGCCGCTCGCGCTGCACATCGAGCTGCCGCGCGTGGCCCGGACCACCCACCGGGAGGCCTACACGACGGTGCTCGCCGACTTCCTCATCCAGTCGGCGGCCCTGCTGCTCCCGCCTCCCCGCTGACGCCCGTGCTGCCCGTCTTCACCGCTGCGGAGATGCGGGCGCTCGACGCGCGCGCCATCCGCGAGCTCGGCATTCCCGGGCCCCGTCTCATGGACAATGCGGGCACCGGCGCGGCCGCCCTCATCGCCCGATGGCTCGCGCCGATCCGCGGCAAGGCGGTGGTGGTCGTGTGCGGCAAGGGCAATAATGGCGGCGACGGCTTCGTGGTCGCCCGCCGGCTCAAGGCCCGAGGCGCCGCGGTGCGCGTCTTCCTGGTGGGCCGGCGCGCCGAGGTGCGGGGCGACGCGGCGGACGCGCTCGGCCGCTGGCGCGGGCGCGTCGAGGAGGTCGAGGAGCCGAGTGGACTCGCGCGCGCGCTGGGCGGCGCCGATGGCATCGTGGACGCGCTGCTCGGCACCGGCGTGAGCGGCGCCGCGCGCGGACCGGTGGCCGCGGCCATCGAGGCCATCAACCGGGCCGGCGCGGGCGGTGTGCCGGTCGTCGCGCTCGACCTGCCCTCCGGCCTCGACTCTGATCGTGGCGCGCTGCTGGGGCCGACGGTGAAGGCCTGGCGCACCGTCACCTTCGCCGGGCTCAAGCGGAGCCTGCTGCTCGCGCCGGCGGCCGCGCAGGCCGGCGCGGTCGAGATCGGCGACATCGGCGTGCCCGCCGAGGCGGCGCGTCGGGGCATCACCACGTGGCGGCTCGAGATCGCCGACGTGCGCCCGTCCTTTCCGCCGCGCGACCTGGACGCCCACAAGGGCCGCTTCGGTCACCTCCTGGTCGTGGCGGGCTCGCTCGGCAAGACCGGGGCCGCCGTGCTCGCGGGCCGCGCCGCGCTGCGGAGCGGCGTCGGCCTCTGCACGATCGCCGCGCCCGCCTCCCAGCAGCCCATCGTCGCGGCGCAGGCGCCCGAGTACATGACCGAGGCGCTGCCCGAGACGGCCGCGCAAAGTCTGGCGCTCGAGGCGAAGGACCGCCTCCTGGAGCTGGCGCGGCGCATGGACGCGGTCGCCATCGGCCCCGGGCTCTCGCTCGATCCCGAGACGCAGGAGCTGGCGCGGGTGCTGATCCGGGAGCTGCAGCGGCCCATGGTGGTGGACGCCGACGCGCTGAGCGCCCTGGCCGGGCACCTCGATCTGCTGCGCCACGCCGCGGGCCCGCGCGTGCTCACCCCGCATCCCGGCGAGATGGCGCGCATGCTGGGCACCACGATCGAGGCGGTGCAGGCCGATCGCATCGAGATGGCCCGCACGTTCGCGCGCGAGCACCGCGTGGCGATCGCGCTCAAGGGCGCCCACACCGTGATCGGTGGACCGGACGGCCACGTGACCATCAACCCCACCGGCAATCCGGGCATGGCCAAGGGCGGCGCGGGCGACGTGCTCACCGGGATCGTCGGCGCGCTGCTCGCCCGCGAGATCGAGCCGGCGGCCGCGCTGCGGGCGGGCTGCTACCTGCACGGCCTGGCCGGCGACGTGGCCGCGCGCGAGCGGGGCGAGTACGCGATGCTCGCGAGCGACATCATCGAGAGCTTGCCCGCGGCGCTCCGCGCGCTCGCGGAGCCCGCGGCGTGAGCGCGGCGCGGACGCTCGTCTCGCAGAGCCCCGAGGAGACGCAGGCCATCGGCGAGCGCCTCGGCGCGCGGCTCGGGCCCGGCGCGGTGATCGCGTGCACCGGCGCGCTGGGGGCGGGGAAGACCTGCTTTCTCCAGGGGCTCGCGCGCGGGCTGGGCGTCACCAGCGACGTGACGAGCCCCACCTTCGTGCTGATCAACCAGTACCGCGGCCGGCTGCCGGTCTACCACCTCGACGCCTACCGCACCGGGAGCCTCACCGAGCTCACCGAGCTGGGGATCGAGGAGATGCTGCACGGCGACGGGGTGACCGTGGTGGAGTGGGCCGACAAGCTGCTGCCGCTCCTGCCCGCGCGCACGATCCACGTGAGCATCAGCGGGCTCGGCGACGAGCCGCGCGAGATCCAGATCGTGGAGCCCGTATCCGATCCGGCCCAGTGATCCGTGGGTGCCCCCGCGAATCACCTCCCCGAATCTTCTACAATCCTCTCCGCCCGGTGGACCAGTTCGACCCCGATCTCGGAGGCCCACTTGTTGTAAACGATACGGGTCTTTTGTCGAAACGCCTGACGGTCAGCCGGGGAGAGCTGGACCACCTCCATCCCATAGAGCTGCTGCAGGGTCGTGGGTAGCGTCATGTCACGTTCCAGTCCTTCCCGCGCTTCCCTTTTCTGCACGGTCATGACCTCCTCTCCGACCTTCCGAACGATGTTCCGATCCTCGACGCTCAGGCTCATCCACGTCTTGCCACTGACCGCCAGGATCAAGGGATCGATTGCGTAGTGCCACAAGGTGACGTGCCTCTG
>DASQAL010000162.1:0-19582 GCA_035635775.1 Candidatus Acidiferrum sp.
CGGCTGCGCGGGAAGACGTATCAGTACCGGGCGAGCGTGCTCGTGCCCACCTTCCATCCCGCCTTCCTGCTGCGCAATCCCGGCCCGGAGTACCGGCGCATGGCCTGGGACGATCTCAAGCTGGCGCGGCGGGAGTATGACCGGCTCTCGGGCGACGGTGCGCGGTAGGTCTACGAGTGTCCGCGGACTGGGGGAGTGCGGGGGCCATTTCTGGGCCCCCGCATTTGAAGAGTTTGAAGAACTAGACGAGCGGCCGCCCGCGCTTTGATCGCAGACGTCGTCTTTGATATTCCGATCGACCACGCGTTCTCCTACGTCGTTCCGCCTGGACTCGTGGTGGCGCGGGGGCAGCGGGTGAGCGCGCCACTCCAGGGCCGCGCGCGGGTCGGGGTGGTGGTCGGGCTCCACGAGGGCGATCCGGCGGGGCTGAAGGCGCTGCAGCGCGCCGTCGAGCCGGTGCCCGTGCTCTCCGAGGCCGCGCTCGAGCTGGGACGCTGGGCCGCCGGCGAGAGCCTGTCGTCATGGGGCTCCACCCTCCTGTCCCTTCTGCCGCCGCCCCCGCGCGGGGGCGCAGCCGAGACGGTGTCGCCGCCCGCCGCACCCGCGCCCGGCCCGTCGCGCGCACCGGAGCTCTGGACGGACGAGCGGCGCGAGGACCGGCTCGCGGAGTGCCTGGAGCGCGAGCCCGGCGCCGCGCTCCTCATCGCGCCGGATCGCGAGGCGGCCGCGCGCTGGGCGCGGCGGCTCGACGCCCCCCGGCTCGACAGCGGGGCCCCGGAGGCGGAGCGCCGCCGGGCCTGGTTCGCGGCCTCGCGCGGGCGCAGCCGGGTCGTGGTCGGCACGCGCTCCGCGCTGCTCGCGCCACTGCCGCCGCCGGCGACGCTGGCCCTGATCGACGAGCACGATCCGGCCCACAAGCCGCCGGGCGCGCCGCGGCTGCATTCGCGCGACCTGCTGCGGCGGCGGGCCGAGCTCGACGGCAGCCGCCTGCTCCTGCTCTCCGCCACCCCCTCGGCCGAGAGCTGGTGGCACGCGCGGCAGGGCCGGATCGTCCGACCGGACGCCCCGCCCGCGCCCTGGCCTCAGGTCATCACCGCCGACACCCGGGGCATCCTCAGAAATCATCCGCTCACCCTGCCGCTGACCCGCGCCATCGAGGACATGTCGCGGCAGGGGCGCCGCGCCGTCCTCATCGTCAGCCGCCGGACGGCCTCGCTCGCCTGCGACGAGTGCGGCACCGTGCTGCGGTGCCCCGACTGTGGCGTGGCCCTGGCGCTCGCGCGCGACCGGAGCGCGCTGCGCTGCCCGCTCTGCGCGCGCGCCGACGCGCCGCCCGATGGCTGTCCCGCCTGCGGCGGGCATCGGCTCTCCCCGTTCGGCTGGGATCCGGAGCGCGTCCAGACCTCGGTCGTGCGTCGCTTCCCCCGGCTGACCGTCTCGCGCCAGAGCTTCGAGGCCCAGGTGCTCATCGGCACGCCGGCGCTCTTACGGATGCTGCCCCGACAATCGGTGGGCTGCGTCGGCTTCGTCGCCCTCGACGGGCTGCTGCGCGTGCCCGATTTCCGCGCGGGCGAGCGGACCTGGCAGCTTCTGTGGGCCGCCGCGGAATCGGTGGGGCCGGGCGGCCGGCTCGTGATCCAGACGCAGCACCCCGAGCACTACGCGGTACGGGCGGTGCAGACGCAGGATCGCGCGAGCTTCTATGACGAGGAGCTCAAGTTCCGGGCCGAGCTGGGCTACCCGCCCTACCGCCGGCTCGCCGAGGTCTCGGCTCGGGGCCGGGAGGACGGCCCGGTGCAGGCCCTCGCCGGCGAGTGCGCGGCGGCCCTGCGGGGCATCGGAGGCCTCACGGTCTATCCGCCCGCCTCGGTGAGCCCGCCGCGCGGGCGCAATAGCCGGTGGCGCTTCGTGATCAAGGGGCCGGCGGAGCTGCCGCGGCTCCTGGCGCCGGCCCTCGAGCCCTTCCTCGGGCGGCGACGGCGCTCGAGCGGTATGGTAGAAATAGAGATGGATCCGCAGTCCAACGGCTGAAGACGGCACCCCGAGAGGAGACGAGACCGTGGCAGTGCTGACGGTGAGGCTCTACGGCGACCCGGTCCTGCGTCAGGTAGCCACCCCGGTGCGCGAAATCACCGCCGAGATCAAGCGGATCATCGCCGACATGACCGAGACCATGTGGCACCAGGTCGGCATCGGGCTCGCCGCGCCCCAGGTGGGCCTGCCGCACCGCATTCTCGTGATGGACGACGGCAGCGGCGGCGCGCAGGCCCTGATCAATCCGGTGATCGAGAGCCACAGCGGGACGATCCGCGAGGAGGAGGGGTGTCTCTCGCTCCCGGGGGTCTTCGGCGTGGTCGAGCGCAGCAAGACGATCACGGTCCGAGCGATGGACGCGGACGGCAAGCCCGTCGCGCTCGAGGCCACCGGGCTCAAGGCCCGGATCGTCCAGCATGAGCTGGATCACCTCGACGGCGTCCTCTTCATCGACCGGCTGCCCCCGGTAACCCGCGACCGCATCAAGAAGAAGATCCAGAAGGAAGGCTTCCCCAAGGAGACGGGGCACCACGCCTTCGCGCTCTAGCCGGTCCGGGCTGCGCGTCCTGTTCTACGGCACGCCCGCCTTCGCCCTGCCCACCCTCGAGGCTCTGCTGGCCCACCACCAGGTGGTGGCGGTGATCACCCAGCCCGACAAGCCGGCGGGCCGCGGCCGCGCCGTGACGCCCTCCCCGGTGAAGCGCCGCGCCCTCCTGGCCGCAGTCCCGGTGCTGCAGCCGCCGCGGCTCCGCGATGCCGGCTGGCCGGAGCGCCTGGCCGAGTACCGGGCCGACGTGGCCGTGGTCGCGGCCTTCGGCCAGATCCTCCCGAAGGCGGTGCTCGACGTACCGGCCCACGGCTCCATCAACGTCCACGCCTCGGTGCTGCCGCGCTACCGCGGCGCGGCGCCGATCGCCTGGGCCATCATGCGCGGCGAGACGGAGACGGGGATCACCACCTTCCAGATGGACCCGGGGATGGACACCGGCGACATGCTCCTGACCGAGGCGACGCCGATCGGCCCCGAGGAAACGGCCGGCGAGCTCTCCGTGCGGCTGGCGGAGATCGGCGCGCGGCTCTTGCTGCGGACGCTCGAGGGCATCGACACGCTGCCGCGTATCCCGCAGGACCACGCGAAGGCCACGCTCGCCCCGCGGCTCAAGAAGGAAGACGGCTGGCTGCGGCCGGCGGAGCCCGCGCGCGATCTCGTCAACCGGGTGCGTGGCTGCCACCCGTGGCCGGGCGCCGCGCTCCTGACCCCGGCGGGCCGCCTCCTGCTCTGGCGCGCCGCCGCGCGGCCCGCGCCCGGAGTCACCGCGCCGCCCGGCACCCTCGTCTCCTCCCCCCTCACCCTCTCCCCTCAGGGGAGAGGGCAGGGTGAGGGGCTTCTCGCCATCGCCACCGCCGACGGCCTGCTCGTGCCCCTCGAAGTCCAGCCGGAGAATCGCAAAGCGATGCGGTGGGCCGACTTCCTCCGCGGCGCGCGCCTGGCGGCCGGCGCCCGCGTCCGCGAGCCCGCGCCGTGAGCCCGGTGCTCAAGGCGGGACCGGTCTCCCAGGCGCGGTACGAGGCGCTCCACATCCTGGTTCGCGTCGAGCGGGACCGCGCCTTCGCCGATCTCGCGCTCGAGGCGGCGCTCGAGCGCGCGCACCTCGACGCCCGCGACGCGGGGCTGTGCACCGAGATCGTCTACGGCACGCTGCGCTGGCGCCGCCACCTGGACTGGCGCCTCACTCCGCATCTCAACCGCCCGCTCGCCAAGCTCGACCCCTGGGTGCGCGCGGTGCTGCGCCTCACCGCGTACCAGCTGCTCTTCCTCGATCGCGTGCCGCGCTGGGCCGCGGTGGACGAGGCGGTGAGCATCGCGCGGCTCAAGTCCCGCAACCCGGGCCCCGCGGAGTTCGTCAACGCGGTGCTGCGCGCCTTCACGCGGGCGCCGGCCCCGCCGCGGCTGCCCGCCGATCCGGTCGAGGCGGCCGCGATCCGCTGGTCGTTCCCGGACTGGATGGCCGCGCGCTGGATCGCCCGCTACGGCCTGGAGGAGGCGGAGCGGCTCATGCAGGGGCTCGACGAGCGCCCGCCCGTGACCATCCGTGCGAACACCCTCCGCATCTCCCGGGAAGACCTCGCGGCCCGGCTCCGCGACGAGGAGCTGGCCGAGACCGATCCCACGTCGCTTGCGCCGGAAGGCCTCACGGTGCGCCGGGGCGGGGTCGGTCGATGGGCCACCTTCGCGTCCGGCTGGTGCGCGATCCAGGACGAGGCGTCCATGCTGATCTCACGCCTGCTGGATCCGCAGCCGGGCGAGCTGGTCGCCGACACCTGCGCCGCGCCCGGGACCAAGACCACCCACCTGGCCCAGCTCATGAGCAATCGCGGGCGCATCATCGCCATGGATCCGCACGCGGGGCGGCTCGGGCTCCTGACCCAGGCGGTCTCCCGGCTCGGCGTCTCCATCGTCGAGGCGCACGCGGGCGGCGTGGCCTCGGTGTCGGGGCGCTGGAAGGGCCGCTGCGACCGGGTGCTGGTGGACGCGCCGTGCTCGAACCTGGGAGTGCTGCGCCGCAATCCCGACGTGAAGTGGAAGCGCGAGGAGGCGGAGCTCGGCCGGCTCGCCGAGAAGCAGCGGGGCATTCTCACCGCGGCGGCCGCGCTCGCCCGGCCGGGCGGCCGCCTGGTCTACGCCACCTGCTCGCTCGAGCCCGAGGAGAACGACGCCGTCGTGCGGGCCTTCCTCGACGAGCATTCCGACTGGCGTGTGGATCCGCCCGCGACCTTCCCGGTGGCGTCCGACGCCGGCGGCGTGATCCGCTGCCTGCCCCACGTCCACGGCACCGACGGCTTCGCCGCGGTGCGGCTGATGCGGCGGCCGCGGCCCTGACCCGCCCTTTGCGGCCCTCGGCGCTTTGGAGTAAGGTCGTCGCAGATGAAGATCGCGCCCAGCATCCTGTCCGCCGACTTCGCCGCGCTGGGCGAGGCCATCGCGCGGGTGGAGGCGGCCGGCGCGGATCTGCTCCACGTGGACGTCATGGACGGCCACTTCGTGCCCAATCTCACCATCGGGCCACCGGTGATCGAGTCCATCCGGAAGCGGACGCGACTCCCCCTCGACGTGCACCTCATGATCGAGGAGCCCGAGCGCTGGGTGGAGACCTATATCAAGTCGGGTGCCGACTACGTCACCGTGCACGTCGAGGCGTCCGCCCACCTCGAGCGGACGCTGACCTTGATCCGGGAAGCGGGGGCCCGGTCCGGCGTCGCACTCAACCCGTCCACCCCACCCGAAGTCCTCCAGTACGTGCTGGACGACGTGGATCTGGTGCTGGTCATGTCGGTCAACCCGGGCTTCGGCGGCCAGTCGTTCATCCCCACCACCTACGAGAAGATCCGCCGCCTCCGGGCGATGCTCGCCGACCGGCCGGCGCTGGTCTCGGTGGACGGGGGGGTGAAGGCCGACAATGCCGGGCCCCTCGCGCAGGCCGGGGCCACCGTGCTGGTGGCCGGCTCCGCCATCTTCGGCGCTCCCGATCCGGGCGCCGCGCTGGTCGCCCTGCGGAGTGCGTCGGAAGTAGCGAGAAGGGCTTGACTTTTTCGTGCCTCGTCAGTATCCTTTAGCGTTTCCACAAACGCGTCCCTGGCGGTAAAACACGATGCTCGATAGCCTGACCAATCGTCTGACCGGCATCCTCGACCGGCTCCGCGGATTCGGCCGGTTGACGGAGGAGAACATCCAGGAGGCCCTGCGCGAAGTGCGCGTGGCCCTGCTGGAGGCCGACGTCAACTTCAAGGTCGTGAAGGGTTTCATCGACCGGGTGCGGGTGAAGGCGGTCGGGCAGGACGTGCTCCAGTCGCTGACGCCCGGACAGCAGGTGGTCAAGGTGGTGCGGGACGAGCTGGTGGAGCTGCTCGGCGGCTCCGCCCATCGTCTGGCGATGGCGCCCCATCCCCCCACGGTGGTGATGCTGGTGGGCCTGCAGGGCTCGGGCAAGACGACCAGCGCCGCGAAGCTGGCCCGCCACTTCCAGAAGCAGGGGCAGCATCCGTTGCTGGCGGCCGCCGACGTGTACCGGCCCGCGGCCGTGGACCAGCTCAAGACCCTCGGCGCCCAGCTCGGGATCCCGGTGGTGGGCGAGGCCACGCAGCGGCCGGTGGACATCTGCGCGGCGGCCCGGGACGAGGCGGCGCGCCGGGGCCTGTCCCCGCTCATCCTCGACACCGCGGGCCGCCTGCACATCGACGAGGAGATGCTGGAGGAGCTGCGGGTCATCAAGCGGGCGGTGGGCCCGCATCACGTCCTGCTGGTGCTGGACGCGATGACCGGCCAGGACGCGGTGACGGTGGCCGAGAAGTTCAACGCGGCGATCGGCATCGACGCGGTGATCCTCACCAAGATGGATGGCGACGCCCGCGGCGGCGCCGCGCTCTCGGTTCGCCAGGTCACGGGTCGGCCCATCGCCTTCGTGGGCGTGGGCGAGAAGACGGAAGCGCTCGAGCCGTTTCACCCGGACCGGCTGGCCCAGCGTATCCTCGGCATGGGCGACGTCCTGTCACTGGTGGAGAAGGCCCAGGCCACCGTGGACGCCGGGCAGGCGGAAGCGCTGGCCCAGAAGATCCGCGACGACACGTTCACCCTGGAGGACTTCGCGACGCAGTTGAAGCAGCTCCGGTCCATGGGCCCGCTCGGGCAGCTCATGGACATGGTGCCCTTCTTCAAGGGCGCCAAGGGGCTGCCCAAGGAGATGACGGGCGAGGAGCAGGAGCTGGACCGGTACGGGGCCATCATCGCGTCGATGACGCGGCACGAGCGGCGCGAGCCGTCGGTCATCAACGGCAGCCGCCGCGCCCGCATCGCGCGGGGGAGCGGCACGAGCGTCTCCGACGTGAACCGGCTGCTCAAGCAGTATGCCCAGCTCCGGAAGATGATGAAGGGGCTCAAGACCATGGAAGGGCGGATGGGCAAGTTCAAGGGCGCCCTGCCCTTCCTGCCGCGCTGAGCCCCGGACCACGGCAGACCACGACAACCGAACAAGAGAGGTGACCAGTGGCGGTTCACATCAGGCTGAGACGGACGGGAACGACGCGGAAGCCGGCATACCGCGTGGTGGTGGCGGACTCGCGCGCGGCGCGGGACGGCAAGTTCATCGAAGTGCTCGGGCACTACAACCCGCTCACGAATCCGCCGACGATCAAGATCGAAGTGGAGAAGGCGCAGGCCTGGATCAACAAGGGAGCCCAGCCCTCCAACACCGTGAAGCACCTGCTGGCGCGGGCGAGAGCCGCCGCGGGAGCCGCCGCCAAGGCGTAGAGGATACCGTGACGGGAGCACCGCTCGTGACGATCGGTGAGGTGCTGCGGCCCTTCGGGCTCCGCGGCGAGGTCAAGGTGCGCCCGCTCACCGACCGGCCGCGCGAGCGGTTCAAGGACCTCACGTCGTGCACGCTGTGGGAGCCCGCCGGGGACCGGCGGGAGCCGTGCCGCATCGCCTCGTGCCGCTTCGAGGGAGACACCGTCTACCTGAGAATGGACGGGGTGGACTCGCCGGAGGCGGCGCGGCGATTTTCCGGGCGGCTCCTGGCGGTGAGCCGGGAGGAGGCGCTGCCTCTCGCGGAAGGCACCTTCTACCCGTGGCAGCTCGAGGGCGCGGTGGTCGAGACGCGCGACGGGCGGCAGGTGGGCCGGTTCGTGGGGGTGGAGCCCGGCGCGCAAGAGCTATGGCTGGTGGACGACGGCATCCAGCGGAGGCTCATCCCCGCGGTGCCCGAGATCGTCGTGGAGGTCAGCGTGGCGGATCGCCGGATCGTGATCGATCCGCCGGAAGGGCTGCTCGAGCTGTGAGGATCGACATCGTCACCCTGTTCCCGGCAATGCTGGAGGCGCCGCTCGCCGAGTCCATCCTGGGCCGGGCCCGCGCGCGCGGCCTCGTGGACATCCGCGTGCACGACCTCCGGGACCACGCGACGGGGCGGCACCGGGTGACCGACGAGCCGCCCTTCGGCGGCGGCGGCGGCATGATCCTCAAGCCGGAGCCCCTCGCCGCGGCGATTGAAGCTCTGCGGGCGGCTGGCTCCGCCCTGCGCGCGGCTGGCTCGGCGGAGGCGCCCGCGCGCGTGATCCTGCTGGGCCCGGCCGGGCGCCGCTTCAGCCAGGCGGTGGCGCGCGAGCTGGCGCACCGGCCCCATCTGGTGCTCGTGTGCGGCCGCTACGAGGGCGTGGACGAGCGGGTGAGCGAGCAGCTCGTGGACGAGGAGCTGTCCATCGGCGACTACGTGCTCACCGGCGGCGAGCCGGCGGCGCTGGTGGTGGCGGACGCGGTCACGCGCCTGCTCCCCGGCGTGCTGGGCGACGAGGACGCGCCCGCGCGCGATTCCTTCGCGCGGGGGCTCCTCGAGCACCCGCAGTACACGCGGCCCGAGGTCTTCCGGGGCGCGAGCGTCCCCGACGTGCTGCGCTCGGGCGATCACGGCCGCATCGCCCGCTGGCGCACCTTGATGTCGCTCTGGCGAACGTGGCAGCGCCGGCCGGATCTCCTGGAGACCGCCGACCTCACGCCGGAAGAGCAGAAGTGGACCGACGCGTTCCGGCAGGGCCGGACGCCGGCAGATCTCCTGGACTAATCCATCGAGCAAGGAGCGTCAGATCATGGAAGCGATTCGAATCGTCGAGGCGGGTGATCTCAAGAAGGACCGGGGCGGCTTCCGACCCGGGGACACCGTCAAGGTGATGGTCAAGGTGGTGGAGGGTGAGAAGGAGCGGCTACAGGCGTTCGAGGGCGTGGTCATCCGACGCCGCGGGGGCGGTACCGGGGCCTCGTTCACGGTGCGGCGCATCTCCTACGGCGTGGGGGTGGAGCGCACGTTCCCGCTGCACTCGCCGCGGATCGACAAGATCCAGGTGATGAAGCGGGCGACGGTGCGCCGGTCCAAGCTCTACTATCTCCGCGAGCTGGTCGGCAAGGCGGCGCGGCTGAAGGAGAAGCGGATCGCCCAGGTGCCCACCTCCGGCGAGAGCTAAGACCGGACCTTGGCGGCGGGGGCGCCCTACCGCTTCGAGAGCGCCGCGTGGCGGCGGGGCATCACCCGCCTCGCGGGCGTGGACGAGGCCGGGCGCGGCCCGCTGGCCGGGCCGGTGGTCGCGGCGGCGGTGGTGCTGACGCCGGGCGCGCGGATCGCGGGGGTAGACGACTCGAAGCGGCTTCCGCCGGACGAGCGGCGGCGGCTCTTCGACGTGATCCGCGAGCGGGCGGTGGGAGTGGGGGTCGCGGTGGTGGATCACGTGACGATCGACCGGATCAACATCCTGCAGGCGACGCGGCTGGCGATGGGGCAGGCGCTGGCCGCGCTGGACGTCGAGCCGGAGCTCGTGCTGACGGACTACGTGACGGTGCCGGGGCTGCGCTGCCCGCAGCGGAACCTGGTGGAAGGCGATCGGCGGTCGGCCTCGGTGGCGGCGGCCTCCATCATCGCCAAGGTGACGAGGGACCGCATCATGGAAGAGGCGGACCGCGAGTATCCGGTGTACGGATTCGGGCGACACAAGGGGTACCCGACGCCGGAGCACCGCACCGCCCTCGAGCTGCACGGGCCGTGCGCGCTGCACCGCCGCACGTTCGCGCGGATCTGGAGTCAGATGGTGCTGTTCTCGCGAAGCGAGCTTCAGTGGATCGAGGCTGATTAAGGAGTCGTGCCCGTGCCGACCGACACCCGAAAGATCACCGGCGTCAGGGGGGAGGAAGAAGCGGCCCGTTTCCTCGCCCGCAGTGGGTTCGCCATCGTGGACCGCAATGTGAGGACACGCGCGGGGGAGATCGACCTCGTGGCGAAGGAGGGCAAGACCCTCGTCTTCGTCGAGGTCAAGACGCGCCGCGCCGCCGAGGGCGATCCGCCGCAGGCCGCCGTGAACACGCGCAAGCAGAACCGGCTCGGCAAGCTGGCGCACGGCTATCTCAAGCTCAAGCGGCTGCGGCAGGTCTCCTGCCGCTTCGACGTCGTCTCCGTGATCTTCAACGACGAGGGCGCCGTCAAAGCCATCCGCCACATCCCCAACGCCTTTTCAGTATCCGCCTGGTAGGCCTTGGCGGACCGGGACGACGCGTTCCGGAGCGCCCTCCCCCTCGACCCCGCGCGCACCGCGCTGCTCGTGGTGGACATGCAGCGCGCCTTCGTGGAGCCGGGCCAGGCGATGGAGGTGCCCCCGGCGCGCGACGTGGTTCCGCGGATCCAGGAGCTGATCGGCATCTTCCGCGAGAAGGGCCTGCCGGTGGTCTTCACCGAGTTCACGTATTCGCCCGCGGCGCCCCTGCTGGTGGGAGAGCTGCATCCCGAGCACCGGCCGGCCGCCCCCGGCGCCCCCACCGGCTTCGGCCTGCCCTCGTCCTCGTGCCTGGAAGGCGAGGACAACGCCCGGGTCATCCCCGACTTAGCGCCCCGAGCGGACGAGCTGGTGATCCGCAAGCATTACTATGATGGGTTCAATGGCACGGTCCTCGATGGTGCCCTCCGCGCGCGTGGTGTTCGCACTCTTGTCGTGACCGGCACGATGACCGACATCTGCGTGCTCGGCACCGTGATCGGCGGCTTCAACCGCGAGTACCGCATGATCGTGGTCGAGGACGGCGTGGCCACGCTCTGGCCCGAGATCCAGCGCGCCACCCTCGACATCATCCGCCGGGCCTACGCCCGCGTGCTCTCCGCCAAGGAGCTGTCGGACGAGCTCGCGCGCGTATGCTAGAGTCGAGCGCATGACGAGCGGGCTCCGCTTCCACGGGTGCATGCCGGCCAATCTCCTGCCCTTCACCGCCGACCTGGCCATCGACGAGCCGGCCTACCGGAAGCATCTCCGCTGGCTCGCGGACGCGCCCGGCGTCACCGGGATCGTGGCCAACGGCCACGCCGCCGAGGTCGCCTCGCTGACGCGGGACGAGCGCAAGCGGACGCTGGCGATCGCGCTCGACGAGGTGGCGGGCCAGGTGCCCGTCGTCACCGGCGTCTACTGCGACGGGACGCTCGAGGCGGTGGAGCTGGCGCGCGATGCCCGCGCGGCGGGGGCGGCCGGCCTGCTCGTCTTCCCGCCGACCCTGTTCATGTGGGGCGCGCAGCAGAAGCCGGACATGGTGCTGCGCCACTTCCAGACCCTCGCCGACGCGGTGGACCTGCCGCTCATCGTCTTCGAGTACCCGCCCGCCTCCGGCATCGGCTACAGCCCCGAGACGCTCGCCGAGCTGTGCAAGATCCCGACGGTGGCCGGCGTGAAGGACTGGTCGAACGACATCGTCTCGTACGAGAAGAACCTGCGCGCGCTGCGCGGCGCGGGCCGGCCGGTGGCGATGCTCTCGTCCTTCACCATGTCGCTGCTGGCGAGCTTCATGCTGGGAGCGGACGGCTGCATCTCGGGCATGGGCAGCGTGACCGCCGACCTGCAGGCGTCCCTGTTCGCGGCGGTGCAGGCCGGCCGGCTCGACGAGGCGCGCGCCATCAACGACCGGCTGGCGCCGCTCGTGCAGGTGTTCTACGCGCCGCCCTTCGTGGACATGCACAATCGCATGAAGGAAGCCCTCGCAATCCTCGGCCGCATCCCGGCCGCCCACGTGCGGCCGCCACTCACGCCCGTCTCCGACGACGAGCGGCACCGGATCCGCCTCGCCCTCCGGGCGGCCGGGCTCTCGGCCTAGGCCGCCTGGCCCTTCAGACTTTTCCCCGGCCGAGTAAGCGCACCCTTGCGGCCGGGGTCGCTTTTACGGTATAAAACCGTCCAATCTCCGCATCTCAGCGAGGTGGAATGGCAGGTCCGGCCGGCCGCAGTCCTGAAGAAGAAGCTCTGCTCCAGACCGCGATGCGGGTCCTCCCGGGAGGCGTCCTGGGGGGTACTACGCCCCGCAGGAGCTGGCCTTCGTCGTGCGCGAGGCCCGGGGGCCGCGGCTCTATGACTTCTCGGGCCGCGAGTACATTGACTACATCCTGGGCAGCGGCCCCCTCGTGCTGGGCCATGCCCATCCCGCGGTGGTCGCCGCGGTCGAGGCCCAGCTCCGCAAGGGCACGACGTACTTCCAGCTCAGCGAGCCCACCCTGGCCCTCGCCGAGGAGATCTGCCGGGCCGTCCCGTGCGCCGAGCAGATCCGTTTCTGCGGCAGCGGCAGCGAGGCGACCTTCTTCGCGCTCCGCGTCGCCCGCGCCTTCCGCCAGCGCGACAAGATCCTCACGTTCGAGGGCGGCTTCCACGGCGTCCACGACTTCTCCCTGATGAGCGTCGGGCCCCGGTCGCCCAAGGCGTTCCCCGCCCCCACCCCGGACTCGGCGGGCATTCCCCACGCCATCCAGGGCGAGGTCCTGGTCGCGCCCTTCAACGACGTGGCCGAGGCCCAGGCCATGATCGAGGCGCATCACCACGACCTGGCCGCGGTGATCATGGAGCCGCTGC
The DNA here is from genome assembly GCA_035635775.1 of Candidatus Acidiferrum sp. Taxonomy (GTDB): domain Bacteria; phylum Methylomirabilota; class Methylomirabilia; order Rokubacteriales; family CSP1-6; genus CAMLFJ01. The sequence continues at coordinate 12,448 of DASQAL010000162.1, forward strand.
AACGGCTGGTGGTGCCGCAGCCCGGCTTTCTCCAGGGCGTGCGGGAGATCACCGCGCGGCACGGCGTGCCGCTGATCTTCGACGAGATCGTCACCGGCTTCCGCTTCGCCTACGGGGGCGCCCAGGAGTACTACGGCGTCGTGCCGGATCTGGCCGCCTTCGGCAAGATCATCGGCGGCGGGTTCCCGCTCGCCGCGGTCGCGGGTCGCCGCGACATCATGCGGCACTTCTCGCAGGAGATGAGCGAGGGCGGCTTCGTCCAGCAGGCGGGGACACTCAACGGCAACCCGATCGCCGCCGCGGCGGGCCTCGCCACCCTGGCCGAGCTGCGCCGGCCCGGGACCTACGAGCGCCTGTTCGCCACCGGCACGCGGCTCAAGCAGGGCCTCGAGGCGGCCGCGCGCGGGGCCGGCCTGCCCGCCCAGGTGGTGGGCGAGGCGCCGGTCTTCGAGATCTACTTCACCGACCGTCCGATCACCGACTACCGGGCCACGCTCTCCGCGGATCAGGCCCTCCACGCCGCCTTCACGCGCGAGCTGCTCACCCGCGGCGTGGTCAAGGCGGCCCAGAAGTTCTACGTGTCGCTCGTCCACACCGAGGCGGAGGTGGCGCGCACCCTCGAGGTCTTCAATGAGGCGCTCACCGCGGTGGCGGGAACTTCTCACTGAGCATTCCGATTACGCAGTCACAGGAGGCTCTCACCATGGCGAATCACGGCAACGATGCGCAGGAGTTCTGGTACCGCGGCAAGGTCACGCGCCGGCGCTGGCTCGGTCTGAGCGCGGCGGCGGCGGGAGCGGTCGGGGCGGGCATGCTGGTGCCCGCACCGTGGCGCGCCGCCTTCGGCCAGGCCAAGCCCTACAAGCTCGGCACGCTGCAGCCCCTGTCGGGCACCGCGGCGGCCGGCGGCAAGACCGCCCTCGTGGGCGTGCAGATGGCGGTGGACCGCATCAACAAGGCGGGCGGCGTCAACGGTCGCCCAATCGAGTTGATAGTCGCCGACTACGAGTCCAAGCCCGACGTCGGCCGGCGCAAGGCCGAGAAGCTGGTCCTCGAGGACAAGATCGACGCGCACGCGGGCGGCTATCTCTCCAACGTCTGCCTGGCCTGCATGCCGGTGTACGAGGAGCACAAGGTACTCAACATGATCACGGTGTGCCTCGACACCACGATCACCACCACCAGATGCAGCCGCTATACGTTCAGGCCCTTCGACTTCGCGCCCGCCCAGGCGGTGGCGATCGCGCCCTACCTGGTGAACAAGGTCGCCAAGAAGTGGCACATCGCCTTCGCGGACTACGCGTGGGGGCAGTCCACCCGCGACGCCTACGTCGAGCAGATCAAGAAGCTCGGCGGCGAGATCACCGGCACCACCGGCGTCCCCCTCGGCACCGCGGACATGACCACGTTCCTCAGCAAGATCAGCGACGCCTACGAGGGCCTCTTCGGGATCTTCTTCGGGCCACAGGGCATCTCCTTCGTCAACCAGAGCTACGACCTGGGCATCGCCAAGAAGGCGCGGATCGCGGGCGACGGCGCCATCGTGGTGGCCACCAGCCTGCCCGCCATGGGAGCCAAGGCGGACGGCTTCGTCGGGGTGGACCGCTACATCCCGCTGCTGGAGGGCAAGTTCAACACCCCGCACCACAAGAAGTTCCTCGACGACGCGGTGGCGCGCCTGAAGCCCCTCGACGTCTCCCTGCCCGATCGCTACGTGCAATCCAACTTCGAGGGGGTCAACTTCCTCAAGCTCGGCATGGAGCGGTCGAAGTTCCGCGGGCGCGAGGACACCATGAAGCTGATCGAGGCGCTCGAGGGCATGGAGGTCAAGGAGTCCGACGACTTCCCCCAGGGCGACAAGACGCTCCGCAAGGAGGACCACCAGGCCTTCGTGCGCGAGTTCATCTTCGAGGTCCGCGACATGAAGTACAAGATCCTCGACATCATCCCGAAGGAAAAGACGGTCGTTCCCGCCGCGTGCAAGTTCGCATAGCCGCGTGACGGCTTCGCCAGCTCGATCGCCGGGCGCCCCGGTCCAGCCGGACCGGGGCGCCCCGGACGCAATTCTTCGAACCGAAGGCCTCACCATGCGCTTCGGCGGCCTCACCGCCGTCGGCAACGTGAGCCTCACGGTGCCCCGGGGCGAGATCCGCGCCATCATCGGCCCCAACGGGGCCGGCAAGAGCACCTTCTTCAACTGCGTGACGGGCGTGCTGCGCCCGACGAGCGGGCGCATTTTCCTGAACGGCGAGGACGTGGCGGGGCTGCCCCCGCACCGGATCTCCCACAAGGGGCTCGCGCGCTCGTACCAGATCACCAATATCCTGCCCGGCGCGACGGTGCTGGAGAACGCGCGGATCGCGGCCCAGTCCCGCCACCACGGCTGGAGCCTCCTGCGCCACCACCGCAGCTACCGCGATCTCCTCGAACGGGCCCGGTCGGTGCTCGAGGCGGTCGGTCTCCTCAACAAGGAGAGCGAGCTGGCCGCCAACCTCTCCCACGGCGAGCAGCGCAACCTCGAGATCGCCATCGCGCTGGCCACCGATCCACAGCTCCTGTGCCTCGACGAGCCGACCGCGGGCATGAGCGTGACCGAGACCCACGCCACCGTGGAGCTGGTGCGGCGCATCGCCCGCGATCTCACCATCCTCGTGGTCGAGCACGACATGGAGGTGGTGATGAACCTGGCCCACCGGATCACCGTGCTCCACTACGGCGAGGTGCTCGCCGAGGGCACGCCCGACGAGATCCAGGCGAACCCACGCGTGCAGGAGGTCTACCTGAAGGGCTGATGCTCGCGATGGCCGACGTCCACACCTACTACGCCAAGAGCCACATCCTCCACGGCATCTCCCTGGAGGTGCAGCCGGGCGAGGTGGTCGGGCTCCTCGGGCGCAACGGGGTCGGCAAGTCCACCACCCTCAAGAGCATCATGGGCCTCGTGCGGCCCTCCCAGGGGCGGATCACGTTCGAGGGCCGTGACATCACCGGCATGGCCTCGCACAAGGTCGCGCACCTGGGCATCGCCTACGTGCCGGAGGACCGGCGCATCTTCAAGCTCCTCACCGTGATGGAGAACCTGCGCACCGGGCTCGACCGGGGCGGCCTCACCGAGGCGCGGCGCAAGGAGCTGCTCGACAAGGTCTACGAGAGCTTCCCGGTGCTGGGTGAGCGCAAGAACCAGCTCGGCGGCACCCTCTCGGGCGGCGAGCAGCAGATGCTGGCGATCGCCCGCGCGATGATGCTCGAGCCCAAGATCATCCTGCTCGACGAGCCGACGGAAGGGCTCATGCCGCGCATGGTCTCGCAGATCCGCGACATCATCGCCCGGCTGCACCGGGACGGGGTCGCGATCCTCCTGGTGGAGCAGGACGTCGGGTTGACCCTCGGCGCCTCCAGCCGATGCTACATCATGGAGAAGGGCCTCATGCGTCACCACGCGCCTTCGGCCGCCCTCAAGGCCGACCCCTCGGTCATCCACCAGTACATGGGAGTGTGAGCGGTGTTCGAGCAGATCCTGGTCCAGACGGTCAACGGGCTCGTCAACGGCATGGTGCTCGCGCTCGTCGCCTCGGGCCTGACCCTGATCTTCGGCATCATGGACGTGGTCAACTTCGCCCACGGCGACCTCGTGATGCTGGGCGCCTTCACCGGCGCGGTCACGGTGGCCCACACCGGCAACTTCTGGCTCGGGCTCCTGGTGGCGTCACTCGTCATCGCGGCGTTCGGGGCGCTGCTCCAGATCACCACGCTCCGGCCCCTGATCGGCCGGGATCCCCTGACCACCATCATCGCGACGTTCGGGATCTCCCTGGTGCTCCAGAAGTACGCCCTCTGGCAGTTCGGCCCGACGGCCCAGAACATCCCGCAGCCCATCCCCGGCCGGTTCGAGCTCTTCTACCTGCAGTACCCCTGGTATCGCCTGGGCGCCGCGGTGATGGCCGGCGCCATCATCGGCGCGCTCTATCTCTTCCTCAAGTACGGCAAGTACGGGATCTGGATCCGCGCCACCACCCAGGACCGCGTGATGGCCTCCGCGATGGGCATCCCGGTGCCCTGGGTCCACACCGGGGTCTTCGCGATCGGCTCCGCGATGGCCGCCGCCTCCGGCGTGCTGTTCGCGCCCCTGGCCGCGGTGACCCAGACCATGGGCTTCGACTTCACGCTGCGCGCGTTCATCGTGGTGGTCGTGGGCGGGATGGGCAACCTGGGTGGATCCATCCTCGCGGCCCTCTTCATCAGCCTGCTCGAGGCGTACGCCTCCCTGGTGGTGAGCCCCTCCCAGGCCGTCATCGTCTCGTTCGTCGCCTTGATCCTCACCCTGCTCTTCCGGCCGACGGGACTCTTCGTGCCCACCCCGAAGTGACGCGCATGAACCCACGGACCAACACCGGCTTCTGGATCGGCTTCGTCGTTGTCGTGACCGCCCTCGCGGTCGTGCCCCTCGGGCTCCCCGAGTTCTGGCGGAAGTTCCTCACCGAGATCCTCATCTGGGGGCTCCTCGCGATGTCCTCGGACATCCTCATCGGCTACACCGGCATGGTGTCCTTCGGGCACTCCGCCTTCTTCGGGCTGGGGCTCTACGGCGCGGCCGCCGCGCTGCTGGTGCTGCGCTCGCCGAACCTCTGGATCGCCCTCGCGGTGGGCCTCGCCGCGGCCGCGGTGGTCGCGATGTTCGTGGCCTACTTCGCGACGCGCCTCCGCGACATCTACTTCGCCATCACCACCCTGGTCTTCTCGCAGATCTTCTACGTCATCATCTTCACGTGGACGGACGTGACCGGCGGGGAGAACGGCCTCTACTTCACCCAGCCGCCGTTCACCATCCCCGGCATCTTCAGCATCCGCTTCTCGACGGTGGGCCTGCACTGGTTCGTCCTCGCGATCGTCGCGCTCTCGTATCTGGCCCTGCGGCGCATCACCCAGTCGCCGTTCGGAATGGTGCTGCAGTCGATCCGGGAGAACGAGCCGCGGACGCGCGCGATCGGGTATCACGTGGAGCGCTACAAGATCGTGGCGGTGCTACTCTCGGGGCTGTTCGCGGGGCTCTCGGGGACCCTCTACGCGATCCAGCACCGCTTCGCCGCGCCGGACTTCGTCTTCTTCACGGTGTCGGGCGAGGTGGTGATCTACAACGTCATGGGGGGCATGGGCACGCTCGTCGGCCCGGTGGTGGGCGCGGCGTTCTTCCTGCTGCTCCGCGAGGGCCTTTCCCGGTTCTGGGCCGAGTACTACCTGATCCCGCTGGGCATCGCCTTCACCCTGATGGTGATCTTCATGCCCCAGGGCCTCCTGGGCTTCCTCAAGCGGCGGGTCAACCAGTAGGGGCGGCCACAGGCCGCCCGTCCTTCATCTGCGGGGGCCCAGAAATGGCCCCCGCACTCCCCCAGCCTGCTGTCGACCCGCAACGATCAGGCGCCGGTGCTGCCGAACCCGCCTGTCCCGCGCTGACTACCCTCGAGCTCCCGCACCTCGACCAGCGTCGCCCGCGCCACCGGCTGGATCACGAGCTGCGCGATGCGCTCGCCGCGGCTCAGGGTCACGGGCTCCGTCCCGTGATTGATCAGCAGCACGCCGATCTCTCCGCGGTAGCCGGAGTCGACGAGGCCCGGGGCGTTCAGCACGGTCACCCCGGCGCGTAGCGCCAGCCCCGAGCGCGGCAGCACCAGCCCCGCGTAGCCGTCCGGAATCGCCACGCGCAGTCCCGTCGGCACCAGCTCGCGGCCCCCGGGCCCCAGCGTCACCGGCGCGGCGGCGAGGAGATCAAGCCCGGCATCGCCGGCGCGCGCGTAGGCGGGCAGCGCGAGCGCGGGATCGTGGCGCATCACATCGATGCGGACGGCAGGGGCGGGTGGCTGGGTCACGAGCGCTTATACCACGAAGCGATTGCGCGCGCCGATCCTGCGGCGTGGCCGAAACCGAAGAGCCGCCTGACAATTTTGGGGCCGGTCCCACCACCGAGGCGCATCACAACCAATTGATTTCACGAGCGTATTCGCTGGCCTTCCTCTTGCTATGTGAGCGGACAGGCAAAGGAGGTCGGGCACATGCTGCGGAGACTGGGACTGCCGGGCTTGCTGAGAGTGGCCGCGATCGTTTCCCTCGGCCTGTCGCTGTTCGCCTAGGGCCAGCGGGCTGCCATGCGACGCTCTCTCCTCTTCACGCTGATCGCGCTGGCGGCGTCGCCCGCGGGTGCCGTGTGGAGCCAGACGCTCGACCTCACGGCCGAGATCGCCCGCCTGCGCGGCCGGCTGGCCGCCAACAGCGCCCAGGAGCAGCACTGCCTGGCGGGCGCGACGCAGCCCGTCTGGACCGCGGCACTCGCGACCGATCTCAAGGCGCTGCGGGCCCGGGCCAACCAGGCGGCCGCCGAGGGCGCCAGCGCCGAGGCCCAGCGCTGGAGGGAGCTCGCGCGCAAGGCCGAGACCCTCGAGGCGCGCACGACCGCCAACGCGCGGACCGGCGCCGAGCTGTTCCAGAGCCAGCAGATCGGGCTCGACTGCCTGGACCGCTTCGTGGCCGAGCGCGAGGCGCTGCGCGCGTCGCTCGAGGTCGCGGTGGTCGACCCCGGCGCCTACGGGGAGTCACTCAGCGAGGCCCGCGGGCACGGTACCGCGCGGCTGCGCCAGGACCTGGTGCGACTCCACGAGCGGAGCCGCGCGCTGTCGGCCCAGTGGAAGCTGACCCAGGCCGAAGCCGGCGCCGGAACGCGGGCGCTGAGGGCCGAGGTGGCCGATCTGAGGCGGCGCAACACCGCGGCGCTCGAGAGCGACCCGGCACGGGCCATGGCCGATCCGACCCTCCGGGCCGCGGAAGCTCTGGTGGCGACGGCGGAGGCGTGGGACCGAGAGCGAGCGGCCAGCGGCCAGTTGAGCGCCGCGCGGGACGACGCAGAGCGCCGGAAGACGGCGATGGAGCGCGACGAGGCCGCGCGAGAGGCGCGCGACTACTGGGCCGGCGCCGAGCGGCTGCTCGCCCGGCGGGTTCTGGAGGTGACCCCTACCCGGGGAACAGCTTCTCCAGCATCTGGCGGAACTCCTTGAGCTTGAACGGCTTGGTCACGACGGGCGCCTTCGACTCGATGAGAAACTTCCCGTAGCCCGGGGCCTCGTCCTCGCCGGTGATGAAGATGAAG
>DASQAL010000163.1:0-14634 GCA_035635775.1 Candidatus Acidiferrum sp.
GTCACTGCCGGAGCAGGGTCACCACCAGCAGGACCAGGGCCAGCGCCGCCGGCACCAGCACGGTCCACGTGAGCGCCCGCTGCACGCGGCCCAGCATGAGGGGGGCGGGCCGGCCCGGTCGGGGCGGGTTCAGGAAAGCGATGACCTTCGTGAGCACGAACAGGATCACGGCGGCCAGCGCGAAGACGATGAGCGCCCACTTGAAGACCATCCCGCTCAGACGCCCAGGTCCACCTTCTTGAGGGCCTTGATGCGGTCCCGCAGCTCGGCGGCCCGCTCGAAGTCGAGCCGGCGCGCCGCGTCCTTCATGGACGCCTCCAGCTCCTTCACGTGGGCCGCGAGGGCGGCGGGGCTCTCCCACTGCGTCTGGGGAGCGCGCTCGACCTCCACCGTGTAGTAGTCGCGCTCGGGCACCGACTCCAGCAGGTCCCGGATCGAGCGGCGCACCGACTCCGGGGTGATCCCGTGGGCGCGGTTGTACTCGCCCTGCACCACGCGGCGGCGCTCGGTCTCCGCGAGGGCCGCCTTCATCGAGCCGGTCACGGTGTCCGCGTACATGATCACCTCGCCGTTGACGTGGCGGGCCGCGCGGCCCGAGGTCTGGATCAGCGACGTCGCGGAGCGCAGGAAGCCTTCCTTGTCCGCGTCCAGGATGGCGACGAGCGAGACCTCGGGCAGGTCGAGCCCTTCCCGCAGCAGGTTGATCCCGATGAGCCCGTCGAACTTGCCCAGGCGCAGGTCGCGGATGACGGCCACCCGCTCCAGGGTGTCGATGTCGGAGTGCAGGTAGCGGACCCGGAGGCCGTTCTGCTGGTAGTACTCGGTGAGATCCTCGGCCATGCGCTTGGTGAGCGTGGTGATGAGCACCCGCTCGTCCCGCTCCGCGCGAGCGCGCACCTCCCCCATGAGATCGTCCACCTGCGAGGAGGCGGGCCGCACCGTGATGTTCGGGTCCATGAGGCCGGTCGGTCGGATGATCTGCTCCGCCACCGGCCCGCCCGCGAGCGCGCTCCCCGGCTCTCCGCGCTCCACCCCGGCGCGCTCCAGCTCGTAGGGCCCCGGGGTCGCGGAGACGTAGAGGGTCTGCGGGACGAGGCGGGTGAACTCGGCGAAGGTGAGCGGCCGGTTGTCGAAGGCCGAGGGCAGGCGGAAGCCGTACTCGACCAGCGCCTCCTTGCGGGAGCGGTCACCCGGGTACATGCCGCGGAGCTGGGGCGCGGTCACGTGCGATTCGTCGAGGATGACCAGCGCGTCCTTGGGGAGATAGTCCATCAGGGTCGGCGGATTCTGCCCCGGCTTGCGCCCGGAGAGGTGCCGCGAGTAGTTCTCGACCCCGTGGCAGTAGCCGAGCTCGCGGAGCATCTCCATGTCGAAGAGGGTGCGCTGCTCGAGGCGCTGGGCCTCCAGGAGCCGGCCGCGCGCCTTGAGGAAGCCGAGCCGCTCGCGCAGCTCGTCCATGATGCCCTCGATCGCCCGCTCGAGCTGGGCGGCGGGGGTCACGTAGTGGCTCGCCGGGTAGACCCGCGCGTCCGCCACCGTCCCGGTGGTGACCCCACGGAGGGGATCGATGGTCATGAGCCGCTCGACGCTGTCGCCCCAGAACTCCACCCGCAGGGCTTCCGATTCCGCGGCGGCCGGGAACACCTCGACCACGTCGCCCCGCACCCGGAAGGTGCCGCGGCGGAAGTCGTAGTCGTTGCGCTCGTACTGGACCGCCACCAGGGCCCGGATCAGGGCGTCCCGGTCCATGGTCTGCCCCGGCCGCAGCGACACGTGCATGCCGCGGTAGGTCTCGGGCTCGCCGATGCCGTAGATGCAGGACACCGAGGCGACCACCACCACGTCGCGGCGCTCGAACAGCGACGTGGTCGCCGAGTGCCGCATGCGGTCGATCTCGTCGTTCACCAGCGCGTCCTTCTCGATGTAGGTATCCGACTGCGGGATGTAGGCCTCCGGCTGGTAGTAGTCGTAGTAGGAGACGAAGTACTCGACCGCGCCCGCCGGGAAGAAGGCCTTGAACTCGCTGTAGAGCTGGGCGGCCAGCGTCTTGTTGGGCGAGATCACCAGCGCGGGCCGGCCGAGCCGCGCGATCACGTTGGCGAGCGTGAAGGTCTTGCCACTGCCGGTGACCCCCAGCAGCACGGTGTGGGGGCTCCCCGCCCCGATCACGGAGACCAAGCGCTCGATCGCCTGCGGCTGGTCCCCGGACGGGCTGAACTCCGAGGCGAGCGTGAACAACGGCTGGGACAACTGGTAACTCAGGGGGGGCGGCTCAGGACGTCGAAGGCACCGCCACCAGGTACTTCCGCCACGAGTCGAGGAACGAAGTCGCGTGCGGATGCCGGAGCAGGTGCACCGAGAAGAGGAACTGCGGGTGCACGGGCTCCCGGATCAGCCGCAGGCGGGCCTCCTCCAGCATGCGGTTGCCCTTGAGCAGGTTGCAGCGCAGGCAGGCGGCCACCACGTTGGTCCAGGTGGTCTGGCCCCCGCGCGAGCGCGGGACCACGTGATCCACCGTGAGCTTCTCCCCGCGTCGCGAGCAGTACTGGCAGGTGTAGCCGTCCCGCCGCAGGATGTTCTTCTTGTTGAAGGCCACCCGCTCCAGGAACGGCTTCCGGATATAGGCCCCGAGGCGGATGACCGCGGGGAGATTGAAGCTCCGGGAGGGAGAGCGGACCACCCGGGGGGAGGCCTCGACGCTCTCGGCCTTGCCCGCGAGCAGCAGGGTGATGGCCCGCTTGGCGTTGGTGAAATGCAGCGGCTCGTAGGTGAAATTCAGCACCAGGACCGCGATTTCATCCATATACCCGAAAGGATAGACGGCGCGCCGGAACCTGTCAACCGCAGCGGGGCTAGACCAGGAGCCGCCAGAACACCGGCCCGAAGCCGGCGAGGATGACGAACAGCACGCCGGCCGCGTCGAACGACCGCGTCATCAGGATGACGAGCAGGCACACCAGGGCGAAGCACGCGAGGTAGAAGCGCACCTCACGGCGGTCCAGCCAGCCACCCTTGCCGACGAGATGCGGCACCTTGTTGATGATGTAGATCGGCGAGTACATGAGAAAGAACGCCACGACGATCGCCGAGAAGCCCCAGACGCCGAGCAGGCCAAACGCCATGCCTCGGAAGATCCAATCCCACAGGGTCAGGCCAGCGTCGCTACTGAGGTCAAGTGCGCGAGGCAGCGCGTCCGGGCGGCGCGAAAAGTACAGGATGGCGAGCGAAACGAGCGCCAGCATCACCTCAAGCCAGCGCCGGACGATGACCCGGGGGATGAGACTCATCCCGGCTAGGACACCACACGAACGGCCGGAGTGTCAACAAAGCGGGCCCGCGCGGCGGGCGGCTAGAGCAGGAAGCCGCCCGGGAACGGGTCGCTCGGGTCGAGCGACAGCGTGGCGCGGGCGGTCATCCAGGCCCGTCCCGTGATCTCGGGGACCACCGCCGGGGTGCCCGCCACGTCGGTGAGCGCCGCGATCCGTCCCGTGAAGAGCGTGCCGATGATGGATTCGTGGCCGAAGGCCTCCCCGACCCCGAGCCGGCCGCGCGCGTGGAGGTTGGCGAGCCGCGCGGAGGTCCCGGTCCCGCAGGGCGAGCGGTCGAGGCCGGCGGGCGCCACCACCACCACGTTGCGCAGCTGCGCGTCGGCCCGGCGCGCCGGCTCGTAGAACTGCACGTAGAGTAGCCCGCGCGCGGCGGGCATCGCGGGATGCACCAGCGGCACGCGGGCCTCGATGGCGAGGCGGATCCGCTCACCCACCTCCACGATTCGGGGCGCCTCTTTCGCCTCGAGACCGAGGCCGCACGCCGCCGCCTCCACCAGCGCGTAGAAGTGGCCGCCGTACGCCAGGTCGAACACCACGCGGCCGAGCCCCGGCACCTCCACGTTCAGGTCGAGCCCCACCGAGAACGCGGGCACGTTGCGGATCGTGACCGAGGTCGGCCGCCCCGGCTCGGTCGCCACGCGGCAGGACACGAGGCCGGCGGGAGTCTCGAGCGTCACCGTGGCGGCGCCGCCCGGAGCGGCCACCCGGCCCGTCTCCACCAGCATGGCGCCCAGCGCGATGGCCCCGTGCCCGCACATGTGCACCGGGCCGAGCGGCTCGATGAAGAGGACGCCGACGTCGGCCCCCGGCGTCACCGGATCGGTCAGGATCGCGCCGCACATGGCGGCGTGGCCGCGCGGCTCGTAGAGGGCCATGCCCAGCAGGTCGCGGCCGTGCGCGGCCAGGTGCTCGCTCTGCTCCATGAGCGAGGCGCCGGGGATGCGGGGCACCCCGTCCACGATGAACCGCATGGGCTCGCCCTCGGTGTGGTAGTCGATCACCGACAGGGTGCGGGCCGACGGCCGCGTCACCGCGTGGCCCCGAGCAGCTCGCAGAGAATGCCTTCGCGGAGCCCGCGATCGCTCACCACGACGTGCTCGCGCTTGAAGCGCGCCATCGCGGCCAGGCAGATCGCGATGCCGGGAATGATCACGTCCGCGCGCCCCGGCTCGAGGCACGGCAGCCGTCCACGGTCGGCGACGGACAAGGCGCCCAGGCGGGCCAGCTCCCGCTCCACCGCCGCGCGGCCGAGCCGGTGGCCGTGGACCCGGGCCGCGTCGTAGGCGGGCAGCCCGAGGTCGAGAGCGGCCAGCGTGGTGACGGTGCCCGCGGTGCCGACCAGCTCGTCCGCTCCCGCGGCCGCGATGGCATCCGGCACCTCGGCGGCCAGGCGGCGCTCGACGGCCTCACGCATGCGCGCGAAGCGATCCCACCGCACGGGCCCGGGCTCGCCCCACTCTTCCACCAGGGGCACCACTCCCAGCCGCAGGCTCACCGCGGCCGCCGCGCCGCCGCCCCGGGCGAGCACGAACTCGGTGCTGCCCCCTCCGATGTCGAAGAGGACGAACGAGTCGCCGAGGCCGGGCAACCCGGACGTGACTCCCTTGAGGGTCAGGCGCGCCTCGTCCTCGCCCGAGACGACCTCCACGGGCTCGCCCGACTCCGCCTCCAGCCGCGCCACGAACTCCCGGCGGTTGCCGGCCTCACGGACCGCGCTCGTGGCCACGATCCGGACGCGGGTGGCGCCGAGCGCGCGCGCGGCCCGGGCGAACTCGGCGACCGCCGCGGCGGTGCGCCGCATCGGCTCGGGGAGCAGGCGCCCTTCCCTCGCCTGCCCCTCCCCGAGCCGGGTGACCCGCTGCGTCTGATGGAGCGCGCGCCAGGCCCCGTCGTCCCCTTCGTCGTCCGCCTCGACGACGAGGAGGCGGACGGTATTGGTGCCGAGGTCGACGGTGGCGAGGCGCCGGGGCCGGATCACGCCGGGCGGCGGCGGAGGAGCGCGTCCGCGACCGCTTCGCGCACCCGATCGGGCTGCACGGGCTTCACCAGCACCACGTCCACACCGGATTCGCGCAGCCGCTCCTCGTGGAGCCGGCGGCCCCATCCGGTGAGCAGCACCACCGCCGTCCCGGGGCTCCGCTTCTTGACCGCGGAAGCGAGCTGGAGCCCCGACCGGTCGCGAAGGGCCAGGTCGGTGAGGACCACGTCGATACCGCCCTGGCCGAGCCGCTCCAGCGCCGCGTCCGCGTCCGGCGCCACCTCCACGCGATGTCCCACCGCCATGAGGGTGTCCAGCACCTCGGTGCGGATCCCTTCCTCCTCCTCGACCACGAGGACGGAGCCGGTGAGCGAAGCGGGCCGCCGGGTTTCGGTCGAGGTGGGGCGAGCCGGCTCCGCGGCCTCCGGCGCGGGCGCGGCCGGCCGCACCCCCGCCGCGGGCAGCCACACGGTGACCTTCGTGCCGCCTCCGGAGCCGGCGCGGTCCACCTCGAGGCGCCCGCCTGCGCGGAGCACCACCGCCTCGGCCACGGTGAGCCCGAGTCCCAGGTGGCCCGGCCGCGTGGTGAAAAAGGGATCGAAGATGCGCGGGCGGATCTCGGGCGCGATGCCCTCGCCCGCGTCCCCGACGACCAGCTCGGCGCCGCCCTCGTGGCCGCGGGTGCTCACGGTCAGGGCCCCGCCCGCGGGCATCGCCTCCACCGCGTTCAGCACGAGGCTGACGACCGCCTCTCGCAGCGCGGCGGCGCTGGCCTCGACCGGCGGCGTCGCGCCCAGGTCCGCGGCCATCTCGATCGGGCCCGGCGACTCGGGCGCAGCCCGCAGGCGACTGCGCGCGAAGCTCAACGCTTCCTGCGCGATGGCGGGCAGCTCGGCGACCGCGCCGCGCTGATCGGCCTCCGCCAGGCCGAGCAGCCGGTGGAGCAGATCGGTGCCGCGCCAGGCGGCTTCCTCGAGCGCGACCAGCCCTTCGCGCAGCGGATCGTTCGGGGCGCGGGCAAGCAGGAGCTGCGCTCGGCCCAGCAGGGTCGCGAAGACCGGGTGCAGCTCGCGCGTGAGCCCCGCCCCGAGGCCGGCCAGCACGCGCGTCCGCTCGCCCCGCACCAGGCCGGCCTGCTCCGCGTCGCGCTCGGCGAGCGCGTGGCGGCTCTCGCCGAGCTGCCGTTCCGTCTCGAGCGCCGCCGCGGTCAGGGCCGCGAGCATCAGCGCGGACTCCGTTTCCTCCGGTGAGAAGTCCCGCGGCTCCGGGTCGGCCAGGCAGAGGAGCCCCACCACGCGCCCGCGCGCGCGCAAGGGCACCAGCAGCGCCGCGCGGATTCCCTCTTCCTCGAACAGGCCGGGGCGGCCGGCCCGCCGGACCTGGAGATCGCGGATCGCCACCGGACCGTCGGCGGCGAAGCCTTCCAGGAGCAGCTCATCGTCCGCGCGGAGACGCTCCGGCCCGACGCCGGCCAGCAGTCCCGCGCCCGCGAGCATGCCGATCCGGCCGGGGGCGGAGCCGGCGAGCGCGAGAGCCCCCCGCACGCCCGCCAACCGGCCGGCCACGTCGGCGGCGCGGGCGAGGATCTCGCGCGGATCCCGCGCGGGGAGGTTCGCGTCGACCAGGCCGCGCAGCTCGCGCAGGTGCGCGAGGTGATCGCCCCGGCGCTCGAGCAGCCGCTGGTGGACGAGCGAGGAGCCGACGCGGTCGGCGATGACGAGGAGCAGGAGCACGTCGGTGGTGGTGAAGGGCGCACCCAGGTCGTGGCGGCCCGCGAAGAGCACGCCACCGACCTCTCCCTCGGTCCGCACCGGCACCGCGATGCCCTGCCGCATCGGGAAGCGCTCGGCCAAGGGATCGTGGGCGGACGCCTCCTCGGCCGCATCGTAGGTCAGCACGCGCTTCTCGGCGAAGACGCGGCCGACCAGGCCCTCGCCGGGAGCGAGTGCCACGCTCTCCATGTCGTCGCGCCGGAAGCCACGGCCCGAGCGGGGCACGAGCCGCCCGGTCGCGTCGTCCAGAACGAAGAGGAGCGCCCGGTCCGCGGCCAGCAGCCGGGAGACGCGATCCATCGCCAGCCCGAACAGCTCCCCGGGCGGCAGCCCGAGCGGAGGGACCGACAGGATCTCCTGGAAGATGTCGAGGGCGTGCGCGTCCCGGTCGGCGTGGAGCTCCGGGCGCCGCCCGTCGCCCAGGCCCTCCCGGAGGCTCTCGAGGACGTCGCCCAGCTGCGACAGCGCGGCGCGGACGGAGTCGCCGGTCATCTAGAGGCGCCTCGAGCTGGGCGGGGCGGTCACTTCCCGGCGAGCGTGCGGATGTATCGGACGACGGCCCAGCGGTCGTTCTCCGGCAGGTGCCGCCACGAGGGCATGGCAACCCGGCCGGTGGTGATCTTCCAGAAGATCTCCCCGTCCGGCTCGTCCTGGACCCGCTTCGACGTCCAGTCGGCCGGCTTCGGATTCAGCGCGACCGCGGCGGGGCCGTTGCCCTTGCCCAGGGGACCGTGGCATGAGACGCAGTTGACCTTGGCGACCTTCTCGCCCTGCTCGATCGTCTTCTTGTCGGCGGGCAGCGGGTTCTTCTTCGCCTTCTCGGACGCGGGCGCCTCCCACGGCCCCGTCTGGGCGGCCACATCCGCCGGGCCGCGGCCCGAGGCGAGGGCCATCAGGATCACGGCCAAGGCGAGTCCACCGGCACGGGCAACTAGCGACACTGACCTCATCGAGGAGCCTCCTCTGGCAGCGGGAAACCTGAAGCGAATCGTCCCGTCATCATTGACGAAACGCACAGCCATTTAACACCGGGCGTCATCGAGGGGTCAAGTACTTCCCCGCTTCGCGGTTCCCGCGGCCGTGTGCTATCGTCTCGGCGTTCATGGCCGAGAATCCGGTCCATCTCGTCGCGGTGATCGGCGCTGGACCCGCCGGTCTCTTCGCCGCCCGCGCGCTCGCCACGGCCGGCGCCCGCGTGGTCCTCCTCAACCGGGACATCAAGCCGGGCGGGCTCGCCGAGTACGGCATCTTCCTCAACAAGTACAAGATGAAAGGCGGGCTGCGCCGTCAGTTCCACAAGATCCTCACCGACCCGCTCATAACCTATCTTGGACACGTGTCGATCTCGAACACCGGAGATCTCACGGTGCGCGACCTGGCGAACATGGGCTTCGACGCGCTCGTCTACGCGATCGGCGCACAGGGCACCAAGTATCTGGGCGTCGACGGCGAGCGCCTGCCGGGCGTCTACCACGCCAAGGACCTCGTCTATCACTACAACCGCCTGCCGCCCTTCAGCGAGCGGCCGTTCCCCATGGGCCGCCGCGTGGCGATTGTCGGCGTGGGCAACGTGATGGTGGACATCGCGAACTACTGCGCCCACTTCGCCGACTGCGACGAGATCGTGGCGATCGCGCGGCGCGGCCCGTTCGAGAAGGCCTACGACGACCGCGAGTTCGAGGACGTCGAGGACGCCGTCGACCACGCCCTCTACCGCGAGGAAATCGAGCGCATCCGGCCAAGGCTGGAGGCCGCGGGCCAGAATCCCGACGAGCTGCTCGCCGCGCTCGCGGCCAAGCCCGAGCCGTTGCCGCGGGCCCGCGCCCGCCTGCGCTTCCGCTTCCTGGCCTCGCCCAAGCGCGTGGTGGCCGAGGGAGGCCGCGTGGTCGGGCTCGAGGTGGAGGAGAATCGGCTCGAGCGCAAGGGCGACCGCATCACCGCGGTCGGCACCGGCGAGACGTCGGTCATCCCGGCCGACACCGTGGTGTTCGCGGTGGGCGACCGCGTGGACGAGGACGCGGGTTTGCCCTACCAGGACGGGCTCTACCTCACGGTGCCCGGCGAGGATCCGGCCGCCGCCTACCAGGTGCTCGATCCCGGCGCCGGGAAGGCCCAGCCCGGTGTCTTCGTGGTCGGCTGGGCCCGGCGCGCCAGCGACGGGGTGGTCGGCCGCGCGCGCCTCGACGCGGAGACCGGGATCAAGCACGTCGCCGGCTATCTCGCGAGTCGGCCGAAGCGGCCGCGCGAGGAGGCGGAGCGGGCCGTCGAGTCGCTGCGCGGCACGCTCGACGAGCGGGGCGCCGTCGTCGTGGACTACCCCGCCGTCCAGCGGCTCGAGGCGGCGGAGAAGGCGCGCGCGACGACCGACAAGGTGGAGGAGTTCAAGTTCGGCAGCGATCGCGAGATGCTGGACGCGATCCGGAGCTAGGTCTGAGGCGCAGGGCGCTCAAACGCAGGACGCTCAAAAAGGTCCACATGCGAGGCGGCGCCTGAAGGCCGCACGCGAGGCGTAGTCTCTCTACGTTGAGCGTGCGGCCGAGGGCGGCGCACTCCCGCAGATGGGCCTTTTTCAGCGTCCTGCTAGGTCTCCGCGCGGCCCAGAAGCAGCAGGAGCGACGCCGCGACCCCGTAGGCGGCGGCCAGCGCGTGCGGCGTCCCGCTCGCCACCGCCCACGGCCAGAACACCGCCCCGCCGGGCAGCGGCGAGTGGATGAGCCCGAAGAGCGTCGCCACCGCCGCGATCGCCAGGACCGCGGCCGCGACCCGCAGGCGTCGATCGATGATCGCGACCAGCGCCGAGCCCCACACCAGCGCGGTCAGGATGAAGCCGTTCCCCAGCACCAGGAGCGCGCCCCACACGAGCCGGCCCTCCCCCGCGAGATCGGCCGCACTCTTGCCCACCCCGCCCAGCAGCAGGCCGCCCTGGATCAAGACCAGCGCGGCGACCGCGGGCAGGAAAGCCACCGCGACCGCGGGGGCGTGGCGCGGCGGCGAGGCCAGGAAGGCCTGCGCGGTGATCTGCAGGCCGACGAAGACCAGGATCGGGGCGACCGCCGCCTCCGGCAGCAGTTGCACCAGCACCGCGACGACGCCGACCGCGGCGCCGACGCCGATCAGGAGGCCGGTGGCGAGGGTGTAGCCGGCCCGCGCGCCCATCGCCTTGTAGGCGGGATGGCCGATGTACGGCGTGTTCTGGATCACGCCGCCGCAGCAGCCGGCCGCGATGGTCGCGATCGCTTCGGTCAGCAGGATGTCGCGCGTGCGGTACTCGTCGCCCGCCACGATGGCCGATTCGGTGTTGTCGATGCCGCCGACCACGGTGGCCAGCGCGAAGGGCACCGCGAGGGGCAGGTACGGCAGCGTGGCGTCGAGGGCGTCGAGCCAGGCGAATGTCGGCAGCGGCAGGGCCAGGCCGAGCGCGCCGAGCGTGATCGCCGGATGCGGTCCCGGTGCCCCGGCGTCGGGGCCGAGGGCCCAGCGGCCCCAGAAGATGACGGTCCCCGCCAGCACCGCGGCCAGCGCGCCCGGCAGCCCCCACGGCATCCGCACGCCGCCCAGCAGCGCGGCGAGGAGCACGACGAGCGAGACCACACCCACCAGCGGATCGCCGAAGATGCGCAGCGAGGGCAGGAAGGCGATGAGCAGGATCGCGACGCCCGCGATGGAGCCGAGCAGCGCGGCCCGGGGCACGACCCGGCGCGCCCAGTCCCCCGCGAAGGCGCATCCGAGCTTGATCACCCCCATCGCCACCGTGACGCCCATGCCGATCTTCCAGGCCATCATCGGATCCCGAGTGAGGAGCATGGCGGGCCCGAGGACGCCGAAGACGATCCCGAAGAGGGACGGCGTGTCGAGGCCGAAGGGCATCGCGGTCACGTCGCTCCGGCCGGTGCGCCGCATCAGCCGCACCGCGAGACCGGTGTAGATCAGGTTGCCCAGGAGCACGCCCACCGCGGTCCCGGGAACCATGACGCGCAGAACGAGGTCGGAGGGAAAGCCGAAGACGCCGATCAGGAGACCCGAGAAGATGACGAAGAGCCCGAGGTTGTCGAGCGCCAGCCCGAAGAACGCGTTCCAGTCGCCGGGGGCCCACCAGCGGACGGCGGGCGCCGTCCTCACCGGATCAGGCGGAACGGAGCGGGCCCGACCCGGCCGCGGAGAACTCGCGCGCGAGCGCGCGCACCCGGTCCGCGAGCCCGCGGCACCACGCGAGACTCCCGCGGTTCTGGGCCACCTCGGGGAAGCCGAGCTCCACCGCGGGCGCGGGCGGCGCGGGCCGCAGGCCTTCGCCGAGCCGCAGGCGGACGCCGTAGCTCTGCCCCCCGCGCGGGCCCTCGGTCTCCACCACCGCCTCGACGCGCAGGTTCTCCCGCTTGGCGTGCGCGACCACGAAGTTGCGCAGCCAGCGGGCCACCTCCTCGTAGTCACCGCCTGAGAACATGGCCGCTCCCTAGCACTCGTTGAAGCCGCAGGAGAGACACTTCTTGCACCCTTCCTCGTACACCAGCGTGGCCTGGCCGCACTCGCGGCAGAGATCCCCCACCCGGCGCAGGCCGCTCGCCGACGTGGGAGATGCCACGGGCGCGGGCGTCGCGCGCGACGTGCCGATGTGCTCGGCGAGGGTCCGCGCGAGCGCGTCGGGGAGCGAGAGCACCTTGGCCGCGCCGAAGCCGGTGGGCTGGCCGCCGCCGATGAAGGAGAGCTGGCTGATCGCCGCCTCGAGCCGCTGCCGCGGCGACAGCGGCGAGGGCAGCCGCAGCACGAGCGAGACCAGCCGGCCGAGGGCCTCCGCCACCGCCATGGTGTCCGATCCCGCCTTGCCCACCTGCACGAAGACCTCGAAGGGCTCGCCGCCCCCGTTGTCGTTGACGGTGATGAAGGCGGTCCCGATCGGCGTCTCCATTCGGTAGGTGGCGCCGGTGAGGCTGTGCGGGCGCGGCTTGACCCCGCGCTGGCCCACGTCCGCCGAGGCGCCCTCGCCGCGCAGGCCGATGTTGAGGACCTGGCTGCCCTTGGAGCCGTCACGGAAGACGGTGATGCCGAGACAGCCCAGGTCCCACGCCTGCCGGTAGGCGGCCGCCACGTCCTCTTCGGTCGCGCGCTCGGGTAGGTTGATCGTCTTCGACACCCCGTTGTCGGTGTGCTTCTGGAACGCGGCCTGGTGCCGCACGTGCCAGACCGCGTCGATCTCGTGCGCGGTCTTGAAGACCGCGCGCGCGGCGGCGGGCACGCCCTCGACGCCGGCCAGCGAGCCGCGGTGAGCCACCTCCGTCATCAGGGCGTCCGAGTGGAAGCCGTGCCGCCGGGCGAGCCGCTCGAAGGTCTCGCTGAAGAAGGGCAGCACCCGCTCGCCGTCCGGCCCCTTCACGCGATGCTCGAAGGCGAGCGCGAACACCGGCTCGATGCCGGAGGAGCACCCCGCGATCATCGAGATGGTCCCGGTGGGCGCGATGGTGGAAACCGTGGCGTTGCGCAGCGGCCGGCCGTGGCGGTAGATCGAGCGGCCCCAGTGCGGGAACGGGCCGCGCTCCTCGGCCAGGCGGGCCGACTGGTCGTGGCCCTTGTCCTTCACGAAGGCCATCAGGCGCTCGGCCAGCTCGAGCGCCTCCTCGCTGTCGTAGGGGATGCCGAGCGTGAAGAGCAGGTCCGCCCAGCCCATGACGCCCAAGCCCACGCGGCGGTTGGCCTTCACCATCTCGTCCACCTGCGCGAGCGGATAGGGATTCACCTCGATCACGTCGTCGAGGAAGCGCACCGCGAGGCGCACCACCCGCTCGAGCTCACCCCAGTCGAGCTCCCACCGCCCCGCCCGCTCGACCGCGAACTTGGCCACGTTCACCGACCCCAGGTTGCACGCGTCGTTCGGCAACAGTGGCTGCTCGCCGCATTGGTGGACGACGAAGCCGTTGGCGATCAGCGAGTGGCTCTGTGGCTCGGTCAGGTCGTAGACCGCGCGCGGGCCGGCGGGCACGACCGCGGCCACCGGATCGCTCCCCTTCTGCGCGTAGGAGCCCGCGTAGCGCACGGGCTCGAGGCGACGCTGCTTGTCGTTGAGGAACCCGATCTCGCGGAGGAACAGGCCGCGCGACTTCCCGAAGATGCCGAGCTCGAACAGCACGCCGTCGGAGTCATAGGAGCGCAGCTCGCCGGCCTTGGTCCGGTAGGGGAACAGCCCTTCCCGCGGCGCCCGGGACCGGTCCATCACGCTGCTCTTGATCCCGAGGTTCAGGAGCAGGAGCTGCACGCCCCGGAGCAGCTCCCGGCTCTTTAACGTCAGCGCGATCCGTTCAGGAGAGTCTGAAGCTCCGTCTGCGGAGAAAAGCCCCTGGAGGAATCCGACGACCGCCGGGCGCGGGGCCCGGAACAAGGTCTCGGGCACCGTCTTGTCGCGCGCGCCCACCGGTCGGACGCCGAGCGACTCGAAGAAGCCCGAGAAGAACTTGCCGGGATACATGAGGTGCCGCACGCCGCGTGCGCGGGTCCAGACCTTCACGGGCCGCCCGAACCACGGAGTCACGACACCCGCGATATGCTCGAGCGCCCCATCGTCCTCGGGGCCGAACACGAAGCCCACTCGGGGATAGGCGGCGGTGCGCAGCCAGCCGTCGCCCACGAGCCAGCCCAGGACGCGGCCGAGATCGGCGCTCCAGCGCTGCGGCAGCGCGTGGCGGTAGCGCCGACCGTTGCGCCCGATGAACTCGGATGGAACCGTCACCGGCAGGGTTGCGTCGTCCTCGAAGGCTCCCGGATCGCTCTGGATCCAGACCCGATCCACGTCGACCTGCAGGGCCCCGGCTTCCACCCAGCCCCGGTCGGTCATCAGGCGGTGATCCGGTGTGCAGGTCAGCTCGAAGCCCGCCGCCGTCCGCACCGTGACGGTCTCCCGCTCGCCCGAGTGGAACGCCCGGCTGATCGGCAGGCATCCCTGCCCGTAGGCGGTGAGCGGCACGTTGTTCGTGCCTTCCCACACCATGAGCCGCGACGGGAGCAGCCGCTGGTCCACCTTGACGGCCAGGCCGCCCTCCCGGTAGCGCTCCGCGATCCCGCCCATGCGGAGCAAGCCGCGATCCGTCGCGACGAGGGCATCCCCGCTGATGCATGGATTCGTCGCCTCGATCAGTCCGAGGTCGGGCGTCGGATTGGCGGGGCTGCGGTTGATGCGGTCGATGAAGATCATGCCGGGGTCGCCGGTGTGCCACGCCGCGCGCACGATACGGGCCCAGACGTCGCGGGCGCGCAGCCGGCCCGCGACCTGGCCGGTGCGGGGATTGATCAGGTCGTATTCCCCGTCGGCGGCGAGGGCCTCCATGAAGGCATCGGTGGCCGCGACCGAGATATTGAAGTTGGTGATGCCGCCGTCGAGCTTGCACTCGATGAACTCGAGCACGTCCGGGTGGTCCACCCGGAGGATTCCCATGTTGGCGCCGCGGCGCGCGCCGCCCTGCTTCACCGCCTCGGTGGCCGCGTTGAACACGCGCAGGAAGGAGACCGGGCCGGACGCCCGCCCGCCCGTCGAGTGGACGACGTCGTCCTTCGGGCGGAGGCGGGAGAAGGC
>DASQAL010000164.1:0-20177 GCA_035635775.1 Candidatus Acidiferrum sp.
TGCTTTCCTCCGGGACTGGGACTGGGCGATAATGACGCCCGCAGATCATACCCGAGGGAGGAACGCTATGCTCAAGGTCGAGAAGCCCCAGGATTTGCTCCAGCACGTGGGCACGGAGCTGGGTCCGTCCGAGTGGCTCACGGTGACCCAGGAGATGATCGACAAGTTCGCGGATGCCACCGGCGATCACCAGTGGATCCACGTCGACGTGGAGCGGGCCAAGAAGGAGATGCCAGGCGGCAAGACCATCGCCCACGGCTACCTGACGCTCTCGCTCCTCCCGCAGCTCGCCCCGACCCTGATGAAGATCGAGAAGCGCCGCCGCGGCCTGAACTACGGCTCGAACCGCGTGCGCTTCACCGCGCCGGTGCCGGCGGGGGCGCGCGTGCGGCTGCGCCAGAAGCTGGTCAAGGTGGAGCCGGTGGAGGACAACGGCTTCCGCGTCACGAGCGAGATGACCATGGAGGTCGAGGGCAATGCCCGCCCCGCCATGGTCGCGGAGACGCTCGGCATCGTCTACGGGTAGTCATCGGAGGGGGCCCCTTCTGAAGTCCCTGAAGGGGGCCCCCTCCGAACCTCCCCCCAGAACGGTTGCGCCGGCGGAGCCGGCGCTCGAACAGAGCCCCTCGGACCCGCCGCTAGCGCGCCCCGGTTACCTTCGCGCGCAGCTCGGCCACTTGCTGGTGGAAGGGCGTGCTCGGCCCCGCGGTCATCGGCGTGCTGTCGGCCAGCCCGGTGATGAGCTGCACCATGATCGGGCCGTCCTCGGTGAGAAGACCGGGCAGACGCTTCTTGAAGTCCTCCAGCGTCGTGATGGTGTAGGCGTTGCGGTAGCCGGCCGCCTTGGCCATCGCCGCGAAGTCCGTCCCCGGCCCGCCCGGTGTCTCCTGCGAGCCGGACGTATGGTAGACGCCGTTCTTGAAGAGCAGGTGCGTGAAGTTGCGGGGGGCCGCGCCCGCGATGGTGGCGATCGAGCCGAGCTGCATCAGCAGCGAGCCGTCACCGTCGAAGACGATCACCCGGCGGTCGGGCGCGCCCAGGGCCAGGCCGAGGCCCATGGCGGAGGCGCCGCCCATGAAGCCCACGCAGCCGACCGAGAGATCGTCGGGGGCGATCTTGCGCCAGGCGGGCCCGGTGGTCATGGTGGGCACGCAGATGGCCGTCCCGCGGGCGGCCTGAATCAGCTTGAGGATCTCCTCGGGCTTCATCATCACGCGGTCTCCAGGCCGACGAGCACCACGGCGGGGCCCTTCCGCTCGCGGCTCTTCCGGTAGTACTCGGCGATCAGCTTCACGTCGTCCGGGCCTTCCAGCCGGGCGTGGGGAATGCTGAACACGTCCAGCAGCGGCTCGGCAAAGCGCACCATGGAATGCCGCGAGTCCTTCGGATCCTTGTCCTTCTCGCGGCTCAGCAGCCCGATCATGTAGAAGATCGGGATCTTGCCGTCCATCGAGATGCCGCGGATCGTGTTCACGCTGGCGTAGAGACCGGCGTGCTGGATCATCACGATCACCGGCTCCCCGGTCATGTAGAGCCCCGCGGCCACCGCGTTGGCGTCGTCCTCGGTCGAGCACGTGAGGACCCGCAGGCTGCGCTCCTTGTCGAGCGCGGCCAGCACGCTCTTCTGGTGCGTGTCGGGCACGCTGATGATCCAGCCGAGCGGATCCTGGCGCTTGGCGCCCCGGCGCTCCGACTGGAAGATCTCCTTGAATGCGTCGATGATCAGAGAGGACGGAACCGACTCGGGCATTGGCACTTCCTCCTCGAATGACCGGCTTCCCCGCCGGACCAGCGGAGAGTCTGCCACAGGACGTCGCCACGGGGAAGCGGTACCCGTCGCATGTTACGCTGACAGAGCATGCCGTCCTCATCCCCCCTGCCGGATCTCCTCCGGGAGCAGGACGGGCGTCACCCGTTCTGGTTGCGCCTCGTGTTCCTGGGCGCCGCGTTCGTTTGCCTCGCGCTCGGCGTCGTCGGCTGGCTCATCCCGGTGATCACCGGCATCCCGTTCTACGCGGCCGGGCTGGTCTTCCTGGGTCTGGCCAGCGACCGGACCCGTCGCCTCATCAACCGCATGGAGCACCGGCTCTCGGAGAACACCCGGCGGAGGATCCGGCGGGTGATCGGCAAGGTCCCCGGTCGCTGGGTGCGCAACCTCGTCAATATTCCCGAGGGGGCCGTCTGAGCCGGATCACTTAAGATAAGGTCATGTTCGCCAGACTGAGCAGGGCGGCCGCCCTCGCCGGCCTGCTCTGCCTGCCCCTGCCCGCCGAGGCGGCCGACGCCCCGTCGGCGGACGAGAGCCAAGCCCTCGACGTCCGCCGCCTCTCCCCGGAGCAGCGCCGCCGCCTCCTGGCCGGCGAGACCATCGGCTACCAGGTGGCCGAGTCCAACGAGACCGAGCTGGGCGCGGGCGTCGCCATGTACCTCCCCGTCCCGCTCTCCCGTGTGGCCGAGGCGCTGACGAGTCCGGACATCGTGCTGAAGGAGCCGAGCATCACCGCGTGGGGACCGCTGACTCCCGGCACGACGGTGGCCGCGCTCGCGGGCTACAAGCTCGCGGCCGGCGAGGTCGCGGAGGCGCAGGACGCCTTCGACGCGGTGGCCGGCGGACGCCTCAATCTCTCGGCGCCCGAGATCGAGGCCTTCCGCGGGGCCAGGCCCGCGCGCGGAGCCGACCGGGCGGCGGTGGCCGAGAGCGGCGCCGCCCAGTGGCGGGTGCTGCTCCTCCAGCGCGCGCAGGCGTTCCAGGCGCGCGGGCTCGAGGGCGTGGCCCCGTACGCGCGGCGCGGCGGCGTGAGCGATCCGGCCGCGGTGCTGCGGGTGGCCGCGGGGGACGCGCGGATCGTCGGCCACCTGATGCCGCGCCTCGCCGAGGCGCTGCTGCGCTTCCCGGCCGAGCAGAGCTCCACCGCGATCAGCCAGTTCTACTGGGTGAGGCGCCAGGTCCAGGGCCGGCCCGACCCGATCCTGATCCATCATCTGGTTGACGTGACGCCCCAGCTCGCGCTCTACGTCGAGCGGCACGTCTACGTGGGCCACTCCTACAACGCGAGCCAGATCCTCTCCGGCGCGGTGCCCTACGAGGACGGCGTGCTCGTCTTCTCGAGCAACCGCGTCTCCACCGACCAGGTCGCGGGCCTCGGCGGGGAGCTGAAGCGCGTGATCGGCCGGCGCCAGCTCCGCGGCGAGATCGTCAAGCGCTTCGATCGGATCCGCGCCGCGCTCGTGAAGCCGACGGCGCCGCCCGAGCGCATGGAGAGCCCGTAGCTAGTCGCCGAGCACCCGCCGCCGCAGGAGGCGGAGATCTAGCGGCACCAGAATCCCGAGCAGCAGGGCCGAGAGGATCAGCACGCCGGCCAGGTGCCCCGCGACCGGGCCCCCGAGCAGGATGCCGCGGAAGGCCTGGGCCAGGTGATGGAGCGGGTTCACCACGTTCAGCGCGACCAGCACGGGGTGCTCGAGCGGGAAGTAGGTCGACGAGAGCAGCCCCATCGGCAGCACGAGCAGGAACACGGGCAGGTTCATGTGGTCGATCGTCGGCACGATCGCGGTGAAGCAGAGCCCGAGCGCGGCGAAGGCGCAGCCCGCCACGAACACGATGGGCAGCAGCGCGGGCAGGAGCGCGACCTGGATGTGGAGGAAGCCCGCCGCGTGGAGAACCGCGAGCACCGCCGACACGATCACGACGTACATGGTGGAGAGCAGCCCCGCCCACAGCACCTCGCCCCAGACCACGTGGGGCAGCGCGACCTGGGTGGTGAGCTGCCCCTCCCACGTGCGCTGGTAGCGCATGCGGATGAACGCGGCGAAGAGCGACTGGAAGATCGCGGTCATGAAGGTCGCGTAGGCGAGCAGCCCCGGGGCCACGTAGGTCATGTACTCGATCGGGCGGCCCTGCCAGGTGAGGGTCGCCACGTAACCGCCGAGCCCCACCCCGAAGGCCACCAGCATGGTCACCGGCTCCACCGCGGGCGGCAGGAACGCGGTGTGCCAGTTGCGCATGTACACGCGCAGGTGCCGCGCCACCACCGCGCGGCTCTGCCACTCGAGTGCCGCGGCCAGCCAGCTCATGGCTTGAGCGCCAGCTTCAGGAAGAGATCGTCGAGCGTGGGGCCGCGCACCTCGTAGCGCAGCGCGGGGAACGCGCGCGCGAACTCGGCCAGCTCCTCCCCCGACACCGGCACGTGCCAGGCCCCCAGCACGCTCGCCGGCTCGCCCCGGCCCCGCGCGGTGAGCCAGGCCGCGACCGCCGCGCCGAGGCCCACGTCCACCACGATGACGTGCTCGCCCACCAGGTCGCCGAGCACGGTCTTGGCGGTGCCGCGCGCCACCACGCGCCCGTGGGCCAGCACGGTCAGCGCGTCGCTCAACCGCTCCGCCTCGTCCATGTAGTGCGTGGTGAGAATGATGCCCAGGCCCTCGGCGCGCAGGCCGTCCACGAGGTCCCACACCCCCATGCGCGCCTGGGGATCGAGGCCGGTCGTCGGCTCGTCGAGGAAGAGCAGCCGCGGCCGGTGCACGAGCGCGCGCGCGATCATCAGCCGCCGCCGGTAGCCGCCCGAGAGTGTCTCCGGCTTCTGGCCCACGTAGGGGCCCAGCTCGAACCGCTCGAGCAGCTCGGCCACGCGCCGGTCCAGATCCGTGGGCCTCGGGCGGAAGTAGGTCGCCGCGATCGTGAGGTTCTGCTCCACCGTGAAGTCGCCGTCGAAGGTGTCGTCCTGGGTGCACACGCCGATCGAGCGCTTGGCCCGCACCAGGTCGCGGCCCAGCTCCACGCCGTCCACGTGGATGCGGCCCTCGTCGGGGTGCAGGAACCCGTACAGCATCCGGAGGGTCGTGGTCTTACCCGCCCCGTTGGGTCCGAGCAGGCCCACAATCTGCGAGGACTCGCAGGCGAGGTCCACCCCATCCACCACCCGGCGGCCGCCGAGATGCTTGACCAGATTGCGCGCGTCGAGCAGCACGGACATGACTCCCGATTGTACCCGGGCTTGACAAGCCTCGCGCGGGGAGTCAGTGTCTCGAAGGTCCAAGAACGCGCCAGGAGGAGTCGGCCCATGAAGCTCAAGCGCCCGCGGAAGTCCGCCCGCTCCAAGCGCCCCGCTTCGAAGCGCCCCCGCCACGCGCCGGCGCGCGCCGCGCGCGATCCGCTGCTGGCCCGCATGGCGGGCGCCGACCATCGCGAGGTCGGCGGCGTGTCCATCGACACCACCCGCACCGCCAACGGCCGCGTGAAGCGGGTGTGCTACCCGCCCGGCTTCCGCTGGTCCACCCACATGAAGCCGCTCGTGAACACGCCGCTCTGCATGCACGCCCACGTCGGGTTCCTGGCCCGCGGCCGCGTGCGCGGCACCTACGCCGACGGCTGCACCTTCGATCTCGCCGCGCCGCGCGCGGTGGTGATCGAGCCCGGCCACGACGCGTGGGTGGTCGGCAAGCAGGCGGCCGTGCTCATCGAGTTCGACACCGAGAGCAGCACCGCGGCCCGCTTCGGGCTGCCCGACAGCCACCGCCACGCGTGAATCGATCCCGACCGAGAGAGACCCCATGACCTCCGAGCTCGAAGACAAGTTCCAGACGCTGCACGAGATCGTGCGCGCCGCCCGCATGAACCTGGCCCCCGGCCCGTGGGACTACCTGATGGGCGGCACCGAGACCGAGACCACGCTGCGCCGCAACCGCCTCGGCATCGACAGCCTGGCCTTCCGGCCGCGCGTACTGCGCGACGTCTCGCGCATCGACACCGGATCAACCTTCTTTGGTCGGAAAGTCCGCATCCCGGTGATGCTGGCGCCCATCGGCTCCATCGAGTCCTTCACCCCGGGCGGCGGCGCCACCGCCGCGAAGGCCTCGGCCGCCTTCGGGGTGCCGCAGATGCTCAGTTCCGCCTGCAATCCCGGGCTCGAGGCCACCGCGGCCGCGGCCGACAACTTCCGTATCTTCCAGCTCTACGTGCGCGGCGACGACGCCTTCGTGGACGACCACGTCAAGCGCGCGAAGGATCACGGCTACGCGGTCTTCTGCATGACGGTGGACACCGCGATGTATAGCCGGCGCGAGCGGGACCTCGCCCGGCGCTTCGTCAAGCCGTGGCGCTTGCGCGCGACCGGTCAGGAGTTCCAGGCCGCGCTCTCGTGGGACCAGGTCAAGCGCTTCAAGGACCGCCACGACATCCCGCTCGTCCTGAAGGGCATCGCCACCGGCGAGGACGCGTCGATCGCCTGCGACCTGGGCGTGGACGCGGTCTACGTCTCCAACCACGGCGGCCGCCAGCTCGATCACGGTCGCGGCTCCATCGAGGTGCTGCCCGAGGTCGTCAAGGCCGTCGCGGGGCGTAGCGTCGTCATGGTAGACGGCGGCTTCATGCGCGGCACCGACGTGGTGAAGGCCATCGCGCTCGGCGCCCAGGTCGTGGGGATCGGACGCCTCTCCTGCCTCGGGCTGGCCGCCGCGGGCGAGCCGGGGCTGGTGCGCGCGCTCGAGCTGCTGGAGGAGGAGATCCGCATCGCGATGGGCCTGCTCGGCGTGCACAGCCTGGCCCAGCTCGATCCGTCGTATCTCCATCCGGCCGCGCCGGTCACCCTGCCCCACGTCACGAGCGCCTTCCCGCTGCTCGACCTGGACGACCGCCGCTACTAGCTCCGTGCTCGACATCAAGATCACGGGCGGGCAGGTCATCGACGGCACCGGCGCGCCCGCGCGCCGTGCCGACGTGGGCCTCACCGGCGACCGGATCACCACGGTGGGCGATCTCTCCGCCGAGCCCGCGGGGCGCACGATCGATGCCGCGGGCCGCACCGTCACCCCCGGCTTCATCGACATGCACTCGCACTCGGACTGGCGGCTCTGGGACAACCGGCGCGCCGAGTCGAAGATCCGCCAGGGCGTGACCACCGAGGTGGTCGGCAACTGCGGCTTCTCCCCCGCCCCGGTCTCCGACGCCTTCCGCCACGAGATGAAGGGCTTCGCCCTCTACCTTCCCGCCGGCATGGACTTCTCCTGGCGCACGGTCGGGGACTATCTCGCGCGCTACGAAGATGACGGCGTCGCGGTCAACGTGGTCCAGCTCATCGGCCACGGGACGCTGCGCCTGGCCGCGATGGGCTTCGCGCGCCGGCCGCCCACCGCGGCCGAGCAGGCCGCGATGGAGCGCATGATGGACGAGGCGATGGCCGACGGCGCCTACGGCCTCGCGACCGGCCTGATCTACGCACCCGGCTCCTACGCGGCCACCGAGGAGATCATCGGCATCGCCCGGCGCGCCGGCGGGGGCCGCGGCTTCTACGCGAGCCACATCCGCGGCGAGGGCGCCACGCTCCTCGACGCGGTGGCCGAGGCCATCCGGGTGGGGCGCGAGGGCGGGCTGCCCACCCAGGTGAGCCACGTCAAGGCGGCGGGGCGGCCGAACTGGGGCCGGGTGGCCGACGCGCTCGCGCTGATCGACGCCGCGCGGAGCGAGGGCCTCGACGTGATGGGCGACGTGTACCCCTACACCGCGTCCAGCACCTCGCTGCGCACACTCCTGCCCGACTGGGTGCTCGAGGGAGGCATCGACGCGATGGTGAAGCGCCTGGCCGACCCCTCCGTGGTCGCGCGGGTCCGCCGCGAGCTGATGGGCGGCGGCGAGACGCTGCTGCGGGGACTCGAGTGGTCGGACATCATGGTGTCGTATGCGCCCTCACGCCCGGACGCCCAGGGCCGGCGCATCGCGGAGATCGCGGCGGCGTGGAAGCGCGATCCGCTCGACGCGGTGATCGATCTGATCGTGGCCGAGCACGGCAAGGGCTCCATGATCCTCTTCCAGCTCGACGAGGCCGATCTGCGCCGCGCCCTCACCCACCCGCATGTGATGGTGGGCTCGGACGGCTCCTCGCTGGTCGCGGACGGCCCGCTCGCCACCGGCAAGCCGCACCCGCGCAGCTACGGCACCTTCCCGCGGGTGCTCGGCCGCTACGGGCGCGACGAGCGCGTGCTGTCGCTCCCGGACGCGGTGTGGAAGATGACCGGGCTGCCCGCGCGGCGGCTCGGCCTGGCGGACCGCGGCGTGCTGGCGCCGGGAGCGAAGGCCGACGTGGTGGTGTTCGACGCGGCGACGGTGGCCGACCGCGCGACCTACGAGGACCCGCACCGGTACGCGACCGGCATCGGCCACGTGCTGGTCAACGGGCGCGTGGTCATCGCCGACGACGAGCACACCGGCGCCCTGCCCGGCCGCGTGCTCCGCCCCGCGTAGCCCACCCCTCACCCCAACCCTCTCCCCAGAGGGGAGAGGGAGCCCCGCTCGCCACCCTCACCCTTGAGGGGAGAGGGAGTCGACACCCTCTCCACTCCGGGGGGAGGGATTCGACACCAGCTCCCCTTCTCCCCTCCGGGGAGAGGGCAGGGTGAGGGGGCCGGGTCCGGGGCGTGCCGCCAGACGGCGCTCCGGGTTACACTGGCGCCCACGGCCCCGAGCCAGGAGGAACCCATGAGCCAGACAGTCAGTCAGGTCGACCAGGTCCGCGGACGCGCCGTCGTGATGCAGCCCGAGGACGGGCCTTCGTACTGGCAGCCCGTCCCCGCCAACGGCCATGCCGATCCCAAGCTCTACCCCGCCCGCACCGGCTTCGCCGGGCATTCGATGGGCTTCCAGACCATCGCCCCCAGCAGCCGCGTGCGCGAGCACTCGCACGGCGATCAGGTCGAGCTGCAGATCTGCTTCCGCGGCAAGGGCCGCGTGGTGGTGGACGGCCAGAGCCATCCGCTGGTGCCCGGCACCGCCTGCTTCCTGGGCTACGACGTCCGGCACGAGCTCATCAACGAGAGCGCCCAGGACGACCTGGTGATGCTGTGGGTCATCACCCCGCCCGGCCTCGAGACCTTCTTCGAGGCCATCGGCCGCCCCCGCGAGGCCGGCGCTCCCGCGCCCGCGCCGTTCGAGCGGCCCACCGACGTGATCGCCATCGAGCGCCGCTTGGGGATGAACGACACGAAGTAACCGCCGCCATGCCGCACGTCTCCATCGGCGACGCCGAGATCTACTACGAGGAGGAGGGCCGGGGCCCCACCCTCATGCTGGTGCCCGGCCTCGGCGGCCAGGGCGCCTTCTGGGGCCCCCAGGTCCGTGACTTCGCCCGGGACTTCCGCGTCATCGTGCACGACCACCGCGGCGCGGGCCGGAGCACCCACTCGCGCATCCAGTACTCGGTGGACCAGATGGCCGCCGACACCGTCGCCCTGATGGATCGCCTGGGCGTGGATCGCGCCCACTACGTCGGCCACTCGACCGGCGGCGCCATCGGCCAGAGCATTGCACAGGATCATCCAGAGCGCGTTGCGAGCCTGGTGCTGAGCGCCACGTGGGCCGGGCAGGACGCCTATTTCCGCCGCTGCTTCGAGACCCGCAAGGAGCTGCTGCTCCACCGCGGCTTCGAGAGCTACTGGCGCGCGTCGGTCGTCATGCTGCGGCCGCCCCAGTGGATCAGCGAGAACGACGCGCTCCTCCAGGAGGAGATGAAGCGCCTGGCCGCGGCCCCGCCCCCGGTGGAGGTGCTGGCCAGCCGCATCGACGCCATCGTGCGCTTCGACCGGCGCGCGCGCCTCGGCGAGATCCGTTGCCCCACCCTGGTGGTCGTGGCGGGCGACGACGCGCTGACCCCGCCGTTCTACTCCAGAGAGCTCGCGGCCAAGATCCCCGGCGCCAAGCTCGCGGTGCTCCCGACCGGCGGCCACTTCGCGCCGACGCTCGTCCCCGAGGAATACAACGCGGCGGTGGGCGGCTTCCTGCGCGCCCAGCTCCGCCCGTGACCTCGAGCGGAACATAAGAGGAGATGGACTCTCCCCAGGAGCAAGCCGGGCTGGCGTGGCAGACCGGCGTGTGGAACCGCATCGCGGACGTCTACCTGCGCGAGATCGACCGCCGGTTCGAGCCGGTCGTGGACCACGTGATCGCGCGGGCCCAGCTCGCGGCGGGCGACCGCGTCCTCGACCTCGGGACCGGGACCGGAGCGGTCGCCGCGCGCGCCGCGCAGCTCGTGGGCCCGAACGGCCTGGTCGTCGGGGTGGACATCAGCGCGGAGATGCTGCGGGCCGCCCGGCAGCGCGTGGCCGCGCAAGGGCTCACGCGGGTCAGCTTCCGCGAGGGACGCGCCGAGGCCTTGCCCGCCGAGAACGAGAGCTTCGACGTGGTGCTGGCCTCGCTGAGCCTCATGTACGTCATCGATCGGGCCGCCGCGGCCCGCGAGCTGGCCCGCGTGCTGCGCCCGCGGGGGCGGCTGATCGCCGCCGTCTGGGCGGAACCGGAGGCGTGTGACATCGTCCTGTTCCAGCAGACGGCGGGGCGTTTCGCGGGTCCTCCTCCCGTCCCGGGCGTCGGTCCCGGCGCTCTGGCGGATCCCACTCCGTTCCTGCGAGAGCTGGCGGAGGCAGGTATCCCGGCACGGGTCGAGCGCGCGACGCTCGGCTTCGACTTCGAGAGCTTTGGCGCGGCGTGGAACACGCTGGCCGGCGTGACGACGGCCCACCTCCCACCGGAGCGCCGGCAGGAAGCCCAGGCGGCCGTCCTGGCCGCGATGTATCCGGACGGCGATGCGCCGCGTCACTTCCGGAACACCACCCTGTTCATCGTGGGGCACCGCGGTTGATGCTGCCCCAGCCATTTCGCGAAGAGATCCGCGTCCCGGGCGCGCCCGAGCCGGTCGGGCCGTCGACCTACGTGGTCCGGGCCGGAGACCTGATCTTCGTCTCCGGCTTCACTGCCCTCGATGAGCACGGTCAGGCGGTCGGGGGGAGCGATGTCTCGGCGCAGGCACGGTTCGCGCTCGACAAGGTGAGACGCTGCCTCGAGGCGGCGGGCACCACCTTCGCGGACGTCTGCAAGGTCACGGTGTTCTACCGGAACATCGCCGACCGGGACGCCGTCAACCGCGTGCGCGCGGAGTACTTCGGCTCGACCCGACCGGCCAGCACCGCGGTGGAGGTATCCCGGCTGGTCCGGGACGATCTGCTCGTGGAGATCGAGGTCATCGCCGTCCGGCCCCGGACCCCTTGAGAGGGAGTGCTGGGCCGCGCGCGCGTCGTGCTCGTGAGGCCCTCCGCGAGATGGTCCGCCGCGTTCGTGGCGGCGGTGCGCCGGAGCCGAAGGCTCCACGGCCGGTGGGTCAAGGCGCCCTCGACCTCCGCCGCCTACCGCGCCTACGTGGGTCGGCTGCGGCGGACGACTCACGAGGGCTATCTCATCTGCCTGCGCGATTCGGATGAGCTCGTCGGCGTCGCGAATATCAGCGAGATCGTCCGGGGGCCTTGCGGAGCGGCTATCTCGGCTACTACGTGTTCCGGCAATCACGCCTCGATCCGTCTCGCCAGGCGGCTCGGCTTCCGACGCGAAGGTTACTCGCCCCGCTACCTCAAGATCCAGGGCCGGTGGCGCGATCACGAGCGCTGGGCGCTCCTGGCCGCTCGTCCGTGATAGCGTCCACGCCATGACGCGCCCCTTCGAGCGGCCGGACGTCGCGAGAGTCTTCAAGGCCTACCCCGCACCCATGCGCCGCCGATTGATGCGACTGCGCCAGTTGATCTTCGATACCGCGGCGGGCCTGGAAGGAGTCGGCCGGCTGGAGGAGACGCTCCGGTGGGGTGAGCCGGCGTACGTGACGACGACACGGAGCGGCAGCACCATCCGGATCGATCGCCGGCGGAAGCACCCGAAGGAGTACGCCATGCATTTTCACTGCCGGACGAGCCTCGTCGACACGTTCCGGGCCGCCTTCCCCGACACGTTCACGTTCGAGGGGAACCGGGCCATCGTCTTCGACGAAGGCGATCGAGTGCCGGTCGCGGAGCTGGCCGTCTGCATCTCGACCGCGCTCACCTACCATCGCAAGAGGTCGCGCGGCCGCTCGAGGAGCCGGCGGGCATGACGGCGACCCAGGCGGTTCTCGAGCGGACCTACGCGGCCTTCAACGCCCGCGACATCGACGCGGTCCTCGCCATGATGCGCCCGGACGTGATCTGGCCCAACGGCATGGAAGGCGGAACCGTCGTCGGCCACGCCGCCGTCCGCGCGTACTGGACGCGCCAGTGGGGGCTCATCGATCCGCGCGTGGAGCCGCGCGGCTTCACCGCGGAAGCCGACGGGCGGGTTGCGGTGGCCGTGCACCAGGTGGTGCGCGATCTGGCCGGCAAGGTCCTCAAGGAGGACATGGTCGAGCACGTCTACGCCTTGGAGGGCGGCTTGATCACGTCCATGGAGATCCGGCATGAGCGCGGTTGATGTCACCGCGGAGGAGCCATGCGGCTACAGAGCTTCTACCCGATCGTCGTCACCGAGCATCTGACCGCCTGCCGCGACTTCTACCGCCGCTGGTTCGGCCTCGAGGTCGTCTTCGAGGCCTCCTGGTTCGTCCTGCTCAGCGCCGGCGAGACGGGACCGGCCAACCTCGCGTTCATGCACCCCGGGCACCCGTCGGCGCCGCCGGGCCCCGAGCGCTTCAATGGCCAGGGAATGTGTCTCGAGTTCCAGGTAGAGGACGCGCGGGCCGAGCATGAGCGCCTCGCGCGCGAGGGCGCGCCGATCACCCTGCCGCTCCGGGACGAGCCCTTCGGCCAGCGGCGCTTCGGCCTCTTCGACCCGGCCGGTGTGTGGATCGACGTCGTCGAGCAGATCGAGCCCGCGCCGGGCTGGTGGGACCAGTACCTGGTGCCCGCCCCCACCCCTGCCCCGCCGTGAGGGGCTGGCCCCGCTGGCTCGTGCTGCCGGTCGCCGTGGCGCTGTTCGTGGGCGCGTCCTCGCCGGCGATAGCCCAGCGGACCCCGCGATTCCTGTTCCCGGGCCTGGCGATCGCCGGCGCCGCGCTGCTCGTGCTCTCCGTGATCCGGGCGGCGCGGGACTATCGGCGCGGCGTTCGCCGGCCTCCCGTCGGGCTGGCCGTCACGGCGGTCGCGACTGTCCTCTTCGCGGTGCTGCCCTTCGCGCGGTTCGTGTACATGATGGCTCCCTCCGCGGGCGGCGCGCCGCGCATCCTCGCGGGGTTCGGCGATTGGCGCGGCTCCGAGGGCTATCCCCGACTGGATCCCCACCGGGGCATCGACGTCAAGGGGCGCGTCGGCGGCGACGTGCTCGCCGCGGCGGAGGGCCGGGTCACGGTGGCGCGCGACAACCAGGACCTCTGTGGCCTCATCGTGGTGGTGGTCCACGATCCCCACGGATACCGGACCGTCTACTGCCACCTGGCGGTGATCGCCGTGAAGGTCGGCGAGACCGTCGCCCGCGGGCAGCGGATCGGCGCCCTCGGCACCTCCGGCCAGCGCGCCTGGCCCGGCTACGAGCACGTGCACCTGGAGCTGCAGCGCGGGGCGGATCCCAAGGATCTGCACGACCCGGTTCCGCGACTTGTCGGCTGCTTCGACGCGACCGCGCGGTACCCTGCCGATCGTCTGGCGCTCACCTATCCCGTGCCCTGCTGATCCGGAGCACGTCCTGAAGCCGGGTCCGGGGGAACACCGCGGTCAAGAAGTCCTGGCTCATTGCCTCGGTACCGGTGTAAGGTCACCCCGCTTGGCCGTCCCTCCGCCGGGTCCCTCCTAGACGGGCGGTCAGGTTGGGGGCTAGCTGTGGACCGACGCGCGTTCCTCGGGACAGTAACCGGTCTTCTCGCCGCGCCGCTCGCCGCCCAGGCGCAGCGGGGGGCCAAGACGTGGCGAGTCGGCTTCTTGTCCGGTGGCGGGCGGCCGCCGGATGGTGCGCCCCCGTTGCCGCTGCGCCAGGCCCTCCAGGAGCTCGGTTACGTCGAGCAGCAAAACGTCATCTACCTGAGCCGGTGGGCCAACGCCAAGCAGGATCGGCTCCCCGGGCTCGCGGCCGAGCTCGTCGGACTCAAAGTCGACGTCATCGTGACGGTAGGAGGCCCGTCGTCCGCAGCAGCCAAGCAGGCGTCGCCGTCGATTCCGGTCGTGATGGCCCTGGTCGGTGATGCCGACGGCCTCGGCCTGATCGACAGCCTCGCACGGCCTGGCGGCAACGTGACCGGCGTGACCGATCAATCCGCCGACCTCAGTGCTAAGCGTTTGGAG
Organism: Candidatus Acidiferrum sp.; assembly: GCA_035635775.1. Classification (GTDB taxonomy): domain Bacteria; phylum Methylomirabilota; class Methylomirabilia; order Rokubacteriales; family CSP1-6; genus CAMLFJ01. Next base: position 14,053 of record DASQAL010000164.1, read on the forward strand.
ATCATCACCGAAGCCGTGCCACGCGCCGCGCGCATCGCCGTGCTCTGGAACGCGGACGATCGGGGGATGACGTTGCGCTACCGGGAAGTGGAGAAGGCCGCGCGCACGCTGCACGTCACGGTGCAGCCGCTCGGCGTCCGCGAGCCGGATGACTTCGACATGGCATTCTCGGCCATGACCGCGAACCGCCCTGATGCGCTGATCATGGTCACGGATGCGCTGACGTTGCTCAACCGCAAGCGCGTCATCGACTTTGCGCTTGTGCACCGGATTCCGGCCATGTACGAGGCCAGTCTCCTCGTCCAGGACGGCGGACTGATGTCGTATGGCGCGAACCAGGATGACAACTTTCGCCGCGCCGCGAGCTACGTGGATCGAATCTTCAAGGGAGCCTCACCGAGTACCCTGCCAGTCGAGCGGCCGGGCCGATACTACCTCACCATCGACTTGAAGACCGCGAAGGCGCTCGGCCTGACGATTCCACCGGCCCTGCTGCTGCGGGCGGATCAGGTGATCGAGTAGTGGACCGGCGGACGTTCGTATTGGGAGCTGCTGGCGGTCTCGTCACGACCGCGCAAGTTTCCCCACTTCAGATGCAGGCAAAATCCGGGGCGATCGTGGTCGGGGTATTGGGCAGCGCGTTAGAGCCTTCGGAGGGGAGGGCGCCGGTGATGGGGTTTGGCGCCGCGGCACCGAAGGAGCTGGAGGCTGATATAGAAACGGCCGTCAAGGTTTCGTCTGGCTCCCGCGTTCGCTTTGTCAACGGCGGCGATGCTAACGCCGAAGTGCTATCGACGCAGGCGCGCGATCTGGTACGCCGGGAAGTTGCGGTCATTGTGGCCGTAGGCACACCCGCCACGATTGCGGCGGCCACCGCGACAAAGTCACTTCCGATCGTAATGGTTGGCGTGGCAGATCCGGTGGCGCTCGGACTTGTGCGGAGTCTCGCTAGACCGGGCGGCAACATATCGGGTGTGTCCTTGCTTGGCCCCGAGATGCTCGAGAAGAGTGTGGATCTTCTCCTAGAAGCGGCTCCCTCGATCAGGCGGCCTGCCTTCCTGTGGAACCCCGCAAACCCGGGGGCCGCGCTGTCTCTCCGACATATGCAGAAGGTCGCCGCGACCAAGGGACTCAACTTCGTGTCGGTGCCAGTAGAGCAAGCGGCCCGGTTGGACCGCGTGATGGCCGATCTGGAGCAGATGCAACACGATGCACTAATGTTGCTCCATGATTCGATATTCGTTGCGACGGGCGAGAGACTTTTGGCCTACTGTGCGGCGCGGCGCCTTCCGACATCGTTCAGTACGGCCGCGTGGGTGATCAAAGGCGGCCTCATGTCTTATGAACCACAGGCCAAGCACATGTATCGTCGGGCGGCTGCCTATGTGGGCAGAATCCTAGCAGGGGCGAAGCCGATGGACCTGCCAGTCGAGCAACCAACGCTGTTTTCGTTCGTGCTCAACATAAAGACTGCGAATAGCCTCGGCTTGACGATCCCCGCGTCCCTCCTGGTTCGGGCTGATCACGTGATCGACTAAGGAGGACCACGCGATGCCAGCGGACGGAATCTGGCGCACCCTGGGACGGCTCGCGAACGTCATCGGGATCATCGTGGCCGTGGCGGCCCTCGGTCTCATAGGCTACTTGGCGAGTCTCGGCCTCCAGCTGATGCGGCGCGGCGGCGGCTGAGGTGCGCTGACGCCACCGGGCGTCAGCCGACGCGCCCGGCCTTTGTAGCCAAGTCGAGGAAGTGGTTAGTTAAGTTCATCTTCGGCGTATGGAGCCGCGCTCAGCCCGCTGACGTGGTGGCGAGGATCCGCTTCTCGTAGAGCGCGCTCAGGATCTCGTCGATGCACGCGGCCGCCCACAGGTCGAAGAACGGCCCCGCCTGCATGGCCGCGAACTCCCGCATCCCGCGATCCCGCGCCTGGTCCGCGGTCTCCCCGCCGCGCGCGGCCTGCTGGTGGGAGCGCACCGGGTCCTTGTGATAGATGGCCGGGTACTCGATGTAGCGGTGGAGCTCCTCGAAATCCTTGGTGTAGATCACCACCACCGGGACCGAGGCCCACTCCCCACCGTTCTTCACGTTCAGGAACTCGCGCATGATGTCGTGGTTGGCGTCGGGCGCGGCGGACGGATCCGGGCGCCGCGTGCCCAGGATCTTCCGGCCGTCGCGGTTGAAGATCCGCAGCTCCAGCCCGCCCGCCTCGGCCAGCCGGGCGAGCCACGGTAGGTCGCGCCGGCAGTCGGAGGACCAATCCTCCGAGATCACCAGGATCTTCGCAGGGCCGCCCGGCTGAGCCGCGAGCCACTTGATGGCGGCCGCCTGCTGGTCGCCCAGGCGCGCCCGGGCGTACCGCTCGCGGAACACCGCGCTGTTGTCCTTGCGCGGGGCCGGCTTCGAGCCGCCGTCCGCGAAGTAGCTGCCGAAGGCCTCGCGGGCGAGGTTGTCCGCGCTGCCGGTGTACTTCACGTACTCGTCGAAGGTCATGCCCTTGGCGAACCGCCCGGGCGTCACCACGCTCGTGGCCATCTTCTCCTCCTGGGCTCGAATGCTATCCTCTGCGAGAGGAGACTATACATGCTGGAGCTGCGGCCCGGCTGTGAATGCTGCGATCGCGATCTGCCGCCGGGCGCGGAGGACGCGCGCATCTGCTCCTTCGAGTGCACCTTCTGCCGCGCGTGCGCAGAGACCGTGCTCCACGGCCGCTGCCCCAACTGCGGCGGCGAGCTGGTGCCCCGGCCCCGCCGGCCCGCGGACAAGCTCGCGAAGTTCCCGCCCTCGACGGCCCGCGTGCACAAGCCCGCGGGCTGCCGGAGCTGACGCCTCTCCCGCGTCAGATCGCCACCAGCCCGCGGCGCATGCCGATCGTCACGGCCTCGGTGCGACTGCCCGCGCCCAGCTTGGACAGGATCGAGGCGACGTGGAACTTCGCGGTGTGGGTCGAGATGCCGAGCCTCGAGGCGATGGCCTTGTTGCCGAGCCCCTCGGCCAGCATGCCCAGCACCTCGACCTCGCGGCCGGTCAGGGGCTGCGCCGGATCCGGCTTGGCCCGGACGGGCCGGGGCGCGCGCCGGAGTGCGTCGGGATGGAACACCACGAGACCCGCCGCGACCGCGTCCACGGCGGCCAGGAGCTCGCCGGCGGTGGCGTCACGCGGCAGCACCGCCCGGACCGGGCCACGCCCGAGCTGCTCGTCGGCGACCACCCGACGCGGCTCCTCGGCGAGCACGATGAGAGCGGCACGGCCCGCGCCCCACGGGCCGCCGAGCACCGTCTCGAGCCGCTCACCCTCCAGATCCAGCAGCACCAGATCCGGGCGCAGCTCGTCCAGCTGTCGGGCCACCGGCACGCCGGGCAATGCCGGCACCAGCCGGAGGGCAGGCGCGCCGGCCACCACCGCTTCGAGGCGGGCCCGCGCGGCCGCGCCCCGCGCCGCCACCAGCACCCGGGTCACACGGTCACCTGCCGAGCCGCTCCCGGACGAATCGCCAGCCCGCGCGGCTGGGCACCGCAAACGCGAGCCCGCCCACGATCATCGCGTTGAGCCCGACCACGCGGCCGCGCGCGTCGGCCAGCGGCCCGCCCGAGTTGCCCGGCGCGAGGCGGAGGTCGGCCTGGATGAAGCGACGGCCGGTCGCGTGCACCAGACCGGCCGAGAGCGCGCGGACCACGCCGAGGGGGTTCCCGACGGCCAGCACCAGCTCGCCGACCCGCAGGGCGTCCGAGTCGCCGATCTCCGCGGCGGACAACCCGGTCGCCTCCACCACGAGGGCGGCCAGATCGTGCTCGACGTCACGCGCGGCGAGCCGGGCGGAGAGGACACGCCGGTCCGGCAGGACGACCGAGACGGCGCCCTCCGCCACGTGGGCATTGGTGAGGATCAGCCCGTCGGCGCGCCACACCACGCCCGCGCCCGCCGGCGCCCCGGCGGAGGAGCCGCGGCCGTGGCCGCGCACCTCGACCGTGATCCCGGCCAGCCGTGCCGCGAGCGAGGCCGCCGCCGCGGCGACCGGCTCCGTCAGCACCGCGCTCATCAGGCCCGGCGCCGGGGCTGCTCGCCCACGGTGATCCGCAGCTCGGTCCGCACCCCGCCGCGCAGCACGACGGCGGAGATCTCGGCGCCGACCCGGTCGGATCCTAGCCGCGCCTGCACGTCGTCGAGATCGCCCACCGGCTCCCCGTCCAGCGCCACCAGCACGTCGCCGAGCAGGACGCCGGCGCGCGCCGCGGGTCCGGAGGGCTCCACCATCACGACGATCAGGGCGCCGTCGCCCAGACCGAGCTGGGCGCGGAGCGGCTCGGGCAGGCGGACCGGCTGCATGCCCAGGCCCAGGTAGCCGCGCGAGACGTGCCCCTTTTGCAACAGCTCGTCAGCCACCCGCGTCACCATCGTCACCGGCAGCGCCAGCCGGGTCTCGCGAGCGAGACCCGAGGTGTTCAGGCCAACCACCCGGCCGGCCGCGTCAACCAGAGGCCCACCGGAGAAACCAGGATAGAGAACCAGGTCGAGCCGCACCAGCCGGTCGATGTCTCCACCCCGCCAGCTCCGCCACCGCGGACCGAGGGCGCTGATCACGCCCCAGCTCGCGCGGGGGCCGTAGCCGAGCGCCAGCACCATGTGGCCAACCTTCAGCGCGGCGTCGTCGCCGAGCGTGGCCACGACCGACCCGGCGTCGGCCACCCGGAGCACGGCCAGGTCGGTTCCGGGGTCGCGGCCCGCGAGCACGGCGGGCAGCGAGCGGCCATCCGCCATGGTGACCGTGATATCCTCCGCGGTCCTCACGGTGTGCTCCGCGGTGACGACGATACCGGGCCGCCAGTGGATGCCGGTGGAGGGCAGGCGGCGCGCGTGCACGGCCACGACGGCCGGCGCCGCGCGCTCCACGGCTGCGGCCAGATCATTCGAGAGCGACAGCAAGGCGTCCATTCGCTTCCTCCTCACGGGTGATGGGTCTTGCCCCAGCATGCGCCGGGCAAGCCGCCGCGGGAATCAGCCGAATGGCTAGGTGAGATCCGGCCGGACCGCCGGGGCGGCCTACCGCGCCGACGTGGACAGCCGGGGCCGGGCCCCGACCCGATCCAGAGCTTCGAAGAAGCGTTCCATGTCGTCGCGGTCGTCGTGCACGTGGGGCGAGACCCGGATGCGCCCCTCGCCGCCCCAGACGAGCACCCGCTCGGCGGCCAGCCGGGCGGCGAGTCCCCCCGCGTCCTCGGCGAGGAAGCACACGTTGCCCCCGCGCTCCTCCGGCGCCTCCGGCGTGATCACCGGCCAGCCGCGCGTCCGGAGGCCCTCGATCAGCTCGGCCCCGAGGCCCTGGGCGTGGCGCTCGATGTCGGCGGGGGCGAGCCGCTCGAGCCGGGCCAGCGCGCTGTCGAGCACGGCGAGGCCGAGGAGGCTCGGGTTGCCCGCCTCGAGCCGCGAGGCGTCCGGCCGCCACGGCATCGCGAGCGGATCGCCCGGCCCGCCGCGATGCCCGACGCTGTGCCAGCCGACGGTGGCCGGCTGAAGCTCGCCCACGCGCCGCGCGCTGTAGGCGAAGAGGCCGACGCCGTGGGTGGCCAGCAGCCACTTGTAGCAGCTCGACACCACGAAGTCGCAGAGCGCGCCCGGCACCGGCACCACACCGGCGGCGTGGGTGGCGTCCACCGCCAGCCGCGCGCCCGCACCGCGCGCCAGCTCCGCGCAGCGGGCCAGATCGAGGCGCTGGCCGGTGAGGTAGCTCACCTGGCTCACGAGCAGGAGCCGCGTCCGGCGGTCCACCTGGGCGGCCAGATCGTCCATGGCGACATAGTGGCCGCGGGCGCGGACCACGCGGGGCTCCACGCCCCGCTCGCGCAGCAGGGCGGCCGGGTAGATCAGCGAGGGGTACTCGACGTCCGCGAAGACGACGTTGTCGCCCGCGCGCCACTCCACCGAGCGCACCGCCTGGTTCAGGCCTTCCGACGAATGGGCGAGGAAGGCGACCTCGCCGGGCTCGACGCCCAGCAGCCGCGCCGCGCGGGCGCGCGCCCGCTCGCCGATGGCAAACATCTCCTCGCGCCCCGCCATGCCCGCGCTCTTGAGCGCGCCGAACCGCTCGCAGGCGGCGGTGTGCGCCCGGAGCCACGGCGCCTCGCCGCC
>DASQAL010000165.1:0-9445 GCA_035635775.1 Candidatus Acidiferrum sp.
GAAGGCGCCTTCTCCGAAGACTTCCCCCAGCTGCGTGTGCTGAATCATTTCCATAACCCCCTACTGTCTTGGGACCGGGCGGGCTTGCGCGTCGGCGGTCAGCTCGGGCAAGCATCGCCGGTTTGGCAGCAGAATCCGGCCCAGGGCAGCTCCGTCGCCGGCGGGGGCAACTGGTCCTGGCAGGACGCGCGGCGGCGTTATCTCAGCGCGCTCACCGGGATCGGCCTGACAGAGAACACGAGAGAGCAGCGAGACCGGGCGCTTGCCGAGACGTTCTTGACGCTGGGGCATCTCTCGCACCTGGTCCAGGACGCGTCGGTGCCGGCCCATACCCGGAACGACCCACACCTCATATTTGAAGGCTACGAGGCCTGGGCAGAACGGGCACGACTCGATGCGCCGGCCGGAGAACGCGACCTCTTCCTGAGCTACCTGGCTGCGCCCGTGATGCCGCCATCGACGATCTTCACTCTCGGCCGCGCCGAAGCGCCACTGCCGATCGCTCGCCTTGTCGACAGCGACAAGCTCGATCCCCCGGGCAACAGCGCCCCGCTCACCGATCCCGCTCTTGGGATTGCGGAGTACAGTAACGGGAACTTCCTGAGTGACGACACGATCTTCGTCGAAGGCTTCCTGCTGCCGCGACGCGAGAGCGTGGACTTGACCTCACCGTTTCTAGAGCCGGTCGGATCGAGATTCCAGCGCTACTTTCCGAAGGTTTCTCAAGGGGAGGCGATCCGGCACTTCGTGGCCGAATCGGCGCTCTACAAGTCCGTCGCCGAGAGCGCCGGCCAGCCGATGGCTGAGGCCCTCACACTGACCCGACGAGCCTATCGCGACTACGGGCGAGCCCTGCTGCCGCGCGCGGTGGGGTACTCCGCCGCGCTGATCGACTACTTCTTCCGCGGCAGGCTGGACGTGGACCTGGCCGAGGACGCGAATGATCCGTCGATCCTGCGGCTCACCGGGACGAATGCCTCGCCCGATGGTCTGGTGGACGGCACGCTCCGGCTGTACTCCGATTCGCCGGCGGGGCAGCGCGTGGAAGTCCCCGCTCTGGGCAGTACCATGGTCGCGGGGATCGCGTCCGGTCAGCCGCTACCGGAGGCGCGCTTCCAGGTGTCGGGCGACGCGGAGCGGTTCGTGGCGGTATACGAAGGGACGTTGGGGCAAGAGGCCAAGGACTCGGGGCAGAATTTCCCCGGCGGCGTGATCGGCAGGGCTCTCGGCGGCGTCCGCGTGGAGCAGGTCTTCTCGGACGGCCGCTGGAAGGTCCGAACTCCGCGGGGTGTCTTTCTCTTGCCACTGACGAGCGACTACGAGGAGGTGCGCTGGGGCGATGGCGACAACATCCTGATAGCCCGCACGGCGCTCGGCCCGGGGCAGCCCAGTCGCATAATTGCCTACGAGGTGCAGCGTCAGGCCGGGTCCATCGACCTCGAGACGGTGGCCACGCCGGACGGCCCGGAGGCGAGGCTCACCGTCAAGGCCGAGACCGTGTTCCCGTTCGGGATGTCGCTCGAGACGACGGTGGAGTTCACCCAGAATGTTCGTTACCGCCAGCGGCTGGTCACGGTCGACCCGAGAAAGCAGTTCTTCGTGTGGAACGGCTCCTTCTATCAATTCGATCGCGTGGCCATCTCCGGCCCCACCGTCGAGGCCGTCGTGGACCAGACCATTCCGTTCTCCCAGACCATTCCGATCACCCTCGATGCGAGTCACAACCTCGACTTCGGCACCGCCGACGAGCCCTACTACTGGGTGCTGCTCGAAGTCGGCGCGGACACTGCGGGCCGGCCGCTGGCCCTTGTCGCCGTGGTCGTGACCAACCCGACCACTCCGTCGGTCAGTCTGCCGCTGTTTGGCGTCGATTCCCAAGGAGCGAGGCAGATTTTGCGGCAAGTCTCGATAGGTGGATCATTCCCGTCCAGTCTCAACACGCTGCTCGTGGCGCTCGTGGATCTGCGGGAGGGCCGTGTCCTTGCGTCCACCGCGGGCCCCACGGTGGCCGTCACCTGGCAGCAGGCGGTCGAGGGCAACCTCGGCGAGGTCTATGCGCATCTCCTGGAGGTTCGAGAAGGGGGTCCCGATCCCGCGACGGTGGACATGGGCTGGACCCGTTTTCCCCTCGAGAACCCGGGGCAGCTACCCGTGACCAAGGTGACCGAGGTCGAGTCCGGCGGCGGAATCCTCGAGATCTCCGTGACGGGCTGGTTCCGGGATGAGCTGGCTCATCTCGGCTTCTTCGATTGGCAGCTCGAATCCCGGCAGGTCCCACCCCGCGATCTGCTCTACGACTGCGAGACCTCGACGTCTTGCCATGCCCTGCGAATCATGGACACGCAACATGTCGTCACCCGACATCCGTTTGCCCTGGACGGCGTGGGTCGTTCGCGGCCTGCCCCCGGCGCCGAGCGATTCGTCATCCTGGCCACCGGCTTTGGGTTCGACCGCACCGCCAAGCTGCTGCGATGGGATCCGGCGGCGGTCCGCGCCGCCGTGATTCAGGATCTCCCGGACGGCTTCTATTCCCTGGGGGCGCCCACGGGCGGCGCGGTGCTGGTGCAGTCCTTGTCGCCTCGTGGCGCCTACCTGGCTCCGCTCGACGGGACTCAGCCACCCGTGTTTTTCCCGGACGCCAGCCTGCTGTCCTCCTTCACCCTCCTCGAGCCCGCCTTTCTCTTCAACGTCAACGACGAGAAGTTCTACCGGCGGCAGCCCCCACTGCAGCGGACGGCGCTGCCCGCCGGCTTGGTGGGCGTCGGGGGCCCGCCGTTCAGTGACTACCATGCGATCAAGGTGCCGTAGCTGCGCAGTCGGCCCGTCGATAGATACCGGCTTTCACCCCTGCAGTTCATAGTAGAATCCCGCCCGTGGCAGCGCCCCTGGGCATCGACGTCCACGCGCATTTCTTCCCCGAGCGCTTCTTCCGCGCCATCGAGGCCGGCGGCGCGCCGTCCGGCGGCCACATCGACCGCTCGAGCCCGGCCGGGCCCGCCATCGACGTGAAGGGCTCGCGCACGCCGCCGCTCGAGGCGCGCTACTACGACCTGCCGAAGCGCGTGGCCTCCATGGACAAGCAGGGGGTGGCCGTCCAGGCCCTCTCGCTCACCGCGCCGATGGTCTACTGGGCCCAGGGCGACTTCGGTGCCCGGCTGGCGCGCGAGTGGAACGACGGCGCCAGCGCCGCGCACACCGCCTACCCCGATCGCTTCGTGGTCTGCGCCACGCTGCCGATGCAGGACACGGCGCAGGCGCTGGCCGAGCTGGATCGGGCGGCGCGCCTGCCGGGGGTGCGGGCGGTCTACATGGGCACCAATGTCAACGGCCGCAACCTCTCCGATCCCGCGTTCTTCCCGGTGTTCGAGCGCTGCCAGGCGCTCGGGTTGCCGGTGGGCCTGCACCCGTTCAACGTGAACGGGGCGGAGCGGCTCAAGCCCTACTACCTGACCAACCTGCTCGGCAACCCGTACGACACCGGCATCGCGGCGGCCCACCTCATCTTCGGCGGCGTGCTGGATCGGCTGCCGAAGCTGCAGGTGATCCTGCCGCACGCGGGCGGCACGTTCCCGCTGGTGTGGGGGCGGCTCCAGCGCGGGCAGAAGGTGCGGCCGGAGGCGAACAAGGCCGCGAAGAAGCCGGTGAAGGCGTACCTGCGCCGGTTCACCTACGACACGATCAGCCACGATGCGGGTGCGCTGCGGTATCTCATCGATACGGTGGGCGCGGACCGGGTGATGCTCGGCACCGATTTCTGCTTCGACATGGGCTACGACCGTCCCCTCGACATCATCCGCGACAAAGCGGTCAAGCTCTCGCGGGCCGATCAGGCCAAGGTCGTGCGCGAGAACGCCGCCCGACTGCTGCGCCTCCGCTGAGACCGGGGCTCGGGGCGTGAGCGCCGAGTTCTGGATCGCGCAGTCGTTCAACGGCCTCTCCTACGGCGCGCTCCTCTTCCTGCTCGCCAGCGGCCTCTCCCTCATTTTCGGCGTCATGCGCATCGTCAACCTGGCGCACGGCTCCTACTTCATGCTGGGCGGCTACGTCGGGCTCACGGTGGCGCTGCGCACCAACAGCTTCGCGCTGGCGTGCCTGGCGGGGGCGGTGGCCATCGCGCTCGTCGGCATGGGCATGGAGCGGTTTTTCCTGCGGCGGCTGCGCGGCGAGGTGCTCGGCCAGGTGCTGATGACCATCGGCTTCGCGCTGATCTTCCAGGACCTGGCCCTGCTGATCTGGGGCGGCGATCCCTACACGGTGCCGATCCCGAAGATGCTGACCGGGACCGTGCGCGTGGGGGGCGCGGTGTTCCCGATCTTCCGCATCTTCATCGTGGCCGTCGCGGTGGTGGTGGGGCTGGCGCTGTGGCTGGCGATGGACCGCACCCGCGTGGGCGCCATGATCCGCGCCGCGGTGGACGATGCCGAGATGGCCCAGGGCGTGGGCATCAACGTGCCGCGTGTGTCGCTGTTCGTCTTCGCGCTGGGCGCCGGGCTGGCCGCGCTGGGCGGGGTGATCGGCGGGGGCTTCCTCGGCGTGTACCCGGGCGCGGACTTCGAGGTGCTGCCCTACGCCTTCGTGGTGGTGATCGTGGGCGGGCTCGGCAGCCTGCCCGGCGCGGTGGCGGGGAGCCTGCTGGTGGGCCTGCTCGACAACTTCGGCAAGGCGCTCTTCCCCGAGCTGTCCTACTTCACGCTCTTCGCCCCGATGGCGATCATCCTGGCCATCCGGCCGACGGGGCTCTTCGGCCGTATATGATCGGGCGCCGCGCGCTGCTCGCCGCGGTGGTGATCGCGGCCCTCGCGCTGATCGGCCCGTGGCTATCCGCCTACCCGCTCACCGTGCTCACCCAGGCGCTGATCGTGGCCATCCTGGCCATGAGCCTCGACGTGCTGCTCGGCTACACCGGCCTCGCCTCGCTCGGCCAGGCCGCGTACTTCGGGGTGGGTGCTTATGTCGTCGCCATCATGACCACCGAGCACCAGATGGGCCTGCTCGCCTGCCTCGCCGCCGGCGTGGCGCTGGCCACCGTGACCGCGGCGGTCTTCGGCCTGTTCGCCATCCGCGCCACCGGCACCTACTTCCTCATGATTACGCTGGCCCTCGGCATGGTCATCTGGGGGCTCGCCTATCGCTGGGTGTCGCTCACCAAGGGCGACAACGGCATCGCGGGCATCCCGCGGCCGACCCTGCTCGGCATCGAGCTGATCGCGCCGGTGCCCTTCTACTACTTCTGCCTGGCGTGCGCCGCGCTGGCCTGGGTGCTGATGGGCCTGCTCGTGATCTCGCCGTTCGGCCTCGGGCTGCGCGGCATCCGCGGCAGCGAGGGGCGCATGCAGGCCCTCGGCTACAACGTGTGGCTGCACAAGTACACCGCCTTCGTGCTCTCGGGGCTCTTCGGCGGCTTCTCGGGCACGCTCTGGGCCTACTACAACGGCTTCGTGAGCCCGAACGACGTGCAACTCGTGACCTCGGTGGAGACGCTGCTGATGGTGGCCCTGGGCGGCTCCGGCACCCTGATCGGCCCCGCGCTGGGCGCCGGCATCATCGTGTTCCTCAGGAACTTCGTCAGCGTCTACACCAAGCGCTGGCTGCTCATCCTGGGCGGCGTCTACATCGGCGTGATCCTCTTCGCCCCGAGCGGCCTCGTCGGCGCCCTGCGCGGCCGGCGCCGCTGAATGACAAGGAGCTGGCCATGAAGACTCGACGGATCGTCCTGCTGGCGCTGCTCGCCCTCGGCGCGGCGGCCCTGCTCCCCGGCCCCGCCTCCACCCAGAGCGGGCCGATCAAGATCGGGCTGCTCGTCCCGCTGAGCGGCGCCTTCTCGGCCACCGGCAAGGACATGCTGGTCGGCGCCGAGCTCTACCTCGACGAGATCGGGCGCAGCGCGGGCGGCCGGAAGATCGAGCTGATCGTGGAGGACACCGAGGGCACCCCGGCCGGCGCGCTCACCAAGGCCCGCAAGCTGGTGGACCAGGACAAGGTGCACGTGCTGACCGGCGGGCTGCTCGCCTCCACCGGCTACGCGCTGCAGCCCTTCGTGGACGCCGGACGCGTGCCCACCACGTTCCCGGTCATCGCCGCCGACGATCTCACCCAGCGCAAGCCCGCCAAGTGGATCGTGCGCACCGGCTGGACCACGAGCCAGCCCATGCATCCCTTCGGGGAGTGGGTGGCCAGCAACCTCAAGTACAAGCGCGTGGTCACCATCGGCATGGACTACGCCTTCGGCTGGGAGACGGTGGGCGGCTTCCAGCACGCCTTCGAGGCGAGCGGCGGGCAGATCGTGCAGAAGATCTGGACGCCGCTCAATACCAACGACTTCAGCCCGTTCCTGGCCCAGATCCGCCGCGACACCGACGCGGTGCTGGCGCTCTTCGTCGGGCGGCTGGCGCTCCAGTTCATGAAGCAGTACGAAGCCGCGGGGCTCAAGGGCAAGGTGCCTCTGCTGGGCGGCGGCACCACCACCGACGAGTCGGTGCTGCCGCAGATGGGCGACGAGGCCATCGGCGCGATCACCCCGCTGCACTACTCGGCGGCCATCGACACGCCGCAGAACAAGAAGTTTGCGGCCGCGTTCGAGGCCAAGGCGGGCAAGAGCTCGTCCTACTACTCGGAGGCGACCTATACCGGCACGCGCTGGATCGTGGAGGCCATCAAGGCGGTCGGCGGCAAGGTGGAGGACCGCGACGCGCTGCTGGCCGCGCTGCGGAAAGTGAATATAAAGGACGCCCCGCGCGGGCCCATCAGCGTGGACCAGTGGAACAACCCCGTCCAGACCATCTATATCCGGAAGGTCGAGAAGGTCGGCGGCAAGCTGCAGAACACCGTGATCGCCACCTTCCCCGCGGTGGGCCAGTTCTACAAGTACAACCCCGAGGAGTACATGAAGACCCCGCTCTACACGCGCGACTACCCCCCATGCAAGCACTGCTAGCCCCCCTCACCCTGCCCTCTCCCTCTTCGGGGGCGAGGGTTCTCGGTCTCCCTCTCCCCTTCGGGGGCGAGGGTTCGCCGTCCCCCTCTCCCCTCTGGGGAGAGGGCAGGGTGAGGGGTTCGATGGTGAGGGGTTCGATGGTGAGGGGCGCCAAGTGAACTTCGCCCTCCGCCTCGACGATGTCTGCCGCGCCTTCGGCGGCCTGCAGGCCGTGGACGGCGTGACGCTCACCGTCCGCCCGGGGGAGCGCCGCGCGCTCATCGGCCCCAACGGGGCGGGGAAGACCACGCTCTTCAACCTCATCGCGGGCGCGATGCCGCTCAGCTCGGGCCGCATCGCGCTGTTCGGCCGCGACGTGACGCACGCTCCCGCGCACCGGCGCGCGGCGCTCGGTCTGGCGCGCACGTTCCAGATCACCAACCTCTTCCCCGATCTCAGCGTGCTGGAGAACTGCCTGCTCGCGGTGCAGGCGCACACCCCGGAGCGCTTCTCGATGTTCCGCCCGGTGGCGAGCTATCCGGCCCTGCTCGAGCGGGCGCGGGCCGCGCTCCAGCGCCTCGAGCTGGAGAATCTCGCCGGCGCGGTCGTGCGCAACCTCTCCCACGGCGAGCAGCGCCAGCTCGAGATCGCGCTGGCCCTGGCCGGCCGCCCGCGCGTGCTGCTGCTGGACGAGCCCACCGCCGGCCTCTCGCCCGCGGAGTCGCGGCTGATGGCCGGGCTGCTGCGCCGGCTCGATCCCGAGATCACCGTGCTGATGATCGAGCACGACATGGATATCGCGTTGGAGCTTTCCGAGATGGTCACGGTGCTGCACTACGGCCGCGTCATCGCCGACGGCCCGCGCGAGCAGGTGAAGGCCGACCCGCAGGTGAAGGAGATCTACCTTGGCGCTTGAGGTGGAGGGCGTCCACACCTACTACGGCGAGAGCCACGTCCTGCAGGGCGTCTCGCTGCGGGTGGACCGGGGCGAGGTGCTCGCCATCCTGGGCCGCAACGGGATGGGCAAGACCACCCTGATCCGCACCATCATCGGCTTCACCCCGCCGCGCGAGGGCCGCGTGCTCTACGAGGGCACCGAGATCACGCGGCTGCCCCCGTTCCGGATGGTGGCGCTGGGCATGGCCCTGGTCCCGCAGGGCCGCCGCGTCTTCCCCTCGCTGAGCGTGCGGGAGAACCTCGACGTGGCCCGCCGCGGCGAGGGGCGGTGGAGCCTCGAGCAGGTGTATGCTCTGTTCCCGCGGCTGCGCGATCGGGCGGGCAACCGCGCCAACAAGCTCTCGGGCGGCGAGCAGCAGATGCTGGCGATCGGGCGGGCGCTCATGTCCAACCCCGACCTGCTGCTGATGGACGAGCCGACCGAAGGCCTGGCGCCCCTGCTGGTGCGCGAGGTCGGGCGGGTGATCATGGAGCTCAAGCGGAGCGGGCTGTCGATCCTGCTGGTGGAGCAGAACCTGGCGCTGGCCCTGTCGGTGGCCGACCGGGTGCACGTGCTGAGCCGGGGGCAGATCGTCCACACCGGGACGCCCGCGGAGCTGATGGGCAACGACGACGTGAAGACGCGCTACCTGGGGGTGGCCTGATGCGCTTCGGGACCTATTTCTTCCTGCAGGCTCCACCGGGGCAGCGGCACGCCGACATCATCGCGCGCGAGCTCGACCAGATGGTGTGGTCGGAGCAGCTCGGCTTCGATGAGGTCTGGCTCACCGAGCATCACTTCATCGACTACGGCCTCTCGGTGGACCCCGCCACGCTCGCGTGCGCGGTGGCCTCGCGGACGTCCAGGATCAGGATCGGCCTGGCGGCCGCCATCCTGCCCTTCCATGATCCGATCCGGCTGGCCGAGCAGATGGCGCTGGTGGACATCATCTCGAAGGGCCGGCTCGACGTCGGGGTGGGGCGGGGAAACCGGCCGTCGGAGTTCCGCGGCTATCGCATCCCGCAGGTGGAGAGCCGCGAGCGCTTCGACGAGGCCGTGCAGATCATGGTGCGCGCCTGGACCGAGGAGCGCTTCAGCTATGACGGCCGCTTCTTCCAGATCGACAACCTGCGCGTGATCCCGAAGCCCGTGCAACAGCCGCACCCGCCGGTCTATCAGGTCTGCGTGTCGCCGGACTCCATCGAGGGCACCGCGCTGCGTGGCTGGCCCATGCTCAACTCGCTCCTCTTCGGCGGGGTGGAGCAGCTCGTGGCCAGCCGCGACCGCTACGTCGCGACGCTGCAGAAGGCCGGGCGCAGCCCCGCCGACATCGCGGCCTTGCTCGACCGCTGGGGCGTCTCGCGCCAGTTCTACGTGGCGCCCACCGACGCGCAGGCGCTGGCCGAAGCCAGGGACGCCGAGATGTGGTACCAGGAGTCCTTCCGGAAGTTCCTCATCCCGGAACGGATCGAGGACAGCCATCCCACGCTGCAGCCGGGCTTCCGGGCCATGGCGGAGCGGCTCTCGAAGATCACGTGGGAGGGGCTCGTGGCCGACACGCTGGCCTTCGGCTCGCCGGACACGGTGGCGCGCCA
>DASQAL010000166.1:0-8405 GCA_035635775.1 Candidatus Acidiferrum sp.
GATTTGGCGTGGCGCCCCGGGCCGGGGAGTGGTCGGCGCTGGAGACGCTGACCCATCTGCGCGACGTGGTCGTCCACGTCTACGGGCTCCGCATCCGCCGGCTCCTCTACGAGGACGCGCCCGTCTTCGCCGACTTCGACGAGGAGACCTATCGCCGCGCCAGCCTGGCTCGCGGGGAGGCGATCGGAGATCTCCTGGACACGGTCGTCGCGGAGCACGATCAGCTCGCGCGCCTCCTCCAGGCCCTTCCCGACGCGGACTGGTCGCGCCAGGGCCGCCATCCGTCGCTCGGCGTCATGTCCATCGAGTTTTTCGCCGCGCGGGTGGGCGAGCACGCCGCGGAGCACGCGGCGCAGATCGCGGAGGCGGCGCGGACGCTTTGACCGGCCGCCGCACGTTCCTAGTGCCGCTCGCGGGCGGCCTGCTCGTCTGGCCGATCGTCAGCGCCCGGACGGAAAGCGCGGCGGGCGCTTCTCCCGGATCGCGGCCGCGCCCTCGCGCGCGTCCCCGTCCATGAACGTGAGCATCTCCAGCGCGAGGGACTGGTCGAAGATGGGCCCCGCCATGCGCAGCCAGTTGTTGAGCGAGCGCTTGGTCCAGCGGATGGCCTGCTGGGCGCCGGTGGCGAGCTTGTCCGCCACCTCGAAGGCTCGGGGAAGCACCTCCGCGGGCGGCACGCACAGGCTGACCAGCCCGATGCGCTCGGCCTCACGCCCGTCGATGAAGTCGCTCGTGAGGAGGTAGTACTTGGCTTTCGCCATCCCACAGAGGAGCGGCCAGACAATGGCCGCGTGATCGCCCGCCACCACGCCGAGGCGGGTGTGGCCGTCGGTGAAGCGCGCGGTCTCGGAGATGATGCTGATGTCGGACAGCAGCGCCACCACCAGGCCCGCGCCCACCGCGACGCCGTTGATGGCGGAGATCACCGGCTTGTCGAGGTTGATCATGTTGTAGACGATGTCCGACGCCTCGCGCATCGTGCGAGCGAGGCGCTTGGGATCGCGGCTATTCGCATCGACCATCTCGAGATCGCCGCCCGCCGAGAAGGCTCGGCCCGCGCCGGTCACGACGGCGACACGCGCGTCTGCGTCGGCATCGAGGGTGAGCCAGATCTGCGTGAGCTCCCAGTGCAGCCGATCATTGGTCGCGTTCAACACCTCGGGCCGGTTGATCGTGACGAGCACCACGCCGTGAGGCCTGCGCTCGAACGCCAGGTGCTGGTAATCGCCGTAGTCCATTGCCGGTAGCCTCCTGTCTGGATGAGCGGGGTCCCTGGAGGCTAGCACGGCCGCGTTCCTTGACGCGGCGGGTGGCGGCGGGGGAATATCGGCGCCGATGGCCGCCCGGCTGATCGAGGAGGAACTGCCGTGATCACGTGCTACCTCCGCTACACGATTGATCCTTACAAGCTCGAGGCGTTCGAGCGCTACAGCCGGATGATTCTGCCGCTGGCCG
Source organism: Candidatus Acidiferrum sp. (assembly GCA_035635775.1). Lineage (GTDB taxonomy): Bacteria > Methylomirabilota > Methylomirabilia > Rokubacteriales > CSP1-6 > CAMLFJ01. The sequence continues at coordinate 1,456 of DASQAL010000166.1, forward strand.
CGAAGTACGGCGGGGTGCACCACGGCGCCTTCCTGCCGCACGAGGGCCCGAACAATATCGCGGTGCACCTGTTCAGCTTCCCCTCGCTGGCGGAGTACGAGCGCTACCGGACCGCGGTGCGGGACGACGAGGTCGCGAAGGCGGCATGGCGCCTGGCCGAGGAGACCCGGTGCATCGTGAGCTTCGAGCGGAGCTTCATGCGCGCAATGTTCGCCGATGACCGGTGAGCATCGCGCGCTGATAGTATCTGACCGGCCCCGTGCTGCCCAACGACAGAGACAACCAGCTCGCTTCCACCCGCCAGGACGCGGGATGACTCATCGCCGCGCCTTCCTGGCCTCGCTTGGGGCGGCTCTCGCCTTCCGGCCCGTCGGCGCGCTGGGCCAGGCGACCGCGAAGCCGCCGCGCATCGGCTGGCTGACCAGCAGCGTGGTCCATACCCGGAACGTCGAGGCATTCAAGCAGGAGATGGAGGTGCTCGGTTATCGACACATCAGCCTCGAGGTCCGGGCGGCCGAGGGGAAGATGGACCGGCTGCCCGCGCTGGCCGCCGAGCTCGTGGCGCTCCCGCTGGACGTGATCGTGACCGACGGCGGCCCCGCGATCGTGGCGGCCAAACGCGCCACCAGCACGATCCCCATCGTCATCGGCGCGGCCGCGATCGATCTGGTGCGGCAGGGCCTGGTGGCGAGTCTGGCGCGGCCCGGCGGGAACGTGACCGGCTTCCTGATCTCTACCGGCTCCGAGCTGGACGGCAAGCGGCTCGAGCTGCTGCGCGAGGCGCTGCCGTCGCTGGCGCGGGTGGCGGTGGTCTGGAACCCGCGCAACGACGCGAACCCGCACAAGCTGGCGAGCCTCGAATCCCCGGCTCGGGCTCTCGGAGTCCAGCTCGAGAGCATCCAGGCCCGCGACGTCCAGGACATCGAGCGCGCGCTCGGCGGCGGGGGCCGGCGGCGCGTGGACGCGATGCTGGCCTTGGCCGACGCCTTCCTGTGGAGCCAGCGCGAGCGCATCGTGGCGCTGGCGGCTCGGTACCGGTTGCCCGCCATGTACGCGGAGCTGGAGTTCAGCGAATCGGGGGGCCTGATGGCGTACGGGCCATCCGTGGCCGACAACTTCCGGCGGGCGGCGGGTTACGTGGACCGCATCCTCAAAGGGGCGAGGCCGGCGGACCTGCCGATCGAGCAGCCGGCCAAGCTCGATCTGATGATCAACCTCAAGACCGCCCGCGCGCTCGGCCTGACGATCCCGCAGTCGCTCCTCTTGCGGGCGGTGCACATCGTCGAGTGAGCGGCGGCCGCCTGGCGCCGGGACGTTCCCGCGGGAACGTGGCTGCCCTCTTCCAGCACGGATTGGCTGGGTCGCTCGCGATACGCCAGCACGGCGGCCTCCACGTGGACCATCACCTGGTACCGCTCGCCAGGCGCGCCGGGATCGAAGGAGGAAGGCGATGACCGCCGCGCCGACCGAGACCTGGGGATCCGGCGATGCCTACGAGCGATACGTCGGCCGGTGGAGCCGGCAGGTGGCCACGGAGCTGTTGCGCTGGCTCGCGATCGAGCCCGGCCTCGCCTGGGCGGACGTCGGCTGCGGCACCGGCGTCCTTGCGGAGACCATCCTGGCGGCCTGTGAGCCCGCGACGATCGAGGGCGTCGATGCGTCCGAGGGGTTCGTGGCCGCGGCGCGGCAACGCCTCCGCGACCCCCGCGTCCGGTTCATCACGGGCGACGCGACCCGCCTGCCGTGGGACCCGGCCATGTTCGACGTGACGGTATCGGGGCTGGTCCTCAACTTCGTCGCGGACCACGAAAAGATGGCGCGGGAGATGGTTCGGGTCACGAAGCCGGGCGGGCGGGTCGCCGCGTACGTCTGGGACTACGCGGGTGGCATGCAGATGATCCGGCACTTCTGGGACGCGGCCATCGCGGTGAATCCGGGTGACGCCAAGCTCGACCAGGCGGAGCGGTTCCCGATCTGCCAGCCCGGCCCGCTTGGCGCGCTGTTCGAGCGCGCCGGGCTCCGATCGGTCGCGGCCCGACCCATCGAGGTTCCCATGGTGTTCCAGGATTTCAACGACTACTGGAGTCCCTTTCTCGGCAAGCAGGGTTCGGCCCCGACCTACCTGGCCTCGGTGAGCGACAGCGTGCGGGAGGGGATCCGGGCGCACTTGAAGGCGCGGCTCGCGCCGGCCCACGGGGGAGCCATCGAGCTAACCGCGCGGGCGTGGGCCGTTCAGGGAACGGTGCGATGACCGGCGCGCGCCTTGACGAAACCGGATCACGCGGGCAGTATTCTGACGACTCGCGTGCTCCCCGATAATCTCGGCTACCTGTTCGACACCGCGCTGGCCCTTACTCCGTCCAAGCCCGCGGTGTTCCAGGGCGAGACCGTGCTCACCTACGCCGATCTGGACGCCCGGGCCAACCGGATGGCGAACGCCCTGGCCGCGCTCGGGGTGACCGGCGGCGACCGCGTCGCGCTGCTCTTCAACAACGACTTCCGCTTCCTCGAGACGCTCTTCGGCGCCATGCGGCTCGGGGCGGTGGCGGTGCCGCTCAATATCAGGATGGGCGACGAGGCGCTCCGCTACGTCGCGGAGGACTCCGAGGCGGCCGTGCTGGTGGCCAACGCCGCCCTGGCGGACCGAGGGCGCATGCTGGCCGCGCAGATCCCGGCCATCAAGCACGTGATGGCCGACGGCCCCGCGCTGGACGGCGCGCTGGGCTACGAGACCGTGCTGGCCGCCGCCGCGCCCACGCTGGCCCGCCGCGCCACCGCCTTCGACGAGACGTGCATGCAGCCCTACACGTCGGGCTCCACCGGCAAGCCCAAGGGCGTGCTGCTGACCCACGGCGGGCAGCTGTGGAATGCCGACATCCTGCGCAAGGCGCTGCTCGCGGACGACACCGAGCGCGCCCTGATCGCGGTGCCGCTCTACCACAAGAACGCGATGGCGGGGGCGGTGAAGCCGTTCCTCCTCGCGGGCGGCTCGCTCGTGATCCTGCCCGGGTTCGACGCGCTCGAGGTCATCCGCGCCATCGACCGCTACCAGGTGACCTACCTCACCGGCGTGCCCGCGATGTACAAGATGATCCTCGCCGAGAAGGACGCGCTCGGCCGCCACGACGTCACCAGCGTGCGCTACGCGGTGTGCGGCTCGGCCGAGGTGCCCGAGGAGCTGCTGGACGAGTTCCGCCGCGTCTTCGGCGCGCCCATCGGCGAGAGCTACGGGCTCACCGAGGGCGGGCCGGTGCCGCTCGTCAACACGCGCTGGGGGCTCAAGAAGCGCAACTCGTGCGGGCTGGCCTTCCCGGGCTGCGACGTGCGCCTGGTGGACGAGGCCGATCGCGACGTGGGCGTGGATGAAGTGGGCGAGCTGGTCACCCGTAATCCGGGGCTGGCCAAGGGCTACTGGAAGCTGCCCGAGGCGACCGCGAAGAAGTTCCGCGGCGGCTGGCTCTACACCGGCGACCTCATGCGCCGGGATGCCGACGGCTACTACTACTTCGTCGGGCGCCGGGACGACATGATCAACGTGGCCGGCGAGAACGTGTACCCCAAGGAAGTGGAGGACATCCTGCTCCAGCATCCGAACCTGCGCGACGCCTGCGTGGTGCCGGCGCCCCACGACGTCAAGGGCGAGGTGCCGATCGCCTTCGTGGTCGAGCGCGAGCGCGGCCAGACCACCGAGGACGACGTCCGCCGCTTCTTCCTGGAGCGCGGCGCGCCGTATGCGCATCCCCGCAGAGTCGTGTTCCTCGACGCGCTGCCGCTCGGCGGTACCGGCAAGATCGACCGCACGGGGCTCAAGGCGCGCGCGCGAGAGACTGCGCAGTGAGCGGGCCGGATCTCGCCAAGCTGGGCTTCGGCCACTCGCCGTTCATGCGCTTCCTCGGGCTCGAGATCATCACGGCCGAGAAGGGCAAGGTCGAGATCCGCCTGCCCTATCGGGAGGAGTTCCTGCGCACCGACGGCTCCGACTGGCTGCACGGCGGGGTGGTCAGCGCGCTGGCCGACATCGCGGGCGACTACGCGGTGATCACCGAGACCGCGCCGGGCGTGCCCACCATCGACATGCGGGTGGACTATCTGCGCCCGGCGCGCCGGGGCGATCTGACCGCGCTCGCCAAGACGGTGCGGGTGGGCCGGACGGTCAGCGTGGCCGACGTGGAGATCCGGGACTCCTCCGGCACGCTGGTCGCGGTGGGCCGCGCGTGTTACGCTTCGCCCCGCCCACCCAAGGAGACACCATGAATACTCCGATGCCCCCCGACCGCCTGAACGAGATCGGCGTCCTCAAGCGCCGCGAGATCGAGGCGCGCGTCCTGATGCCGGTGCTGGAGGCCTTGGGATCGCAGTACGGCCACGAGCAGGTGTTCGAGACCGCGCGCAAGGTCATCATCGACGTGGCGCGCGCCCAGGGCAAGGAGCTGGCCGAGCGCGTGGGCGGCGACAGCCTCACCCACTTCGCGGGCGCGCTGGAGGACTGGAAGAAGGGCGACGCCTACCGCATGGACGTGCTCGAGCAAACGGACGAGAAGCTCTCGTTCAACGTCACGCGCTGCCGCTACGCCGAGATGTACCGCGCGCTCGGCATCCCGGAGATCGGCGCGCTGCTCTCCTGCAACCGCGACTTCTCGCTGGTGGAGGGCTTCAACCCAGCGGTGAAGCTGACGCGCACCCAGACCGTGATGGAAGGCGCCTCGCACTGCGATTTCCGCTTCGAGCTGCGCCGCCCGCAGAACGCTCCGAAGAACGCCTCGTCCCGGTAATGCGCGCCGCCGCGATCAGCGCCCACGGAGGCCTCGACCAGGTCCGACTCCGCACGGACTGGCCCGAGCCCAAGGCCGGCCCCGGCCAGGCGGTGGTCACCGTCAAGGCCTGCGGCCTCAACTACCTCGACATCTTCGTGCTCCAGGGCATGCCCGGCCTGCCCGTTACGATGCCGCGCATCCCCGGCGGCGACATCGCCGGGATCGTCCACTCGGTGGGCGCCGGCGTCTCGCGCGAGTGGGTCGGCCGGCGCGTGCTGATCGACCCGCACATCAAGCCGGGCGGCGCCCTGGGCGAGCACGCCAACGGCGGGCTCTGCGAGCGCATCGCGATCGAGGCCGAGAACCTGATCCACATGCCCGACGCGGTCACGTTCGAGCAGGCCGCGTCGCTGCCCATCGCCTACGGCACGGCTTATCGGATGTTGATCACACGCGGGCGGCTGCAGGCGGGCGAGCTGGTGCTGATCCTGGGGGCGAGCGGCGGCGTGGGTACGGGCTGCGTGCAGATCGCCAAGAACCTCAAGGCCCGCGTGATCGCCTGCGCGTCGTCCCCGGAAAAGCTTCGACGCCTCAAGGAGCTGGGCGCCGACCACGTCATCGACTACACGAAGGAAGACTTCTCGAAGAAGGCGTGGGAGCTCTCGGGCAAGAAGGGCGTGGATGTGCTCGTGAACTACACGGGTGGCGACACCTGGGTCCCGAGCCTACGCACGCTGGCCAAGCACGGCCGCCTCCTCACCTGCGGCGCCACCGCCGGCTTCGACCCCAAGACCGACATCCGCTACATCTGGCGCCGCGAGGTCAGCATCATCGGCGCCAACGGCTGGACCCGCGAAGACCTCGAAGCCCTCCTGCTCGAAGTCGAGCGCGGCACCATTAAGCCGATCATCGACCGCGTCCTCCCCCTGGCCGAATCCGCCGAAGCCATGCGCCTCCTCCAAGACCGCGAAGTCTTCGGCAAAGTAATCGTAGTCCCGTGACGGTTAACGTCGGCACGCTAGTGGGCCCGGCCCCTCACCCTACCCTCTCCCCAGCGGGGAGAGGGAGAGAGGGGAGGGCAAACTCAACCCTCTCCCCTCAGGGGAAGGCCTCCTCCACCCTCTCCCCTCAGGGGAGAGGGCAGGGTGAGGGGTGGGGCACCAGCGTAGCGATCGTAGACCTGTCCAGACCGGAAACCCCGCGCGAGGTATCCTACGCCGCGCTGGACGCGAGCTGCGACGCAGTAGCCGCCGGCCTCACCGCCCGCGGGCTCGGGCGTGGCGACCGCGTCGGCATCCTCGCCCTCAACCGCACGGAGTACATCGAAGCCCTCTACGGCACGATGCGCGCCGGCGCAGTGCCGGTCCCGCTGAACATCAAGCTCCCCGCCGAGTCCCTCGCGTTCATCGCGAAGGACGCCAACCTGTCCCTACTGTTCGTGGACGCCGCGCACCGCAAGGTCGCGCCCGACGTCCCCGCAGTAGATTTTGACGCCAACTACGCCGAGTTCCTCAAGCCCGGCCCATTCGCGCCAGTCGAGCCAGAAGCAGACGACATCTGCCTCCAGCCCTACACCTCCGGCTCCACCGGCCGCCCAAAGGGCGTGCTGCTGACCCACGCCGGCCAGGCCTGGCAGATCGACGCGCTCGTCAAAGCCCGCCGCATGACGCCCGACGACCGCGTCCTGGTCGCCGCCCCGCTCTACCACAAGAACGCGCTCGTGTGGACCAAGGTCGGCATGGCCGCGGGCGCCTCGCTCGTCCTGCTCGCCCGCTTCGACCAGCGCCTCTACGTGGAGTCCATCGGCCGCTACCAGGTCACGCGCCTCTCCGGCGTCCCGACCATGTTCCACCTGGTTCTCAACGACCCGGCCCTCGCGAGCACCGACAAAAGCTCCGTGCGCTTCATCGGCGTGGGCTCGGCGCCCGCCTCGCCCGCGCTCTTCGAGGCGCTCCACCGCGCGTTCCCGAACGCGGCGGCCAGCAACGGCTACGGCGTGACCGAGGCCGGCCCGGTGATGTTCGCGAATCACCCGGAGGGCAAGCCGCGCCCGGCCACCTCCATCGGCTACCCGCTGGCCGGCTGCGAGATCCGCCTCGACCCCGGGCCCGACGAGGGCGTGCTGCTCACGCGCAACCCGGGCGTCATGCTGGCCTATCACAACCTACCCGAGGAGACGGCCCGGCGCCTGAAGGA
>DASQAL010000167.1:0-8354 GCA_035635775.1 Candidatus Acidiferrum sp.
CGCTTCGGGCCGCCCAAGCGCCTGCACACCTCGGCCACCTCCATCCCCGACCAGGCGCGCATGGCGGTGGACCCGGCGGGCCGCGCGGTGATCGTGTGGGAGGAGTCCACCGCGGTACGCCGCCGCATCCTGCTGCGCTACACCCTCGACGCGGGACGCACCTTGAGCCCCATCCGCGTGCTGTCCACCGCCATCAAGGCCTATTCGCCCGACATCACCTTCGCGCCCGACGGCTCGTTCCTGGTGGCCTGGCACGAGGAGCAGTTCCCCTTCCTCAAGACGATCGTGCAGCCCGTCCGCCTCCCGAAGGCCCGATGAGGCCGCTCCGGCTGGCGCCGGCCGGTCGGCGGTGGAGGCTCGCGGTCCTTGTGATCTTGAGTATGATCGGAGCATGCCTATCGGGGCTTCCCGACGCGCTGGCGCATGCGATCATCCTCGAGTCCACCCCGCGCCACGAGGAGTCGCTCCCGAGCCCGAAGCGGCTCGTCCTGCGCTTCAACAGCCGCCTCGAGAAGCCGCTCTGCTCCGTCCAGCTCGTGGGGCCACGCCAGAAGACCATCGCGCTGCTGCGCCAGGAGCTAGATACCCCGGCCGACACCCTCGCGTACCTCTTGCCGCCCCTCGACCCAGGCGCCTACCAGGCGCGCTGGAAGGTCATGGCCGCCGACGGCCACGTGACCGAGGGCATCGTGCTCTTCACGGTGCTCGCGCCGGAGCCGGCCGGGAAGCGGTGAGGGCCCCCGCCCTTCTGGGCCACGCACGGCAGTGGCGGGGCGTGGCGCTGGCGGTCGCGCTCCTTGCCGGTCTCCTCTGCCCCGCGTCACGCGTGGGGGCGCACGCCTCCCTGGTGCGGTCGGTGCCCGCGCATCGCGCGGTGCTGGGCCAGATGCCGGAGCGCGTGCAGCTCTGGTTCAACGAGCGGCTCGAGCCCGCCTACAGCACGGTGTCGGTGTGGAACGAGGCCGGCGCGCAGGTGGACGCGGGCGACGTGACGGTGAGCCCGGACGATCCGCGCCGGCTGTCGGTCACGGTGGAGACGCGGCAGTCCGGCCTCTACACGGTCAAGTATCGTGTCCTCTCGGTGGACGGCCATATCGTCGACAACCGTTTCACGTTCACGGTGAAAGCTTCACGGTGAAAGGACCACGCTCATGACACGACCCGATAGCCGGATCCGCTCGTTCCTCGTGATGGCGGTCGCCGCCGCTCTGCTGGGCCTGGGCGTCGCCGCGGGCTGGGAGGCGGTGCGGGCGCAGGGCCATAGCCACTCGCCCTCGCCGTCGGCCGACAAGGGCGGCTGGTACGTGCGCCTGACTCCGAACGCCCGCGCGGCCGCCATCGAGCGGCAGCTCCGTGGGTTCGAGACCACGATGGCGGAGGTCGCCTACCGATACACCGAGATGTACTTCGGCGGGGTCGACGGCAACTGGGAGTATGCCGCGCACATGGCACACGAGATGGGCAACGCGATCACAGTTGGCCTCGAGCGACGGCCGCAGTACCGCAAGAACGCGGACGCGCTGTTCCTCAAAGGGCCGTATCCGCAAGTGATGGACGCAATCAAGGCCAAGGACCTCGCGCTGTTCAAGCAGCGGATCGAGACCATGCGCGCGGCCTGCACGGCCTGCCACGCGGCGGAGGCGCATCCGTTCATCAAGATCGGGGTGCCGACCGTCCGGCGGAATCCGGTGGTGAACGACTAACGCCCCCGTCGGGTCGTTGAACCACCCCTCACCCTGCCCTCTCCCCTGAGGGGAGAGGGGGATGAGGAGGAAAGGCTCTTCAGGGGGCCTAGTTGGGGAGCACCACGCGGTCGATCACGTGGATCACGCCGTTGGACTGGTAGACGTCGTACGTCGAGATGCTGGCCACCGCGCCCTTCTCGTCCTTGAGCACGATGTTGCGGTCACCGTTCATCATGGCCCACAGCATGCCGCCGCTGGCCGTCTTGAGCGTGGCGGTGCCGTTGCCCGCCTTGATGGCCTTCTGGAGCGCGGCGGCGTCGAGCTTGCCGGGCACCACGTGATAGGTCAGCACCTTCGTGAGGCCCGCCTTGTTCTCCGGCTTGAGCAGCCCATCCACCGTGCCCGCGGGGAGCGCGGAGAACGCCGCGTTGGTGGGAGCAAAGACGGTGAACGGCCCCTTGCCCTTGAGGGTGTCTACCAGGCCGGCCGCCTTGACCGCCGCCACCAGCGTGGTGTGGTCCGCCGAGTTCACCGCGTTGTCCACGATGTCCTTGCTCGGGTACATTGCCTGTCCACCCACCATCGGGTCGCTCTTGGCGAGCGCCACCGCGGGCAGGACGGCCAGGGCGCTGAGCAGCACGAACGCGACTGTCCGCTTCATATCGTCCCATCCTTTCCGGCTAGAGTTGGCCCGGGCGGAGGGGGCGGTGGGCGCCCCGCTCTCCGGGTTCACCCTGACTTACGGCGGAGGGGATGGGGGTGGATCTACGTGGAGCGGTAGTTCGTGAACTGGAGCGCGATGCCGAGATCCTTGCCCTTGAGCAGGGCGATGACCGCCTGGAGGTCGTCGCGGTTCTTGCCGGTGACCCGCACCTGCTTCTCCTGGATGGAGGCCTGGACCTTCAGCTTGGAGTCCTTGATGAGGCGCACGATCTCCTTCGCCTTCTCCATGGGCACGCCATCCTGGAGCGTGATCTTCTGACGCACGAGGCCGCCGCCCGCCGGCTCGGGATCGTTGATGGTCAGGGCCTTGAGGTCGATGCCGCGGCGGTGGAGCTTGGACTCCAGGATATCCAGCACCGCCTTGAGCTTCATGTCGTCGCTCGAGGTGAGCACGATGTCCATCTTCTCCGGGGTGAACTCGTTCTTCGCGCCCTTGAGATCGTAGCGCGTCGTGATGTCGCGGCGGGCCTGGTCGATCGCGTTGGTGACCTCCTGCATGTCGATCTTGCAGGCGACGTCGAAGCTGTTCTCGGCGGCCATGGCGGATTCCTCGGCTAGCGCGGGTCGAGCGGCACCACCGCCGCGTCCTTCGGCGGCGTGAAGACGAAGAGCGTGTCGCTGAGCCCCGGATTGATGGCGACCTTGTTGAAGGTCATGGTGACCGTGTTTTGGAACTGGTCGTAGAGCACCGCCTGGCGGACCACGTAGTCCTTGGGATCCACCGTGATCACCAGGCGCGTGAGGAGCGGGGTCGGCTGCTTGGGCGTGAGGTCGAGCACCGGCCGGCCCGTGCCGTCGCGCGGGCTCGCCGGATTGAGGAAGCGCACCGTGAACTCCTCGCGCAGCTTGCCGAGCCCGGAGAGGAAGCTGCCCGCCGGCCCCGCCAGGGCCTTGGGCGCGTTGCCCTTGTTCACCTGGTTCAGCTCGGGCGTGTACACCCAGAGGGAGGTGCCGTCCGAGACGATCTGCTGCGGCGCGGGGCTCTTGTAGTCCCAGCGCATCTTGCCGCCCTTCTTGTGCAGCACGACACCCTCCGCCTTGATGTCCTGGCCGAGGCTCTTGTTGCGGGCGGTCTGGGTGAACTCGGCGCGGAGGTCCACGATCTTGCCGTAGGTGGTCTCGACGCCGTTGACCACCTCGTCGAGGGTCTGGGCGGTCGCGGCGGTCGGGACGAGCAGGAGGAGGCAGAGGGCCAGGACGAACACCGCCCCCTCACCCTGCCCTCTCCCCCTCCGGGGGCGAGGGTAGATGACTCCCTCTCCCCTCTGGGGAGAGGGCCGGGGTGAGGGGCTCTGTCGTGTCACGGCTACTTCCCCCGCTTCGCGAGGTACTCCGGGCCGACGAGGATCTCACGCGGCTTGGCGCCGTGGCCGGGTCCGATGACGCGGTCCTGCTCCATCATGTCGATGAAGCGCGCGGCCTTGGGATAGCCCAGGCCGAGCCGCCGCTGCAGGAACGAGATGGACGCGGCCCGCTGCGCGATCACCAGGTTCACCGCGTCCCAGTAGATATCGTCGCGGTCTTCACCGCTGCCTCCCCCACCGGCCGCCTCGGCGGGCAGCTCCACCGTCTCGTACACCGCCGAGCCCTGCGTCCGCAGGAACTCGCACATCGCCTTCACTTCCTTGTCGGAGACCCAGGCGCCGTGCACGCGCATCTGCCGGCTCGCACCGGGCGGCACGTAGATCATGTCGCCGCGGCCCAGGAGCTGCTCGGCCCCGTTCCCGTCGAGCACGGTCCGCGAGTCCACCTTCGAGGCCACCTGGAAGGCGATGCGCGTCGGGAAGTTGGCCTTGATCAAGCCGGTCACCACGTCCACCGACGGCCGCTGGGTGGCGATGATCAGGTGGATGCCCACCGCGCGGGCGATCTGGGCCAGGCGGATCAGCGAGTTCTGGACCTCGCCGGCCGAGACCATCATCAGGTCGGCCAGCTCGTCCACCACCACCACCCAGTAGGGCAGCCGCTCCTCCGGCGGCACTTCCTTGTTGTAGCCTTCGATGTTGCGGACCGCCTTGGCCTGGAGCTGCTTGTAGCGGGCGTCCATCTTGCCCACGATCCACTTCAGACGCGCGGAGGCTTCCTTCGCGTCGGTGACGACCGGCGCGAGCAGGTGTGGGATCTTCTCGTAGACGCCGAGCTCGAGCCGCTTCGGGTCGATCAGCAGGAGCCGGACGTCCGCCGGCGTGGCCTTGTAGAGCAGCGAGCAGATCATGGTGTTGAGGCCGACCGACTTGCCGCTGCCGGTGGAGCCCGCGATGAGCAGGTGCGGCATGGCCGCGAGGTCCCCGATCACCGGGTTGCCGGTGGTGTCCTTGCCGAGGGCCAGAGGCAGCCGGCCCTTGGTCGAGACGAACTCCGGGCTCACCAGGATCTCGCGCAGGTACACCGTCGCCGTCTCCGGGTTCGGCACCTCGACCGCCACCGTGCCGCGCCCCGGAATCGGCCCGACGATGCGCACCGCCGCCACCTTCATGGCGAGGGCCAGGTCGTCGGCCAGGTTCACCACCTGGCTCACCTTGACACCCGCCGCCGGCTCGAACTCGTAGGACGTGATCACCGGGCCCGGGCTCGCCTGCACGATGTGGCCATCCACCCCAAAGTCGTGGAGCTTCCTCTTGAGCGTCTGCGCGTTGCCTTCCAGCTCTTCGCGCGTGCGCTGGAGCGAGGAGGCCGGCGGCGCCGCGAGCAGGCCGACCGCGGGCAGCTTGAACGCCTCCGCGCCGCCCTTGCCGAAGTCGAACGTCTCCTGCCAGGCGAGGCCCTTGTCCGCGAGCCCCGACTTGACCTTCGGCTGCTCCTTCACCACCAGCGGCGGCGGGGCGGCCACCTGATCCCCGGCCGGCCACCCGCCCGGCGGCACCGCGGCCATCAGCGGCAGATCCGCCGACACCGGGCTCGGGCGGCCCTTCCTGGCGTCCGGTCGCCGCAGCCGTCCGAAGCGCGCCCGCAGCGCGCGCGAGAGGACACTGTACGGGATGCGCGTGACGAAGAGCACGCCGACCGGGATGAGGGCGAGCAGGATGATCCAGGTGCCCACCGTGCCGATGGAGACCCTGAGCCCTTCGGAGACCGCCCAGCCCACCACGCCGCCCTTGTGCAGCCGGTACTCGGCCAGCGTGTCGGAGGCGCGGGCCAGGACGCCGGTGGCGCTCACCAGCAGGATCAGGAGCCCCACCCCGGCCTGCCAGCCGTGGGCCACGCGAGGCCGCACGAAGGCCGAGACGCCGTAGAGGGCCAGCAGCACCGGGAAGAGGTAGCCGGCATAGCCGAAGGCGTGGAAGGAGCCCCAGCCGAGCCAGGCCCCGACGGGCCCCACCGGACTGGACTGGTCGAGCGGATGAACCGTCGGGTCGTAGGCGTAGAGCGCCACGAAGCCGAAACCGGAGAGGGCCAGCGCGAGAATGCCCTTGGCCTCGCGCACCCAGCGGCCGGGCTCGGCTTTCCCATGCCGCGTCCCGCGGCGTCGGGGCGCCCCGTCACGAGGGGTCTCACGCGGCCCGTGGCCGTTCGGGCCCGGGGCCAGCACCTTCTCGATCGTCACCTTCTCCGCCATCACACCTCCAGGATCACGGGCAGCACCACCGGCTTGCGCTGGAACCGCTGGTTGATGAAGCGCCGCGCCGCGCTGCGCACCATGGCCCCCACCAGCTCGCGGTCGAAGGCCTCCGGCGCCTTCCGGCCGGCCAGCGCGTCCCGCACCGCGGTCTTGACCTCGTCCATCAGGGCGTCGGCCTCCTTCATGTAGACGAACCCGCGGGAGACGATCTCGGGTCCCGCCACGATCAAGCCGGTCGTGCGGTCGATGGTGAGCGCGATCACCAGCATGCCCGCCTCGGCCAGGAGCTGGCGGTCGCGGAGGACCACGCTGCCCACGTCGCCCACGCCCTTGCCGTCCACCAGCACCGGTCCGGCCGGGTAGCCCCCGAGCACCCGGGTGCCGGACGCGGTGACTTCCAGCCCGAGGCCGTCCTCGATGAGGAAGATGCGGTCCTTGGGAATGCCCACGCCTTCGGCCAGCCGCGCGTGCTGGAGCAGGTGCCGGAACTCGCCGTGCACCGGCACGAAGTAGCGCGGGCGCGTCAGCGCGAGCATCTGCTTGAGATCCTCCTGGCTCGCGTGCCCCGAGACGTGCACGAAGGCCACGTCCTCCCAGAGCACCTCGGCACCGCGGCGCAGGAGCGCGTTGATCACGCGGCCGATCACGCGCTCGTTGCCCGGGATCACGCGCGAGGAGAAGATCACCAGGTCGCCCGGCCCCGCGTGGACGTACTTGTGGTCGCCCGCCGCGATCAGCGAGAGCGCCGAGTTGGGCTCGCCCTGGCTGCCGGTGGAGACGATCACCTGGCGCTGAGCGGGCAGCTCGGCCAGCTCCTCGAGCGGCAGGACCAGGCCCTCCGGCACCGTGAGGTAGCCCATGTCCTGCGCCACCGCCACGTTCGTCATCATGCTCTTGCCGAGCAGCGCCACGTGCCGGTGGCACTGGGCGGCCAGGTCGAGCACCTGCTGGATGCGGTGGATGTGGGAGGCGAAGGTGGCGACGATGATGCGCCCCGGCGCCTCCGCGAAGCGGCCCGCGAGCGCCTGGCCCACCAAGGTCTCGGAGCCGGTGTGCCCCGGCCGGCCGACATTGGTCGAGTCGGAGCAGAGCACGAGCACGCCGCGCTCGCCCAGCGCCGCGAAGCGCGAGTAGTCCGGCTGCTGGTGGTCCACCGGGTGCGCATCGAGCTTGAAGTCGCCGGTGTGAACCACGGTGCCGAGCGGCGTCTCGATGGCGAGGCCGATGCCGTCGGCGATCGAGTGCGTCACCCGGATCGGCTCCACCGTGAAGCCGCCGATGGCGATCCGATCGCCCGGCGCGTAGGTGCGCAGGTCGGCCTGCTCGAGCACGCCGTTCTCGGCGAGCCGGTGCTTTGCGATCGCCAGGGTCAGTGGCGTGCCGTAGACCGGCACCGGGAACTCCCGGAGCAGGTAGGACAGGGCGCCGATATGGTCCTCGTGGCCGTGCGTGAGCACGACGGCGCGGAACGCGTCGCGCCGCTCGCGGAGATAGGCCCAGTCCGGGATGGCGAAATCCACGCCGGGCATCTCGTCGTCCGGGAAGAGCAGCCCGCAGTCCACTGCCAAGATGTCGGGGCCGCACTCGATCAGCATCATGTTGAGCCCGATCTCGCCGAGGCCGCCCAGCGGGATGAGCCTCACCGCGGGCTCGCCGGGCGCGTCGATCGGAACGGGCTCTGGTCTGTAAGTGGTGTTCATTGCGGCCTTTTCATCCTACCACCGGGCCCTAGCCGGGCCCAAGGAACGCGGGAGGGAGGCGCGACCCGTCAGACGGTCGACGACCGTTCGCTTTCGCCCGCTCCCGCGCGGAGGATGAGCGCGAGCACCCCCGTCTCGTAGATCTCCTCGGCGAGCCAGAGAGCGCCGAAGACGACCAGCCACACCTGGCCGAGGACGGTCCCGACCGCGAGGGACGCCATGCAGAGGGCCACGATGATGCCCCGAAGGCCCCGGACGACCCACAGCGGGGCGCTCGGATCCTCACCGCGCCTGAGGCCCCGGGCCAGGAGGCTCACGCCACGAGCTCCGGCCCAGACGCCGACGACGACGGCAAGCGCCGCGAGCACGAGCAGGCCATGACGTAGCATCGGCTTCATCGTGAGACCCGGGGCGCTCAACCTCAATTACCCACGAGGTAGTGGCGGGCCTGCGCTACGAAGACTCCGGCGCCGCCGCGAGCCGGGCAAACTCGGCCAGCGACAGCGTCTCGGCACGGCGACCCGGATCGATGTCGGCGGCTTCGATGAGGCGGCGGGCCCGCTCGGCGCCCAGTCCCAACCCTGCGCCCAGCGCGTTGGCGAGGCTCTTGCGGCGCTGGCTGAAGGCCGCGCGCACGACCGTGGCGAAGCGGGCGGGGTCAGCCACCACCACGGGCGGCTGGCGATG
>DASQAL010000168.1:0-15315 GCA_035635775.1 Candidatus Acidiferrum sp.
GCCGCGGAGACCCCGAAGAAGGGCGGCCAGATCGTGGTGGCGCTGTCCCAGGAGCCCACCGTCTTCAATCCCAACCGGCCACACATCGAGGTGGATCGCGGTGTCCACTTCGGCCTCTTCGACAGCCTGTGGCGGGTGGACGAGAAAGCCCAGTTCCTCCCCAACCTGGCCGTGGAGATGCCGACCGTGAAGAACGGCGGTATCCAAAAGAACGGCCTCGAGTACCTGGTGAAGCTCCGGAAGGGCGTCAAGTGGCACGACGGCAAGCCGTTCACCTCGAAGGACGTGAAATTCACGCACGAGCTGATCACAAATCCCAAGTTCGGGGCCTACAGCAAGGTGGGGCACGATCAGGTGGCGAGCGTCGAGACGCCCGACGAGTCCACCGTGCGGATCCGACTCAAGGAGCCCTTCGCCCCCTTCATGACCGCGTGGGGCGACACCTACATCATGCCCGCCCACATCCTGGAGGGCGTGGCCGATCCCAACACCGCCGAGTTCAACACCAAGAGCCCGGTGGGCACGGGGCCATTCAGGCTCGGCAGCCGTGTGCCCGGCGACCACCTCCTCCTCGTCGCCAATCCCGCGTACCACATGGGAGCGCCCGCCCTCGAGCGAGTGATCTTCAAGTACATCCCGGACCTCACGGTCCTGTACACCCAGTTCAAAGGCGGCGCCGTGGACGTGACGGGCATGCAGGGCATCTCGGCCGAGTTCTATAACGAGGCCAAGAGCCTCCCCGGCGTGACGATCCACCTACACTACTCACCCTCGGTGGAATACATCTACTTCAATCACGGCAACCCGAAGTTCAAGGAGCGGGCGGTCCGGCAGGCGCTCTACTACGCGATGGACAAGAAGGCCATCATCGACCAGGTCTACTACGGGCTGCCCAGGCCAGTGGAAGGATACCTGCCGCCCACGTCCTGGGCCTACAACGCCGAGCTGCCCAAGCACGAGTACAACCCCGACAAGGCCAAGCAGATCCTGGAGGAGGCCGGATGGAAGGCGGGCGGCGACGGCGTGCGGGCCAAGGGCGGCGTGCGCCTCTCCTTCACCAACGCCACCACCGCGGGCAACAAGCTCCGCGAGCAGACGCAGGCGCTCGTCCAGCAGAACTGGCGGGCCATCGGCGTGGACATGCAGATCACCAACATGCCGGCCGCCGTGATCTGGGGCGAGTACTACGTGAAGTCCAAGTTCGAGACGCTGCTGGTCGGGATCCAGGCCTCCGTGGGCGACGATCCCGACTGCCTGAACCGCATCCACAGCAAGTACATCGCGGCCAAGACCGGCTCGGGCCGGAACGTGAGCCAGTACGAGAACCCCACGGTCGACAAGCTCCTCGAGGACGGCGTGCGAGAGATTGACCGGGCCAAGCGCCGCGCCATCTATCTCAAGCTCCAGGAGGTGATCCGCACCGACCTCGCGTACCTGCCCATCTTCAGCTACGTGCGCATCGAGGGCGTGAAGCAGGGAATCGTCAACTACACGCCCAACAGCAACACGCTGACGAATAGCTGGAACATGCACGAGTGGGGGTGGAAGGCCTGAAACAGTACTTCGCGCGGCGGGTGATCCAGGCGGTCGTGGTGCTCTGCCTGGTGTCGCTCGCCGGGTTCTCCCTCCTCCATCTGGCGCCGGGCGGGCCGGCGGCCATTTACGCGCTCAGCCCCACCATGAGCGCCGAGGATCTCGACCGGATCACCCACGAGTTCGGGCTCGACCGGCCGATCCACGTCCAGTACCTCTCTTGGGCCAAGGGCTTCCTCAGCGGCAACTGGGGCCGCTCCTACCGTGACGGGCGGGTGGTCCTCGAGGTGATCGTCGACCGCGTCCCGGCCACGGTCATCCTCATGCTGAGCGCCTTCTCGGTGGCCGTGCTCCTGGGCCTGGCCAGTGGGATCGTGAGCGCCGTCCGCCAGTACTCGCTCTTCGACCACCTGGCTACCCTCGGAGCCATGGTGGCGCTGTCCATCCCCACCTTCTGGCTGGGCCTCATGGCCATCTACGTCTTCTCGGAGCTGCTCCACACCCTCCCGCCCGGCAATATCGGGACGGTGGGCGCGCCGTTCGCCCTCGCAGACCGTCTGCACCACCTGGTCCTGCCCGCGGGTACGCTCGGCGTGGTCATGGTGGCGACGTGGAGCCGCTACACGCGAGCCTCCATGCTGGAGGTGATCGGCGAGGACTACATCCGCACCGCGCGAGCCAAGGGCGTGTCGCAAGGCTGGGTCATCCTCAAGCACGCGCTTCGGAATGCGCTCATCCCGCTCGTGACGCTGGCCGGCCTCCAGCTCCCGCTGGTGTTCAGCGGCGCGCTGGTGACGGAGACCATCTTCACCTGGCCGGGCATGGGCCGGCTCTTCGTGGACTCCATCGGCTACCGCGATTACCCGGTGCTCATGGGGATCCTGGTGTTCACCGCGACGCTGGTCATCCTGGGAAATCTGGTGGCGGACCTCGTCTACGCGGCCATCGACCCGCGGGTGCGCCACTCGTGAGTGCGGCCGTCGCCGCCGCCGCGGCTCCCGCGAAGGCCGCCGCGCCGGAGGCTCTCGCCGGCATCTTCTGGGCGCGCTTCGTGCGCCACCGGCCCGCCGTGATCAGCGCGGTGGTGATCGCCCTCCTCGGGCTCGCCTCGATCTTCGCCGGCCCGATCGCGGTGCGCGATCCGCTCCAGATCGAGCTGTCCCACAAGTTCGCGCGGCCCCTCGCCAAGGGTCATCTCCTGGGCGCCGACGAGCTCGGGCGCGACGTGCTCTCGCGCCTGCTTCACGCCGGGCGCATCTCGCTGACGGTGGGGCTTGCCGCCATGGCGGTGACCGTCATCGTGGGCGCCGTCCTGGGGACCCTGGCCGGGTACGTCCGCGGGGCGGTGGACACGGTGCTGCTCCGGCTCACCGACGCCATGCTCTCGTTCCCCCCGATCTTCATGCTGCTGGCGCTGGCCGCATTCGTCCGGCCCTCGCTCGCCTCCATGACGGTCATCATCGCGGTCACGTCATGGATGGACGTGACGCGCATGGTGCGGGGCCAGATCCTCACGCTCCGCGAGCAGGAGTTCGTGACGGGCGCGCGGGGGCTCGGGGCCTCCGGGGCGCGGATCATGGCGCGGCACCTTCTGCCCAACACGGTGGGGATCATCGCGGTGGCCGCCACCCTCTCGGTGGCCCGCGCCATCCTGCTCGAGTCCTATATTAGCTTCCTCGGCTATGGCATCCAGCCGCCTCTGGCGAGCTGGGGCAACATGCTCAACAATGCCCAGAGCTACTTCACGACGGCTCCGTGGGTCGCGATCTTCCCCGGGGTGATGATCACGCTGGCGGTGACGAGCTTCAACTTCCTCGGCGACGGGCTCCGCGACGCCCTCGATCCCCGCCACGTCCGCACGCGGACCTGAGCGGCAGCGGCGGCGCGTGGCCCGAGCCTCCGCGGATTCTCAAGCCCGCCCAGATCAGCGTATAATCCCGGGCATGAAGCCCAAGATCCCGTGGCTCCCGCACGAGGTGCAGCCGGGTCAGCCCACCGAGCGGTGTCCCCGCTGCGGCGCGAAGAAGCTGATGCCGTGGACGCTGCGGCGTGATCCCCAGCGCGTCACCCTCCTCCGCACGTGGGTCTGCACCGCTTGCCAGACGACCGAGGAGCGGGACGAGGCGGAGTAGCCCCTCATCCTGCAGCCCCTCACCCTGCAGCCCCTCACCCTGCCCTCTCCCCAGAGGGGAGAGGGAGACCGCTAGCTGGCGTTCACGAGGTCCAGCAGGCTGCGGAGGCGGGCAAAGCCGGAGCGGTTGAAGGGCAGCACCAGCCTCGGCAGGTCCGGCAGCTCGTCCCCCTCCCCCGGGAGCGGCCCCTTCGATTGCTCGGCGGGCGCGGTCAGGATGTCGGAGAACCGCGCGTTGAGATCGGCGAGCGCCACCGGGGATATCGGCCGGCGGATGCGGAGCACGAGGGCGTCGCGCACGTAGCGCTGCGAGTGGTAGAGCTTGTAGAAGCCCTCGACCTCCGCGGCGGCCTTCTCCACGTCGTCGGTGACGCGATAGAGGTCGGGGTCGTTCGGCGACACCGTGCCCCGCCCCACCATCTCCCGCCGCACGAACTCGTCGAAGGTCTTCCAGTAGGTCCCGCCCGGCTCGTCCAGCATCACGAGCGGTAGCACCGGCGACTTCCCGGTCTGGATCAAGGTCAGCGCCTCGAACGCCTCGTCGGCGGTGCCGAAGCCGCCGGGCAGGAAGGCCATCGCGTGGGCCTCGCGCACCAGGAAGAGCTTGCGGGTGAAGAAGTACTTGAACGAGACCAGCTTCGGGTCGTCCGCGATCCAGGGATTGGCTTCCTGCTCGAAGGGCAGCCGGATATTGAGGCCGAACGAGCGCTCGCCGCCCGCCCCTTCCTGGGCCGAGCTCATGACGCCGCCCCCCGCGCCGGTGATGACCATCCACCCCGCGCCGGTGATCCGCTTGCTGAAGGCGTAGGCCTGCTCGGAGATCGGGTGCGCGCGCGGCGTCCGGGCGGAGCCGAACACGGTGATCTTCGGCACGTTGCGCCAGGGCGCGAAGACCTTGAAGCCGTAGCGGATCTCCTTGAACGCCGCGTTGGCGATCCGGACATCGGCCACCCCCGCGCCGTCCTCGTACATCTTGAGCGCGG
The DNA here is from genome assembly GCA_035635775.1 of Candidatus Acidiferrum sp. Classification (GTDB taxonomy): domain Bacteria; phylum Methylomirabilota; class Methylomirabilia; order Rokubacteriales; family CSP1-6; genus CAMLFJ01. The sequence goes on from DASQAL010000168.1 coordinate 4,648, forward strand.
TGGTGAGCAGGTCGGCGTAGAGCGGCCAGGTGGACTCCGGCACCCGGAGCTGCTCGAGCAGCGCGTCGATCCGCCGGTTGGCGTCCTCGGACTGAAGGTGGTAATGCCGATCCGGACTCACATCAGCAGTATACACGGCGCCCCGCTCAGGCCAGCGTATGCCGGACCATCTTCCCCTCGACCAGGTAGATCACCATCTCCGCGATATTGGTGGCGTGGTCGGCCACCCGCTCCATGAACCGCGAGATCAGGATCACCCGGATCGCGCGGGAGACCGTCCGCGGGTCCTCCATCATGTAGGTCAGGAGCTCCCGGAAGATCTGCTCCTTGAGGGCGTCCACCTCGGCGTCCGCGGCGCACACCTGGCGGGCGAGGGCGGTGTCGCCGGCCACGAAGGCATCCAGGCTCTCCTTGACCATGCGCTGCGCCCGGTCCGCCATGCGCGGCAGGTCGATGTAGGGCTTGAGCTGAGGCTCCCGGTTCAGCTCGAGGGCGCGCTGGGCGATGTTGACCGCCTGGTCGCCGATGCGCTCCAGATCGGTCACGATCTTCATCGCGGTGGTGATGAAGCGCAGGTCGCTCGCGGCCGGCTGGTGCAGCGCGAGCAGGTTCACGCACTGCTCGTCCACCTCGACGTCGTAGGTGTTCACCTGCCGGTCCCGGTCGATGACCTCCTGGGCGATGACGTCGTCGCGCTCGAGCAGGGCGCGCATGGCCCGCCGGATCTGGTCCTCGACCAGCCCGCCCATCGCGAGCAGGGTCTGCTTGAGGGCGTCCAGCTCATCGTGGAAGTGCCGTGTCATGGCGTCCTCCCTCGGCTATCCGAACCGGCCGGTGATGTAGTCCTCGGTCTGCTTCTCCCGCGGATTGGTGAAGAGCTGGCGGGTCACCCCGACCTCGATCAGCTCACCCAGGAGCATGAACCCAGTGTAGTCCGACACCCGGGCCGCCTGCTGCATGTTGTGGGTGACGATGACGATGGTGTAGCTGTTCTTCAGATCGAGCATCAGCTCCTCGATCTTGGCGGTGGCGATCGGATCGAGCGCCGAGCACGGCTCGTCCATAAGCAGCACGTCCGGCTCCACCGCGATCGCGCGCGCGATGCAGAGCCGCTGCTGCTGGCCGCCCGAGAGCCCCAGCGCGCTCTCGCGCAGGCGGTCGTGCACCTCGTCCCACAGGGCCGCCCCCTTGAGGCTCCGCTCGACGATGCCCTCGAGATCGCTCTGGTTGCGGACCCCGAGGATGCGCGGCCCGTAGGCCACGTTCTCGAAGATGGACTTCGGGAACGGGTTCGACTTCTGGAACACCATGCCCACCCGCTTGCGCAGGTCGGTGACGTCCAGGGCGGGATCGTGGATGTCGGTCCCTCCGATCCGGATGTTCCCGGCGACCCGCACCCCGTCCACCAGGTCGTTCATCCGGTTGAGGCAGCGGAGGAGCGTCGACTTGCCGCATCCGGACGGGCCGATGTACGCGGTGACCCGGTGCTTGGGAATGGACATGGAGATGTCCTTGAGGGCGAGCTTGGCCCCGTACCAGAGCGACAGGTGATCGATCTCCACCATGGGCATCTCCATGATGGGCCCGGGACTGGCGCCCGGCTTGAGGCTCGCGCTCACGCTCACGCTCACGGATCCGGACATTGACGCCTCCCTCGGGGTTAGACCGCCGACGTCGCGTACTTGCGACGCAGCCGGTTGCGCATGCTGATCGCGAACAGGTTCAAGAAGACCACGATCACGAGCAGGAGCAGCGTCGTGGCGAAGACCATCGGCCGCGCCGCGTCCACGTTGGGCGACTGGAACCCCACGTCGTAGATGTGGAAGCCCAGGTGCATGAATTTCCGATCCATGTGGAGGAACGGCCACGTGCCGTCCAGCGGCAGCGCGGGGGCCAGCTTCACCACCCCGGTGATCATGAGCGGCGCCACCTCGCCGGCCGCGCGGGCCATCGCCAGGATGAGGCCGGTGAGAATGGACGGCATCACCGCCGGCAGCACGACCCGGAGTGTCGTCTCGAGCTTCGTGGCCGACAAGGCCAGCGAGGCTTCCCGCGTGCCGCGTGGGATCGCGGCCAACCCTTCCTCGGTGGCGACGATCACCACCGGCACCGTCAGCAGGGCCAGGGTGAGCGCGGCCCACAGGATGCCGCCGGTGCCGTAGGTCGGCGTCGGGAGCGCCTCCGCGTAGAAGAGCCGGTCGATCGAGCCGCCCACGAAGTAGATGAAGAAGCCGACGCCGAACACCCCGAAGACGATGGACGGCACCCCCGCCAGGTTGTTGACCGCGATCCGCACCGCGCTGACGAACGCTCCCTGCCGCGCGTACTCGCGCAGGTAGAAGGCCGCGAGCACGCCCAGCGGGGTGACCACGATGCTCATGATCAGCACCATCATCACGGTGCCGAAGATGGCGGGAAAGACGCCCCCTTCGGTATTGGACTCGCGGGGGTCGTCGGAGACGAACTCCCACACCCGGCCCGCGTAGTAGCCGGTCTTGGCGAGTCCGCTCATGGCGTTCGGGAACCGGATGTCCACCACCTGCGAGATCGGCAGCTCCTTCTCCTTGCCCCCGTCGGCCACGACCACCACGCTGGCCGTCTGGCTCTTCCGGAGGGCGCCGAGCTTGGCCTCCTCCAGCGCGTACTTCTCCTGCAGCGGCGCGAGCTGGGCCTTGAGCGCCTCCACCTCCGGCCCCTGGGTGGTCTTACGCAGCTCCAGGCCTCTCAGCGCGAGACGGATCTTCTCCTGCTGATAGTTGATGCCCCCGATCGCGCCCGTCTCGATCCGGTGGATCTCCCGCCGGACCCGCGCCGCGTCCGGCAGCCGCTTCTGGACTTCCGCCCATGCCGCCGCGGCGCCGACCGCCACCGGTTGGCCCCCCTCGCGTACTTCCTTGATGGCGCCGATCAGGAGGCCCCACTCGGTGCGCTCGATCACCGCCACGTCGGGAGGATACTCCCGGCGTTTGATCTGGCTCTCGTCCAGCCACTGGAAGTCCGCCCCGTAGAGATCGCGATTGGCGACCTTGAGCTTGATCCGGTACTGTCCCGCGGCTCCCGGCATCGGCTCCCGCTCGACCACCTGACCGGTGAGCGTCTTCCCGTCCTGCAGCGTCGCCCGCAGGACGTCCCGGGGCCAGAAGAACCCGAGGCCGTTGTAGAGGATCAGGCCGATGAGCCCGGCCACCAGCAGCAGGGAGAGGGTCAGCGCCCCTCCGGTCAGCCAGATGAACGGCTCGCCGCCCGCGAAGATGCGGCTCACGCGTGTTCTCATAGGTACCGGTACTTCTGCCGGAGCTTGAGGCGCACCAGCTCGGCCACCGTGTTGACCGCGAAGGTCAGGCAGAAGAGCAGGAACGCGGCCAGAAAGAGCACCCGGAAGAGCGTGCCGCCTTCCGGGGCCTCGGGGAGCTCGACCGCGATATTCGCGGACAGCGCCCGGAACCCGTTGAAGACGCTCCAGTCCATCACCGGGGTATTCCCGGTGGCCATCAGGACGATCATGGTCTCGCCCACCGCGCGGCCGAAGCCGATCATGATTGCCGAGAAGATCCCGGGACTGGCGGTCGGCAGCACGATCCGGATCGCGCTCTGCCACCGGTTTGCCCCCAACGCCAAGGACCCGGCACGCAGGTGCTGCGGGACGTTCGCCAGCGAGTCCTCCGCGATCGTGAAGATGATCGGGATCACCGCGAAGCCCATCGCGACCCCGACCACGAGCGAGTTGCGCTGGTCGTAGGTCAAGCCCAGGGCGGACAGCAGCCAGCCGCGGTAGCTACCGCTCAGGAGCAGGGTCTCCACGAGGCCGCCCAGGGCGAAGGCCAGCCATACGCCCGCGATGACCACCGGGATCAGCAGGAACACCTCGGTCCCGATCCTGAAGCGGCCACGGATCTTGAGCGGTACCGTGCGCCACGCGAAGTACGCCCCCAGGACGCACACCGGCAGCACCAGGGGCAACAGGAACAGCCCCGGCACCACCTGCTCCACCAGGGGCGCGAGCCACAACCCGGCCAGGAACCCCAGCACCACGCTGGGCAGCGCGGCCATCACCTCGACCACCGGCTTGACGTAGGCCTTGACGCTCGGGTGCATGAACTCGCTGACGTACACGGCGGCGAGCAACGCCATCGGCACCGCGAAGACCAGGGCGTAGAAGGTCCCCTTCAGGGTCCCGTAGATGAGCGGGGTCAGGCTGAACTTGGCCTCGAAGTCGTCGGTGCCGCCGGTGGACTGCCAGACGTAGGCCGGCTCCGAGTAGCCCTCGTACCAGACCTTCCCGAACACGGTCTTGAGCGTGATCTCCGGATGCGGGTTGTCCACCCGCCACTCGCTCATCGCGCCTTGCCGGCTCACCAGCACGATCCCGTCCGCCTTCGGGGCGAACACGACCGAGTGGAGGCCCCCCTCGGGCGCCTTGAGGGTGAGGAGCGTATGCCCCGACGTTCCGTAGTGGACCAGCACGCTACCCGAGGTATCCGCGGTCGCGAAGCCCTTGTCGCGCTTGGACGCGTCGATGCTCACCACCGGCCCGGTGTGTCCGGCGAACTGATAGATCCGCGTCAGCCGTCGCTCTCCGCCTCCCGGCGGTGGCACGACCTGCCAGGTGGACACGCCCCCGCCGTGGTCGCCCACCACGAGCGTCCGGTCCCCGATCAAGAAGCCGAGCGTCGTGACCCCGACGCCCGGCTTGCCGGTGACCGCGACCTGGTCCAGCGGCCGCGGCGCCTGCCGATCCCGCATGTCGTAGTGGATGGCCTCGCCGGTCGAAGTGCCGACAAAGAGGTCCTCGCCTCGCCCATCGAGCGCCAGCGCCGTGATCTCGCCGGCGGTCGGGACCTCGACCGTCGCGAGGGATTCCTCCCGCCGGCTTCCCCCCACCAGCGCCTTCTTCTCCACCACGCTCTGAATCACCAGGGCCCTGGGACCGACCTGCGCCACCGTGAGCGGCCCGCCCGGCGGCTCCGCGCCAGTCACCCGTAGCAGCGGCCGCTTCTTCTCGGGATCAAGGATCGAAGGGGCGGCGAACGCCGGCGAGGGCGTCACCTCCCGCTTGCCGTCCTTGAAGGCCACGTCGAACCGCATGTCGAGCACGATGGCCCGGCCGTCGGAGGTCCCGATGAGATGGCGCCCCTTGCCCAGGGCCGCCACCGTGCTGACCCGGGCGCCGTCCAGGCCCGGAATCGGCACGCCGGCCAGGCGCCGCTCGCCCTTCAGCCCAACCAGCTCGAGCACTCCCCCGGCGCCGACCGTGTATCCCACCTCGCGGTACTCGTCCACCCCGGCGGCGACGCCCGGACCCGGGGCAGTGGCGGTCGCGGGGGATCGCGTGCCGAGAAATTCGACGGTCGGCTTCTTGAACAGCGGGTAGACCTCGGCCGCGATCACGAAGAGGATCGCCAGGATCGAGGCGATGATGATGATGCCACCGGACACGACCAGCCGCGACGCCCACTGGTCGGCGACGATGCGACGTGCAGTTCGAGCGCGTGAAACGACGAGCGGGCGAGCCGGCCGAACCGGCTCGCCCGCCCCGAGCACCCCTGGGTCGATGGCCACCTACTGGATCTTCGCCAACTCTTCCTTGGCGATGGAGGCGGGAATCGGGAAGTAGCCGTCCTTGATGACCACCTCCTGGCCTTCCTTGGAGAGGATCAGCTTCGCGAACTCCCGGGTCAGCGGCTCGAGCGGCTTGCCGGGGGCCTTGTTGACGTAGACGAACAGGAAGCGGGACAGCGGATAGCTCCCCGAATAGGCGTTGTCGGGATCCGCCTCGTAGCACTTGGCGCCTTCCTTCTCGGCCAGCGGGACCGCCCGGACGCCCGCGGTCGCGTAGCCGATGCCGCTATAGCCGATGGCGAAGCGGTCCACCGTGAGGCCCTGCACCACCGCCGCCGAGCCTGGCTGCTCCTTCACGGAGTCCTTGAAGTCGCCGTTCTTGAGCGTGTGCTCCTTGAAGAACCCGTAGGTGCCCGAGGCGGAGTTGCGTCCGTAGAGGCTGAGCGGCTTGTTCGCCCACTCCCCGGTCAGCCCGAGCTGCCCCCACGTGGTGATGTCTTCCTTGTAGCCGTGCCGGCGGGACTTCGAGAAGACCGCGTCCGCCTGGGTGATCGTCATGCACTTGATCGGGTTGTCCTTGTTGACGAAAACCGCGAGGGCGTCCACGGAGGTGCGGATCGGGGTCGGCTTGTAGCCGTACTTCTTCTCGAAGGCGTCCACCTCCGTGCCCTTCATCTCCCGCGACATCGGGCCGAGCTGCGCGGTGCCGGAGATCAGCGCCGGAGGCGCGGTGGACGATCCCTTGCCCTCGATCTGGATCTTGGCGTTCGGATAGAACTTGTTGAAGTTCTCCGCCCAGAGCGTCATCAGGTTGTTCAGGCTGTCCGAGCCGATGCTCGAGACGTTCCCGCTGACTCCGCTCACCGACTTGTACGGCTGCAGAGCCGGGTCCAGCTTCGGGGGTCCCGAAGCGTAGCCGACGGCCGCGGTCAGCCCGACGATGGCCACCGCTGTGATCGCTCTCCTCATTCTCTTCCCTCCTTTGGGTTGTCGCGGCTGATGATCCTCGGTTTGTGTTGCGAGAAGGTAACCGTGACGTTACGATTCTGTTACGAGTCGCTCCGGGCCGAGTCCCGGAACCGGTAGCCGACGCCCCGCACCGTCTCGATGGCGGGCATCGGGGTCCGCGCGGCCGTGAACTTCGCGCGCAACCGGGCCACGTGCACGTCCACCGTCCGGGGCTCCACGAAGCCGTCCTGGCCCCAGACGAGATCCAGCAGCTCTTCCCGGCCGAATACCCGGCCCGGCGTGCGGATCAGGGTGGCGAGCAGATCGAACTCCTTGCGGGTCAGCTCGACCAGGCGGCCCTTCATCTTGACCTCGAAGCGCTGCGGGTCGATCTCGAGCTCGCCGGCCCGGAGCACCTGGGTGGCGTCCGAATCGTTCAGTCGCCCACGCCGGCTGACCGCGCGCACGCGGGCCAGGAGCTCCCGCGGCGAGAAGGGCTTGGTCACGTAGTCGTCGGCGCCCATCTCGAAGCCGAGCACCTTGTCGCCCTCTTCCACGCGCCCGGTCACCATGATCACCGGGATGGCGACGGTCTCCCGGTCCTGCTTGAGGCGGCGGCAGATCTCCCATCCGTTGAGGTGCGGCACCATGATGTCCAGCAGGATGACATCTGGTTTCGCCTCCTTGACCTGCCGGAGGGCGTCGGTGCCGTTGCTGGCCAGGCGGACGTCGTAGCCTTCCTTGCCAAGGTTGTAGCGAATCATCTCGGCGACGTCCGCCTCGTCCTCCACCACGAGCACCCGCGCTCCCTTGGGCGCACTCGGCTTCTCTGGACTTCCTCGCCGGCTGCCGCTCGCCATCGGCTCCACCCCCACGCTGGTCCGTGTCATGGAGGGAGTGTGCGCGGCCGGGGTTACGGGATGATGACGCCGGGGTAAATGATGCGTGAACGCGGGGCGTGGAACGCACCACGCCCCCGCCGGGAAGCGGGGGCGTCAGCAACCGCGGAGCGAGTGGCGCGCGGGCTAGATCCCGAGCTCGCGCGCGGTGATCTTGTACTTGAAGCTGTCCGGATCCAGGCTGTCCTTGCGCGCCTCGCCCGTCTCCGCCTGCGGATACATGAAGAAGGCGACCGCGTCTTCCCTGGAGTTGAGCAGCTTGACGTCGTGAGCGTAGTTGTAGGCGAGCCAGTTCATCTCCCACTGGCCGAAGAGCTTCGCCCGCGCCTTCTGGGTCGTCGGGTCGTTGAGCGGGATGCCGCCCCGCTCCTCCAGGATCACCTTGCGAACATCCGCCGGGTCCACCGGCACCCAGCCGTGGCTGGCGATGTAGAACTCGGCGCGGCAGTGCTGCGCCTTGGTGATCTCGCCGGACTTGCCCAGGCTCTTGAACTCGGCGGAGTCCGCCGCGCGCACGCCGTAGACGTCGCGGGCGGGAATACCCGCCGCGCGCGCGAGGCCGACGAACAGCGCGTTGAGGTCGGCGCACTTGCCGCCCAGGTTGCCGGTCTCCAGCATGGCGCGGATATCGCCCACCCCGCAGCCCCGCACCTTGGGATCGCGAAAGGTGTTCTCCACGATCCACTCGTAGATCGCGCGCGCCTTGTCCACGTCCTTGTCCGCACCCTTGGTGATCTGCTGCGAGGTCTTCTTCACGATCCCGTCCGTCCGGACCAGCTTGCTGGACTCCCGGTATCGGTGGAGCGTGGCCCGGTCCTCGGGAGCGGCGTTCATCCCCGGCTTCGTCACGTCCACGAGCCGGTCGCGCGCGGCGAAGCGGCTCGTCACTTCCGCCACCGGCGCGCTCTCGCCCGCCGGCCACTCCGCGTAGAAGACGGCCGCTCCGTACTTGTCGTCACGATAGACCCGCGCGGCCGCCCCGTTCCCCGTCCAGCCGTGGCCGAAGCTCTTCTGGTAGTCCGTGTCCACCGCGAGCGGCATCGGCACCCAGACCCGCGTCGGACCCGTCGGATTGGCCACCTCCATCCGGGTCACCACCTCGAAGGTGCGCCACCTGGCTCCGTCCGATCCGGTGGACGCCCGCACGACCCGCGGCAGGGCGCCCACCGCGGCGGCCACCGTCACCGCGGCTCCGTTTCTCAGGAACTCACGTCGCTCCATGGATGCTCTCCCCTCGGCGTTTCGTGTGGACTGAATCGGACGTCCTCGTCCGCCGGCCCATGGTACCGTCTCGTCCGAAGGGGTCCAATCCGACATGCCTATGACTTCCTCGAGACAGATCGGCCAAGCCTATGGCTAGCGCTTTCGTAACATTCCTGTGATTTGACCTTGCGCGATGCCTCTCCGAAACTGACGGCCGGGCCTGCCGAGCGCGGGCCCGATCCAACCATGACCACGCCGCCACTGCCGCCGGACGTCTTCGTCAACCGCGAGCTCTCCTGGCTCGAGTTCAACCGCCGGGTGCTCGAGGAAGCTCAGGACCCGACCGTCCCGCTGCTGGAACGCGTAAAGTTCCTGGCTATTTTCAGCTCGAACCTCGACGAATTCTTCATGGTGCGAGTGGCCGAGCTCAAGCGCCGGATCCGCGCCGGGGACCCGACCATGGGGCCGGACGGGCTCTCTCCGGCGGAGACCCTGGCCGCGGTCGCGGACAAGGTCCACCGGCTGGTGGACGCCCAGCACCGCTGCTTCCTGGAGGAGCTGGGCCCGATCCTGGCCTCCGAAGGCATCCGCCTGGTCCGCCCGAAGGAAGTCACCCCGGAGCAGGAGCGGTTCCTCGACGAGTATTTCCAGCGGACCCTGATGCCCGTCCTGACCCCGCTGGCCATCGACCCGGGCCATCCCTTCCCGCACCTGGCCAACCGGTCGCTCTGCCTCGTGGTCGCGGTCCGAGCGGTCACCGCCAGCGTGCTCCCGCACACCACGCTCACGGTGGTCCACATCCCGAGTCAGGTCGTACCGCGCTTCGTGCCCCTCCCCGGCCCTCCCGGGCAGCACGCGTTCATGCTGCTGGAAGACGTCATCCGGCTCCAGCTTCCCGCGCTCTACAACGGCTACGAGGTGGTCTCCTGCCACGCCATTCGCGTGACCCGCGACGCGGACATCGCGCTCGAGCGCAAGCGGGCCGTGGATCTGCTCACCAGCGTGGAGGCCGGGGTGCGGGAGCGGCGCATGGGCGACGCGGTCCGGCTGCAGTACGACCCCGACCTTCCCGCGGAGCTGCTCGCCACCCTGGTCGACGAGCTCGAGCTGGGCCCGGAGGATCTCTACACCGGCACCGGCTTCACCGCGTTCTCCGACCTCTTCCAGCTCTACGCGGCGGTGGACGTGCCGCGCCTCAAGGATCAGCCGCTCCCGCCGCGCCCGCTCCCCGCTTTCGACGGCTCCGCCGACGTCTGGAGCGCGATCCGGAGCGGCGACGTGCTCGCCCACCACCCGTACCACTCCTTCGACGCGGTCACCCGCTTCGTGAGCGAGGCCGCGGTGGATCCCCGGGTGCTCGCGATCAAGATGACGCTCTACCGCGTGAGCCCGACCTCCCCGATCGCGCAGGCCCTCACCCTGGCCGCCGAGAACGGCAAGGAGGTCGCGGTGCTCGTGGAGCTGCAGGCGCGCTTCGACGAGGAGGCCAATATCCGCTGGGCGCGCGCGCTCGAGGCGGTGGGCGCGCACGTCGTCTACGGCCTGCCCGGCTACAAGACCCACTGCAAGGCCTGCCTCGTCGTCCGCCAGGAGCCCGACGGGATCCGGCGCTACTGCCACCTGGCCACCGGCAACTACAACGCCCGCACCGGCGGCATCTACGGCGACTTCGGCCTCTTCACCTGCCGGGAGTCCTTCGGCGAGGACGTCACCGAGCTGTTCAACATGCTGACCGGCTACACGCGCCCGCGTCGGTTCCGTCACCTGCTGGTGGCGCCCACCGGGCTGCGCGACGGCTTCCGCGACCGGATCCGGCGAGAGGCCGAGCATGCCCGGCGCGGCCGGCCCGCGCGCATCATCGCCAAGATGAACAGCCTGGTGGATCGAACGCTCATCGAGGAGCTGTACCTGGCCAACCAGGCCGGCGTGGCGATCGACCTGATCGTGCGCGGCATCTGCTGCCTGCGCCCCGGCATCCCGGGCCTGTCGGATCGCATCCGGGCGATCTCGATCGTGGACCGCTACCTCGAGCACGCCCGGGTCTTCTATTTCCAGAACG
>DASQAL010000169.1:0-50201 GCA_035635775.1 Candidatus Acidiferrum sp.
CGCGGAGTCGCTGGAGTTCGTGGACATGATCCAGGCCGGCATCATCGACCCCACCAAGGTGGAGCGGGTGGCGCTGCAGAACGCGGCGTCGGTGGCCGCGCTGCTGCTGACGACGGAGGCGCTGATCACCGACCTGCCCGAGGACAAGCCGGCGTCGGCCCCGCCGATGCCTCACGGGGACTTCTAGGCCCGGCTGTTCCGCGGCCGGGTGCGGGAGGGCGGCCCTTGCCGGCGACGGCAAGGGCCGTACTCTTTTATCTACTCTTGACCCCGGTTGTCTTTCGCGGCAGGCTCTGGTAACGTAAAGCGCTTCAAATAGCGAAACTGCCGAGGAGGTGAGTGTTTGTATCCGTACGAGACCCTACTGATCCTGGATCCCCGGCTCAACGAGGAAGAAGTGGCCGCGCTCCTCACCAAGGTGCAGGAGACGCTCAAGACGCTCGGCGGCGAAGTGGGCAAGGCGGAGAGCTGGGGCAAGCGGCGGCTCGCCTACGACATGCGCAAGCAGCGCGAGGGCACCTACGTGGTCATCGAGTCCAAGGCGGAGCCGGCCACCATCAAGGAGTTCGAGCGCCAGCTGAAGCTCAACGAGCAGGTCCTCCGGTACCTCACGACCCGCGTCCCGGCGCCCAAGCGGATCCGGACGGCGCCGAAGCCGCCGGCCCCGGCGGTGGAGGAGGTCGTCTGATGGCGAACCTGAACCGAGTGTTCCTGATCGGCAATCTGACGCGGACCCCGGAGCTGCGGTACACGCCGAGCGGCACCGCGGTGGCCGATCTCCGGCTGGCCGTCAACCGCAACTACACGACGCAGGGTGGAGAGAAGCGCGAAGAGACCTGCTTCCTCACGGTGGTGGTGTGGGGCAAGCAGGCCGAGAGCTGCGGCGAGTACCTCGACAAGGGCAGCCCGATCATGGTCGAGGGCCGGCTGCAGACTCGCGATTGGGAAACGAAGGACGGCCAGAAGCGCAGCGTCGTCGAGGTCGTCGCCGAACGGGTGCAGTTCATGGGACGCAGCAAGTCCGTCGCCGCGTCCGCGCCCGGAGTGCCCGAGCCGGTCGAGGCGGGCGGCGAAGCCGACGACGAGGTGCCGTTCTAGGGAGTCCCGTTCCAAGAGGAGGAACACGCCATTCCGCCAGGTGGAAAGCCCGTCAAGCGGCGCCGGTTCGGTCGCCGCAAGGTTTGCAAGTTCTGCGTCGATCGGGTCAGCTCGGTCGACTACAAGGATATTCGCCGGCTGCGCAACTTCGTCTCGGAGCGCGGCAAGATCACCCCGCGCCGCATATCGGGAAGCTGCGCCCGTCACCAGCGGCAGCTCACCCGCGCCGTCCGCCGCGCGCGCACGGTAGCCCTGCTCGCCCAGACCGCCGAGTGACGCCATGAAAATCATCCTGATGGATGACGTGCCGACCCTGGGCCGCCGCGGCGAGGTCCGCGACGTCGCCGACGGCTACGCGCGCAACTTCCTGCTGCCCCAGAAACTCGCCCTGCACGCGACCCCCGCGAACCTCAAGAACATCGAGCAGATCAAGGCGCGCCAGGATTCGCAGGCGGCCAAGCTCCGGGCGGACGCGCAGGGACAGGCCCAGGCCATCGAGGCCCTGCACTTCGCCCAGCGCCGGCAGGCCTCCGACGAGGGCCGGCTCTTCGGCTCGGTGGGCCGCGCCGACCTCGCGAGCTTCCTCTCGCAGCACGGCCTCGAGGTCGAGCGGCGCCGCATCGGGCTCGACGAGCCCATCAAGACGCTCGGCGAGTTCACGGTGCCGGTGCGCCTGCATCACGACGTCACCGCCCAGTTGAAGGTGTCCGTGACCCGGGAGTAGCCGTGGCCACGCTCACCGACCTGCTCACCTCCAAGATCCCTCCCCACAGCCTGGAGGCCGAGCGGGCCGTGCTGGGGGCGATCCTGCTCGATCGGGAGAGCCTGCCCAAGGCCATCGAGCTGCTCAGGCCCGCCGACTTCTACAAGGAAGGGCACCGCAAGATCTTCGACGCCACCCTCGCGCTCTTCGAGCGCAACGAGCCGGTGGACCTGCTCACGGTGTCGGAGGAGCTGAAGCGGCGCGCGGCCCTCGAAGAGGTGGGCGGCGCCGCCGCCCTCGCGAGCCTGGTCGAGGAGGCGGCGACCGCGGCCCACCTGCTCTCCTACGGGGCGATCGTGCGGGAGAAGGCGCTCCTGCGCGATCTCATCCGCATCGCCACCGAGATCATCGGGCAGAGCTACGAGGCCCGCGACGACGTGGACAAGCTGCTCGACGACGCGGAGCGGCTGATCTTCCAGATCTCCGAGCGGCGCATGCAGGGCTCGGCCTTCCCGGTGCGGGCCATCCTCAAGGACACCTTCGAGCACATCGAGAAGCTCTACGACCGCAAGGAGCACATCACCGGGCTCGCCACCGGCTTCGACGACCTCGACCGCATGACCTCGGGCTTCCAGCCCAGCGACTTCATCATCATCGCGGGCCGGCCCTCCATGGGCAAGACCGCCTTCGCGCTGAACATCGCCAAGTTCGCGGGGGTCGAGGACCACAAGCGCGTGCTCGTGCTGAGCCTCGAGATGTCCAAGGAGCAGCTCGTGCAGCGGCTGCTGTGCGCCGAGGCCAAGGTGGACTCCCACAAGGTGCGCACCGGCTATCTCGACCCGCGGGACTGGACGCGCCTCACCAACGCGGCGGGGCGGCTCGCCGAGGCGCCCGTCTACATCGACGACTCGCCCGCGCTCACCGTGCTCGAGGCGCGCGCCAAGGCCCGGCGCATGAAGGCGGAGCACGGCCTCGACCTGATCGTCATCGACTATCTCCAGCTGATGCGCGGCCGCCACCAGCAGGAGAACCGGCAGCAGGAGATCTCGGACATCTCCCGGTCGCTCAAGGCCCTGGCCAAGGAGCTGCACGTGCCGGTGGTGGCGCTGTCGCAGCTCTCCCGCGCGGTGGAGGCGCGCGAGCGCAAGGAGCCGCAGCTCTCGGACCTGCGCGAGTCGGGCGCGCTCGAGCAGGACGCCGACGTGATCCTCTTCCTCTACCGGCCCGAGCGCTACGGCCTGCAGTCGGAGGACGGGGACCGGGTGGCCGACGTGATCATCGGCAAGCAGCGCAACGGGCCCACCGGCAAGATCCAGGTCACGTTCGTCCCCGAGTACGCCTCCTTCGAGCGCCTCGCCAAGCGCGAGGCCCAGCCCTTCTAGCCCGATCTCCGGGGTGGTGACCCCAGGAGAGCCTGAGCCTCCAGGATGACCAAGGTGGTGATTATCGGCGCGGGCAAGGGCGGGCGCGCCCTGCTCGAGATGTTCAGCGGCGATCCTACCGTCACCATCATCGGGGTCGCCGACGTGAACCCTTGGGCCCCGGGGCTCGAGCTGGCCCGGCGCCTCAACGTCGCGGTCAGCACCGACCTGCGCGAGCTGGTCGCGGATCCGCGGGTCGACCTCATCATCGACGTGACCGGCAACGGCCAAGTGCAGGAGACCATCGAGCGGCTCAAGCCGCCGGGCACCGAAGTGATGGGGGGCGCGAGCGCCAAGTTCATGTGGGACCTCCTCGCGGAGCGGAAGCGCAGCGAGGAGCTGGAGGACCGGTACTCGCTCATGCTCCGGGAGCTGCAGGCCAAGGCCGAGGGCGACTTCATCATCGGGCAGAACCCGAAGATGCGGGAGCTGGCCGAGCAGATGATCCGGGTGGCCCAGACGCCCACCACCGTGCTGATCCGCGGGGAATCCGGTACCGGCAAGGAGCTGGTGGCGCGGGCGATTCACCGCTACTCGAACCTGCGCGACAAGCCGCTCGTCACCGTCAACTGCACCGCGCTGACTCCGACCCTGATGGAGTCGGAGCTGTTCGGGCACAAGCGCGGGTCGTTCACCGGGGCGGTGGCCGACAAGGTGGGTCTCTTCGAGAAGGCGGACGGCGCGACCATCTTCCTCGACGAGATCGGGGACATGCCGCTCGAGATGCAGGGCAAGCTGCTGCGGGTGCTGCAGGCGGGCGAGGTGAAGCCGGTCGGCGACGTGGTCACCCGGAAGGTCCGCGTGCGGGTGATCGCGGCCACCAACCGGGATCTCGAGAAGGCGCTGGCCGGCTCCGAGTTCCGCGAGGACCTGTTCTACCGGTTCAACGCCTTCACCGTGGTCCTCCCCCCGCTGCGCGAGCGCAGCGAGGACATCCCGGTCCTGGCCTACCACTTCCTCCGCAAGGCCGAGGCCAAGGTGAACAAGAAGGTGGATCGCTTCTCCCAGGACGCCCTCGACATGCTGAGGCGCTATACCTGGCCCGGCAACCTGCGCGAACTGGAGAACATCATCGAGCGGGCCGTGGTCCTCTCCTCGAGCCAGCAGGTCGAGGTCGCGCTCCTGCCCCTCTATCTCCAGGAGTCGGGCCCGATCCGGGTCACCACCCAGGAGGGCTTCGTGCAGGCCAAGGAGCGGGTGGTCTCCATGTTCGAGAAGGAAGCCGTCGCCCGATTCCTGTCGGAGGCCCGTGGCAATATCTCGGTGGCCGCTCAGAAGGCCGGCATCACCCGGCGGAACTTCCACCGTCTGATATCCAAGTACTCGATAAATACGAAGAAATTCAAGTCTGAGTTGTAGTCGACTCATAGATGAGTCGATACAGACTCATACGATCTTTCCTAAATATCCTAATTATTCCCAGTAGTTATTCATATACACGCAAGAATATCTCAGGTTTGAGTGAGACGACGGTGTCCCTTTTTCTGTGGCGATGACTTGCACATAGGTAGTCGAATCAGATAGTTCCGGTCTCTCTGGGCCCTGGAACGCTTCTTGTCTCCTACAAGCGCATCTCGCGCTCAAGGAGGAGCCCATGGGGGCCCAGTGCCGTTGCGGAACCGTCGTGGAGTTCCCGTTCAACCATCTAGGCTGTATCGCCTGCGGGGCCGCCTGCTGCCCCGCGTGTTCGTACGAGCTCGAGTCCACCACCTACTGCCCGGCCTGCGCCGAGACCTTGCTGGATCTGCCCTGGGCCAGGCTCGTCACCGCCGGGTCTGGCCTGAACGGGTCGAGGGAGGAGCGCCATGTCGACGTGTGAGTGCGGACTGCTGCATCCGGAGCCACGCCGCGTGCAGGGATGCCGGGAGTGTCATGCCCCCTGCTGCCCGAGCTGCGCGATCGAGATCGATTCCGACACCTATTGCCGCTGGTGCGCCCTCGCCATGGCGCCGGCGCTCTCGCTCTGAGGGAGGCCTCACGATGGAATCCAAGGGGAAGACGTTCCGCCGGCTGCTGCAGGACGAGCCCTATCTCTTCACCGGCGGCATCTACTCGCCGCTCGACGCCCAGATCGCCGAGCAGGCCGGCATGAAGTCCATCTACCTGAGCGGCTACTCGCTGGCCATGCTCAACGGCTGGCCCGACATGGGCTTCCTGACGATGACCGAGGTGACGAAGGCGGCGTCCATGGTGGCCAGCGCGGTCGACGTGCCGATCATCGCGGACGCCGACGACGGCTACGGCAACGCGCTCTCGACGATGCGCACGGTACAGGAGTTCGTGAAGACCGGGGTCGCGGGCATCCATCTCGAGGATCAGCGCTTCCCGAAGCGCTGCGGCCACATCGCGGGGAAGACGATCGTGTCGCGCGAGGAAGCGCTCGGCAAGTACCGGTCCGCCCTCGCGGAGCGCGACCGGCTCGACCGCGACTTCGTGATCATCGCGCGCACCGACGCCTACGGGGCGGTGGGCGGGAGCATGGAGGAGGCGATCTGGCGCGGCCGGGCCTACGCCGACGCGGGGGTGGATCTCGTCTGGGCCGAGCTGTCGAACTCGGACCGGGGGCCCGCCATCGAGTTCGCGCGCGCCATGAAGCAGACCCACCCGAACTTGCCGCTGGCCTTCAACTACTCCTCGTCCTTCCGCTGGCACAAGGACGGCGACCCGCTCACCTTCCGCGAGCTCGGCGAGCTCGGCTATCGCTTCATCTTCATCACGCTCTTCGGGGCCCACGCCGCGATGCACTCGGTGTGGAACTTCATGCAGGAGCTGGTGAAGAACGAGGAGCAGGCGCAGTGGACGCTCGAGCGCCTGAAGGCCGGCCATCCCACCGAGAGCCATCACGTGATGGCTCGGGTCTCGCACTTCCAGGAGCTGGAGCGCCGGTTCATCCCGGGCACGGAAGAGCGCCTGCAGGGCTCGGCCGGCTTCGGGGAGGCCAAGGGGCACTGAGCCGCGCGGCCGTGGCGACCGGGCGCGGAGCGCGTCCCGGTCGCCGCGGCGCCTCAAGCCCGGTCGCGCCGGCGGACCGCCTGCACGATGCGCACCGCGACGAGGCCGAGAATGCCGAGCAGCACGAGGACCAGCACGACCCGCTCGACTTCCCCCACCACGTAGCGCATCCGCTCCACGTAGTCCCCGAAGCCGTAGCCCACCGCGTAGCCGGCCCCCACCACCACCGGCACGTAGACGAAGGCGCCCGCCACGTTGGCGATCAGGAACGACGCGAAGCGCATCCCGAGCGCCCCCGCGAGCGGCCCCGCGGTGAAGCGGACACCGGGGACGAACCGGGCCACGAACACCGCGACCGGCCCGCGGCGGCCCACGAACGCGGTCATGGTTTCGAGGCGCTCGGGATGGCCGAGCACCCAGCGCGCGTAGCGCGGCAGCGCGGTCTGGCCGTAGCGACGTCCGAGCCAGTACCCGATGTTGTCGCCCACCACCGCGCTCACGATGCCGACCGCCAGCACGAGGGAGAGACGGAGCTTGCCGCGCCAGACCAGGTAGCCGGCCAGGGCCAGGATGGTCTCCTCCGGCACGGGGAGGCCCACGTTGCCGAGCACCACCACCACGAAGATGGCGACGTAGCCCCAGTGACCGACGAACTCGTGGAGGTCGCTCACGAAGCCTCGAGGACCCGGGGGCTCACTCGCCGGCGGGCCGGCGGGTGACGACGCTCACGTGGCCGTCCTCCTCGAGGAAGGCGTAGCGGACGTCCCGCAGCGAGACGACGCCGTGATGGCGCAGGGCCGCCCGCAGGTCGCGCGGGCCCAGCCGCTCCCGCCGCAGGTTGGCGCGGATGATCCGCCCGTGCCGGACGAGCACGGTGGGGGAGTGCTCGACGACCCGGTCGACCGCTTGAAGCGGAAGGTGAGGTAGGCGACCACCGCGTTGAGGAGGAGGATGGTGGTCGCCCCGATCAGCCCACCCCCGACCGAGTTGTCGTTGCCGATCACCGCGTTCTGCACCACGTTGCTGATCAGGAGCAGCACCACGAGGTCGAAGGCGCTGAGCTGGCCGAGCTGCCGCTTGCCGCAGAGACGGAAGGCCACGAGCAGGAACACGTACACCGCCCCCGAGCGCAGCACCTTCTCGGCGATGCTGATGTCGGGCACCAGGATGTTCATGAGGTTCCCGCCTTCAGCATCGCACCCGTCGCGACGGATCGAGGCCGAATTTGACACGCGGGCACCGTCCCTGGGCGGCTCCCGCCCGCATCGTGGTGGGATCCCCGCCGTCGAGGAGGATGCGCATGTTCGGTCGGGGTGTTCAGGAGCCGATGTTGATCCTGCTGATCGCGGGTCGAAGATCCCGGAGCTGGGCCGCTCGCTGGGCCAGGCGATCCGCGAGTTCAAACGCGGCCCCCCGAGCCCAAGCCGGATGGCGGCCACGGCCCGGACGGACCGAAGTCGGCGTGACGCCGGCCGTCTCGGGAGACGCGAATGCTTGACACCCGGGCGCCCCCGCCTCTAGCGTAGGTGCTTCAGGAACCGCTCGACGATGAAGATCAGCGCCGTAAAGAGGCTGTTCGTGGGATCACCGCTCGCTACGGCGCAGGCCCGGCACGAGCGGCTCTCGAAGACGTCCGCCCTCGCGGTGTTCTCTTCGGACGCGCTCTCCTCGGTCGCCTACGCCACCGAGGAGATCCTGCTCGTCCTGGTGGTCGCGGGCACCGCCGCGCTCGTCTATTCGATCCCCATCGGCATCGCGATCGCGGTGCTCATCGCGGTGGTGGTGAGCTCGTACCGCCAGACCATCCTGGCCTACCCCCGGGGCGGCGGCTCCTACATCGTCACCAAGGACAACCTGGGCCAGGTGCCCGGGCTCGTCTCGGCGGGGGCGCTGCTCATCGACTACGTGTTGACGGTGGCGGTGAGCGTGGCCGCGGGAGTGGCCGCCATCACCTCCGCGTTCCCCGCGCTCTACGACTACCGTATCCCGCTCGGCGTGCTCTTCATCGCGGGCATCGCGACCATGAACCTGCGCGGCCTGCGGGAGTCGAGCAATCTCTTCGCGGTCCCCACGTACCTCTTCGTGGTGAGCTTCGCGGGCATGCTCGCCTACGGGTTCGTCCGCTGGGCCGCCGGATGGGAAACGCCGCCGCCCCCCGCCGCCGACTTCGCGGTGACCGAGGACCTGACGCTCTTCCTCGTGCTCCGCGCCTTCTCCTCCGGCTGCGCCGCGCTCACCGGGGTCGAGGCGGTGTCCGACGGCGTGCCCGCCTTCCAGCCCCCGGAGGCGCGGAACGCTCGGACGGTCCTGGCCTGGCTCGGGATCATCCTGGTCACGCTGTTCGTGGGCATCACGTTCCTGGCCCGTCACCTTCACGTGATGCCGCGGGCGGAGGAGACGGTGCTCTCGCAGCTCGCCCGCCTCATCTTCGGGAGCGGGCTCCTGTACTACGAGATCCAGGTCGTCACCATGCTCATCCTCGTCTTCGCGGCCAATACCGCCTTCGCCGACTTCCCGCGGCTGGCCTACTTCCTGGCCCGCGACGGCTTCATTCCCCGCCAGTTCGCCACCCGCGGGGACCGGCTCGTTTTCTCCAACGGGATCCTGATCCTGGGCGGCCTCGCCGCGCTTCTCATCGCGCTGTTCGGCGGGGCCACCCACGCCCTCATCCCCCTCTACGCGGTGGGTGTGTTCCTCTCCTTCACGCTCTCGCAGGCGAGCATGGTGCGACGCTGGCTCACGCGGCGCGAGGCGGGCTGGCGCTGGCGCTGGGGCCTCAACGCGGTGGGGGCGGCCACCACCGGCCTCGTGATGATGGTGATCGCGGTCACCAAGTTCAGTCACGGGGCCTGGATGGTCGTGCTGCTGATCCCCCTGCTGGTGGCGCTCTTCCTCATGATTCACCGCCACTACGCGGACGTGGCCGGCCAGCTCTCGCTCGACCATTACGGGGGGCCGCCCCCCATCGACCACACCGTGCTCGTCCTGGTGGGCGACCTGCACCGCGGGGTGGCCGCCGCCCTGCGCTACGCGCAGACCCTCTCCGCGTCGGCGAAGGCGGTCTATGTCGAGATGGATCCGGAGCGGACGCAGAAGCTCGAGGAGAAGTGGGGCAAGTGGGGGCTCGGGGTCCCCCTGGTGGTGCTGACGTCGCCCTACCGGTCGCTGCTCACGCCGTTCCTCGACTACGTCAACCACCTGCTCGCCCTGGGCGAGCACCACGTGGTCACCATCGTGATCCCGGAGTTCGTGCCGGCCCGGTGGTGGCAGCATCTCCTCCACAACCAGACCGCCCTGCTCATCAAGGGGGCGCTGCTGTTCCGCAAGGGGGTGGTGGTCGTCGACGTTCCCTTCCATCTCCGGTGAAGCAGCTCCTCCACAACCAGACCGCGCAGGCGGACGTCCGTTTAGTTCTTCAAGCTCTCATCTGCGGGGGCCCAGACATGGCCCCCGCACTCCCCCGGTCCGCGGACATTCGTGGGGGCGGGCGCCTTCGGGGAGGTTCCCTTTGGTCGGGCTTGCTCACGGCGGGAAGGTGAGTATTCTTGGGGCCCACATGAGCTCCGTTCCTGTCCTGCAGGCACCGCTGGTCACGATCCGGACGGCGACGCCGGCCGATCACGACGCGCTGCAGGCCCTCGAGGGCGCCGCCCCGGACGCGGGCGCCAACCTGATCCAGGCCCGCCGGAACTTCTTCTCCCGCATGGCCGCCTACGACCGCACCCGGGTCCTGGTGGCCGAGCAGGAGCACCGGGTGGTCGGGGTGCTGTGCCTGGCGCTGACGCCGGTGCGGGTGGCGGGCCAGCCCTGCTCGGCCGGCTACATGTCCAACATCCGTGTCGAGCCCGGTCAGCAGACACGGGGCGTGGGCACACTGCTCATGAAGGCGGGGGCCGAATGGCTGGAGCGCGAGGGTTGCCGCTACGCCACCGGGCTGATCGGCGTCTCCAACGACGCATCTATGAAGATGGTCGGGGCGCTGGGCTGGGAGGCGGTCGCCCGCTTCGACTATATGGTCCTGGACCTGGCCCGGTTCGAGCCCGACCCCGCGGTACGGATCCGGAAGGTAGATGCGCTCGGCGATCCGGCCCACGCCGCGTGGCGGTTCGGCGAGGTGTCGCTCCACCACTTCGTGCCGCGCTACCTCGTCTCCGAGCTGTTCCAGCCTTACCCCAAGGGCCCCTACATGGGGAGCCTGACCGCGTTCGGCCCCGGGGGCAGTGCCTGGGTGTCACTCTGGGATGACCGGGTCAGGCGCGGCCTGGACCCCGACCTGGTCCGGGTGGTCAAG
Organism: Candidatus Acidiferrum sp.; assembly: GCA_035635775.1. GTDB lineage: Bacteria > Methylomirabilota > Methylomirabilia > Rokubacteriales > CSP1-6 > CAMLFJ01. The sequence continues at coordinate 10,466 of DASQAL010000169.1, forward strand.
GCCTATGACGTGACCCTCAAGGGGGAGGGGGGCTTCCGGGCCTTCTCGGGCATCGCCAACACGCTCCGGGAGGCGGGCCTCGACCACGTCCTGATGCCGCTGCCGCACGACACCGCGACGCGGGCGGTCCTCGGGCCCTACGCGGCGGAGATCGTGGAGTTCAACTTCGTCATCAAGCGTCTCAACGGCGCGGGGCCGCTCCCCCCGGGTCCCATCTACTTCGACATCCGGCACTGAGCCGGCCGCCGACGGCGCGGCGCCGCGTTCCGCTCCCCGGACGCCTCTGGTACACTGGGGCGCCGTCATGGAGGCAACCTTCGTCGTCCCGGGCCCCCTGGACGTGGCCGGGACGCTCTCCCGGTTCCACCTCTGGGGTGAAGACCCGGCCAACCGCTTCGCCGACGGTGTCTTTCGGCGGGCCGTCAAGTGGGATGGGCGGTGGCGCGGATACGAGCTGCGCTGGAGCGGCGGGCCCGACTCTCCGCGGCTCCGCGTCTCGGTTCCCGGAGTGCGGCGTGCGGGGGCAGTCGACGCGGCGGTGGCCGAGGTGCGGCGGATCTGCGGGCTGGACCTGGACCTGCCGTCGTTCTATGAAATGGCCGCCGGCGATGCGGTCCTGAGCGGGCTCGCGACACGGCTCTACGGGCTCCGCCCGACCCTGTCGCCCGGGCCGTTCGAGATGCTGGTGGGCTCGGTCTGCGCGCAGCAGGTCAACCTGAGCTTCGCCTTCACGGTGCGGGCGCGGCTGGTGCGGCGCTTCGGCGAGCCGATCGTCGCGGGCGGGCAGGCGCTCTACGCGTTTCCGGAAGCCCCGGTGCTGGCCCGCGCACGGGTGGCGGACCTGCGGCGGATGCAGCTCACCACGAGGAAGGCGGAGTATGTCGTCGGCCTGGCTCGGCAGGTCGCCTCGGGAGCGCTCGATCTCGACTCCCTGGCTAGGCGGCCCAACGATGAGGTGATCGAGCGATTGACCGCGGTGCGTGGATTCGGGCGCTGGAGCGCCGAGTGGTTCCTGGCCCGCTGTCTTGGCCGGGGCGACGTGTGCCCGGCCGGCGACCTGGCCGTGCGGCGCGCCTTCGAGCATTTCTACGGTCGAGGCCGCGCGATGAGTGAGCCGGCGATCCGCCGCCGTGCCGCCGCCTGGCGCGCCCATCAGAACGTGGCCGTCCACTATCTCCTGGCCGGTCGCCGGTTCGAGGCGCGGGCCGCCGCGGGGGGCGGGGCGTGACGCCGCTCGGGAAGTTCCTCCCGATCATGGGCCAGCCCGATCCGGCCCAGCCCAAGGACGTTCACCTGGTCGGCCGCTACGCGGTCGGCGTGACCTGGGCCGACGATCACGGCAGCATCTATCCGTTCGACCGGCTGCGGCTGGACGATCCCGCGGGTGACGGGACGGAGGGGACCGCCCTCACGCAGGAGATGACGTGGCCGAAGGACATCAAGAAGCTGCCGGAGGCGCTGCGGGTGCAGTGGCTGGACGGCCGTGAGAGCCTCTATCCGTATGCTACGCTCCGCGCGCTCTGCCGGTGCGCGGGCTGCACGGGCGGCCACTGATGGGCGGGGAGCTCGACGCCCGGGCCCGCCGCGGGCTGGTGCTGAGCGGCGTGATGGCCGCCGTGTTCCTGGCCGCGATGGAATCGACGGTGGTGGCCACCGCGATGCCCACCGTGATCGCGAGCCTGGGCGGCATCCGGATCTACTCGTGGACGTTCTCCGCCTTTCTCCTGACCTCCACCGTGACGATGCCGATCTGGGGCCGGCTCGCCGATCAGGTGGGCCGCCGGCGCGCCTATCTGGCCGGGCTCGCGCTCTTTCTCCTGGGCTCGGCACTCGCGGGGCTGTCGCGCAGCATGGAGCAGCTCATCGCCTTCCGCGCGCTGCAGGGACTCGGCGCGGGCTCCCTGATCTCGATCGGCATGACCATCGTCGGCGATCTCTACGGGGTGGAGCGGCGGGCGAAGATGCAGGGCTATTTCTCGAGCGTCTGGGGCGTGGCCTCCCTGGTCGGGCCGCTCGTGGGCGGGCTCCTCACCGATCGCGTGTCCTGGCGCTGGGTCTTCTACATCAACCTCCCGTTCGGCCTGCTCGCTGCAGCCGCCATCGCGATCGGCCTGCGCGACGAGAGTCGGGACCGGCCCCGGGCCTCGTTCGACCTGCTCGGCATGGGCGTGTTCGCGGCCGCGATCTCGGCGCTGCTGGTGGGCCTGGTCGAGATCGGGGCGGGCGAGTCCCGGCGGCCGACCGGGGTCGGGCTGCTCGTCCTCTCGGGCGTCCTGCTCGTGCTCTTCGTCCTCGTGGAGCGCCGCGTGGCCGAGCCGGTGATCCCGCTCCACCTGTTCGGCAATCCCATCCTGCGCGCGGCCGCGGCCACCGGCCTGCTCTCCGGGATGGCCATGTTCGGAGCCATCACCTACGTGCCCCTCTACCTGCAGGCCGTCACCGGGAGCACCGCGACCCAGGCCGGCTGGGTGCTGATGCCGTTCGTGCTCGGCTGGGTGGTCTTCTCGGTCGTGGGCGCCCGCCTCGTGCTGCGGGTCGGGTACCGTCGGGTGGTCCTGGCCGGGATGACCGCGCTGGTGCTCGCTTTCGTGCTGCTCGCCGGCTGGGACGAGTCGCTCACGCGGCTGACCGCGGCCCGTGACATCGCGCTCGCCGGCGTCGGCATGGGGCTGGTCTTCGTGCCCATGCTGATCGCGGTGCAGAACTCGGTACCGCGGTCCCTCCTCGGGTCCGCCACCTCGCTCACCGGGTTCTTCCGGACGGTGGGCGGTGCGGTGGGTGTGGCGGTCATGGGCGCGGCGATGACGTACCGGCTCGAGCGGGCCCTCGAAAGCCTGCTCACGAGCGCGCCCGCCGAGCTGCAGGAGCCCCTGCGCTGGCTGGCCGCGCATCCCGACATCGCGGTGAACCCGGTCACCCGGGCGACCCTCGGGGAGGCGCTGCTGGGCCAGATGCGGCCGGTGCTGGCCCACGCGATCGGCGGGGTGTTCGTGGTGGGCCTGGTGATCGCGGTGGCCGCCCTGTTGTCCGCCTTCCTCGTGCCTCCGGGCCAGGTGCGTGACCTGGCCGTCGGCCGCGAGCCGGTCACGCCGTCGGGGACCAAGGCGTGAGCGCGACGGGCGGCGCGGATGTTCCCCTGCTCGAGCGGCTCGCCGGCCTGCCGGCCGTCCCGGTCTCGGAGCTGGTCCGTCTGCTGGAGGCGATACCCGACCTCTCGAAGGAGCCCCTGCTGGCCGGGCTGCTCGGGGTCGACGAGCAGGGGGAACCGGCCGCCCACCCGCTACTCAGGATGGTCGTCGAGCATCTCAAGGAGCGACCGGCCGGCACCTGCTACGCGGCGCTGCTGGAGGCGCTGACCGGGATCTGGAACGCGGCGGTGCGGGGCGCGGTGGTGGCGCGGCTGCGGGCCTCGGGCCTGCCGGCCGACGACATGCTGCTCCGCCTGAAAGCCTTGTCGCCCACGCTCGGGTTCCAGGCCGAGAAGCGCGAGTGGGCGCAGGACTGGATGGCGGATCCGACCGCCCAGGACTCGCAGCTCGTGCAGCAATGCCTCGTGCGCCTGCTGCTCGCGGTCCGTGGGCTCGCGGAGGAGCGCGCGCGGGCCCTCACCGACGGCGGGCCGGTGGGGCCAGCTGAGATCGACCGAAGCTGAGATCGACCCAAAAGGAGAAGAAAGATGACGAGCATTCCCGACGGCTACAAGGACATCCTGCAGAAGAAGGCCTTCGCCAACCTGGCCACCGTGAACACGGACGGTACGCCCCAGGTGACGCCGGTGTGGGTGGATTTCGACGGCACCCATATTCGCTTCAATACCGCCAAGGGCCGGGTGAAGGACAAGAACCTGCGGCGCAATCCCGTGGTGGCGCTGTCGATCCAGGATCCGGACAACCCGTACCGGTACCTGCAGGTGCGCGGCCGCGTCGCCGACATCGCCGAGTCGGGGGCGGACGCCCACATCGACTCGCTCGCCAAGAAGTACCTCGGGCAGGACAAGTATCCTTACCGCAAACCGGGCGAGGTGCGGGTCATCTACAAGATCGCGCCCGAGCGCGTGCAGGTCATGGGATAGGCGCGGGGGGATAGGGACGGGGTAGGGAGGAACGGAGCGGACGGCGGTGATCAGTCTCGACGCGGTTTCCAAGGGCTACGGCGGCCAGGAGCTGCTGCGCGGCATGGCGTGGCGCATCGGGCGCGGCGAGCGGATCGGGCTCGTGGGCCCGAACGGCGCGGGCAAGACCACGCTCTGCCGCATCCTGGCCGGCGTGGAGGAGCCCGACGCCGGCCGCGTCCATCAGGACACCGGCGTGACCGTCGGCTATCTCCCGCAGGAGGTCACGGGGGGCGAGGACCGCACCGTGCTCGCGGAGGCGCTCTCGGGCTTCGACGAGGTCTGGCGGCTCGAAGCCCGGCTCGAGTCGCTCGCCGCGCGCATGGCCGGGCCCGACGCCGAGCCGGGGCTGACCGACACCTACGGCGAGGTCCAGCATCGGTTCGAGGCGCTCGGCGGCTATCGGCTGGAGGCGGAAGCCAAGATCATCCTCGACGGGCTCGGGTTCGGAGCGGACGCGATCCACCGCCCGCTCGCCGAGTTCTCGGGGGGCTGGCGCATGCGGGCGGCCCTGGCCCGCCTGCTGCTGCTGCGCCCGGATCTCCTGCTGCTCGACGAGCCGACCAACCACCTCGACCTGGAGTCGCTCGCGTGGCTGGAGAATTTCCTGGCCGCCTACGAAGGGACGGTGGTCATCGTCTCGCACGACCGGTACTTCCTGAACCGCATGGTCACCGCCATCGCGGATCTCGCCGGGGGCGGCGTCACGCTCTACCACGGCGACTACGATCACTTCCTCATCGAGCGCGAGGCCCGCCAGGCGCTGCTGGAGGCGCAGGCGCGCAATCAGGCCAAGCGCGTGGCCGAGATCGAGCGGTTCATCGAGCGGTTCCGCTACAAGGCGTCCAAGGCCCGCCAGGTGCAGAGCCGGGTGAAGATGCTGGACCGCATGGAGCGGATCGAGACCGAGGCGGCGGCGCGCCGCATCCATTTCTCGTTCCCGCAGCCGCCGCGAACCGGGCGCCTGGTCGGCCGCCTCACCGGCGTGCACAAGGCCTACGGCGACAACGTGGTGTACGCGGGCATGGACTTCCAGGTGGAGCGGGGCGACCGGGTGGCGCTGGTGGGCGTCAACGGGGCGGGGAAGTCGACGCTGCTGAAGATGCTGGCGGGCGCGCTCGATTTCGACGCGGGCGAGCGCCTGCTCGGCTCCCACGTGGAGGTGCAGTACTACGCCCAGCACCAGCTCGACGCGCTCGATCCGTCGCGGACGGTGCTGGAGGAGCTCGAGCACGCGGCCCCGGAGGCGCAGATCTCCCGCCTGCGGACGATCCTCGGCAGCTTCCTCTTCAGCGGCGACGCGGTCGGCAAGAAGGTGGCGGTCCTGTCCGGCGGCGAGAAGGCGCGCCTGGCCCTCGCCAAGATGCTCGCACGCCCGGCCGCGCTGCTCTGCATGGACGAGCCCACCAACCACCTGGACCTCGCGTCCAAGGAGGTCCTGGAGGAAGCGCTCTCCGGCTTCACCGGCACCATCGTCTTCATCTCCCACGACCGCTACTTCATCAACCGCATGGCCACCCAGGTGGTGGAGGTCGCCCGCGGCCAGCTCACCACCTACCTCGGCACCTACGACGACTACCTCGACCGCAAGGCCACTGGGGCCACACCACCGACCGCGATACCTCCGGAGAAGAAACAACGGTCGACCGCGCCGGAACCTGCGACCGCACAACGGTCGGCGGCGCCGAAACGACGGTCCGCCGATGAAGCGAGTGTCCGCCGCAGTTCACGAGAGTCCGAGGACGGGGGGAGTGCGGGGGCTATTTCTGGGCCCCCGCATATGAAAAGCTTAAAGAAGGAAGCGGTAGACAGCAAGAGAACCAACAAGGCTCTCGACCGCGAGATCAAGGCCATCAAGATCCGCCTCGGCGCGGTCGAAGCGCAGATCCAGGAGCTCGAAGCGCGCCAGCAGGAGATCGGGCTGGCGCTCGCCGATCCGGATCTCTACCGCGACGGGCAGAAGGCGCGCGACATCGCCCAGTCGCGCAAGGAGACGGAGGAGCGGGTGGCCTGGCTCATGAAGGAGTGGGAAGAGCTGTCGCTGCGGCTCTCCACCGTCGCGGGGGAAGAGCGGTGAGCGACGACCGCTACACGCGCGAGGTGGACGACGACACCCTGCGCCGCGAGAAGGCGCGGGCGCGCGAGCTCCGCCAGACCGCGTGGTGGCGGCGGCGCGTCGCGCCGGGCCTCTGCCACTACTGCCGGCGCGCGGTCGGCGCGAAGGCCCTGACGCTCGATCACGTGGTCCCGCTGGTGCGGGGCGGCCGCTCGATCCGCGCCAACATGGTGCCCGCCTGCAAGGACTGCAATACCAGGAAGCAATCGCTGCTCGTCTGGGAGTGGCAAGCCTACCTCGACACGCTCGACCCCTCCGCCGACCACTAGATACATCCGCCCGTCTGAAATTGTCGGCATTGACCGCGCGCGTCCCGTGGCGTGGAATCGCGCCAGCAGCTCATCTCGATTCCAGGAGGGTGGCGGAAATGAAGACGACGCGATGGCTGGGTGCGCTGGTGCTGGCGATGTGGTGCCTGAGCGGGGGCGCCGCGGCGGCGGACGACAAACCCGCCAAGGCGAAGGAGGGCAAGGTCAACATCAACGAGGCGTCGAAGGCGGAGCTCATGAAGCTCGCGGGCGTGGGCCCCGGCGGGGCGCAGAAGATCATCGACTACCGGGATGCCCACGGGCCGTTCAAGAAGGCGCAGGATCTGGAGAAGGTGGACGGCGTCGGCAAGGGCGTGATCGAGAAGAACACGGGGCGGATCGTCGTGAAGTGAAAAATGCTTTCCCGCCGGGTCGGGCTCATGTACGATGGCCCGGAAATCGGTCGGAGCGCACACAGGCTCCTTTGAGCGTTTCCTTCCGGCAATTTCGCCGGAAGCAGCGTGACCGAGCCTCCCGCCGGGAGTCGGCGTCCGGAGCGAGGTGAGCGGGTCCTGGGCCCAAGATGGGCCGCGCCGAGAAAGGGAGGTGATCCAGCCGATGTGTACCCCTACGGTGATCTGTGAGGTGGTCATCTCCTAAGGCCCCGAAGTAGCAGTTGCAGGTGGCCCTGGAGGACCCAGGAACCACCGGCCCCGACGGACCCGCTTTTCACCAGCGGGGCGGCACGGCAGCGGAAGCACAACACTGCCGCCGCAGCATCCGTCGGGGCTCTTTTTTGTGTCCGGGACGAAGCGGAGAAAGAAACGGCCCGCCGGGTCCCCGGCGGGCCGTCAAGTGGTCGGCGACGCTTACGCCGACTTCCGAACGTTGGAAGCCTGAAGCCCCTTGGGCCCCTTCGTCACCTCGAACTCGACCTTGTCGCCTTCGGCCAAGCTCTTGAAGCCCTGGGCCTGAATGGCGCTGTAGTGGACGAAGACATCCTCTCCGCCCTCGACCTGGATGAACCCGTACCCCTTCGCGTCGTTGAACCACTTGACCGTGCCCTGTGCCATACGTCTGTTCCCTCTCTCTTGGGCGGGGATGGACCGCCCGCTAGGCCCCGCGCCACCATGGCTGGGGTTTCCCCCCGGAAGCGGGGGGAACAAAAAAAGCGCCGTAGAGGGCCGAAGCCCTCACGGCGCTACCGTTCCCTGGAACCGAGGCTCGTTCACGTACGAGAGAAACGACACTTCAGGGTCCTGAAATCGCGCGCAGGTTAGCAAAGGTGCGGAAGCACTGTCAAGACTGTTTCTGGCGGGGGGGAAAGGCCCGGGCCCCGGAGCGATCCGGGGCCCGGTGGGTGCGACGCTTAGACTTTGCGGACGTTCGCGGCCTGGAGACCCTTCGGCCCCCGGGTGACCTCGAACTCGACCTTGTCGCCTTCGGCCAAGCTCTTGAAGCCCTGGGCCTGAATGGCGCTGAAATGCACGAACACGTCCTCGCCATCCTCCTGGGAAATGAACCCGTACCCCTTCGCGTCGTTGAACCACTTCACATTACCCTGAGCCATCTACTGTCCTCTTTCCGTGAGGCGTTGAACGCCTCGGTGATTCCCCGTCACCATGACGGGGGTGCCCTCCAGAAGCGAAGGGCAAACAAAAAACGCCGTGTGGACTTGAGGTCCTCGCGGCGTTGGTATCGAACTTCTGAATCCGACTACCGAGTGACCTACAACCTGTCCCGGAGCCTAGCGGACCGGCCCGGGCCTGTCAAGCCCTATCCCGGATGGAGGCCGTGACGGGCCAGCCCGGGAGATCCAACCGGACCCCCGGGCCGTAGCTCCGGGTAACCCGTAGCTCCGGGTAACAAGGAGGAGCCCCCATGCAATCTCTGACCGTGATTGGCGCCCTCGCGCTCGGCCTCGTGCTGTTGCCCGCCGCGCCCCCGCCTCTCGGCCGGTCCCGAGAAGGTCGCGTTCCCGTCCGGCGACCAGCGCTCCGTTCTCTACGCGGACGTGGACCGTCCGGATATCAAGCAGGTGCGGCGTCTGTTCGCGGCGCCGGAGACGGCCCGGGGGGCGAGGGCGGGAGCCCCGCGGCCCGCCCGCGCGCTCCTTACCATGGAGATCTACGCGGCCCGGACCGACGACCGGGGCGAGCCGCTCCGGGACGGGAACGGCCGCCTGGTCCGCGGCGACCTGACCGCGGTCTTCGTGATGGAGAAGCGCGCCGGGTGGGGCGCGGAGTATCCGGACGATCTGCGCAACGGCGAGTGGGAATACGCGCGGTTCACCGCCGACGGCCGTTCCGGCCCCGCCGACACCCGGGCGTGCCTCGGGTGCCACAAGCCCAAGGCGGCCCACGACTACGTGTTCTCGTCCGAGAAGCTGATCGGCGCGCGATAGCCGGCGCGGCCGCCCGCCGCCACGGCCCGGGCGCTATACTCGGGCCGTGAACCCGTGGCACGACGTGGAGCTGGGGACAGACATCACGCGCGACTTTCGCTGCGTGATCGAGATCCCGAAGGGCTCCAAGGTGAAGTACGAGCTCGACAAGCAGACGGGCATGCTCTGGCTCGACCGCGTGCTCCACTCGGCCGTCCACTACCCGGCCAACTACGGCTTCCTGCCCCGGACCTACTGTGACGACGGCGACCCGCTCGACGTACTCGTGCTCGGCCAGGAACCGGTGGTGCCGCTCTGCATCCTGCGGGCCCGCGCCATCGGCGTCCTCACCATGAGCGACGACAAGGGCCAGGACGACAAGATCATCGCGGTCCACGTCGACGATCCGGAGTACGCCCACTACCGGGACGTCGCCGAGCTGCCCCCGCACCGCCTCAAGGAGATGCAGCGCTTCTTCCTCGACTACAAGGTTCTCGAGAACAAGGCGGTGGACGTCGACCGCATCCGGGGGCGAGCCGCCGCCGAGCAGGTGATCCACGACGCGATCCGGCTCTACCGGGATCGGATCGCGCCGGCCGCGGCCAGGCCGGGGCCTGAGTCTCCCTAACTGACCGAAATCCCGCCCGTTTTGCCGATCGCTGCGGCGGGCCCGTCTCAGGATCCCGAACGGCTGTCGCGTGTGCTGTCCATCCTCCCGAAAAGCCTACGATTTCCTTGTTGCGAAAAATTCAGGGTGCTAGACTCAGCCGTGAGTTCGACCCCGTCTCAAACGACCTATTTGATAAGGGTGGCCTATGCTGATTAGCCTTCTCGCCGGGCTGTTCTCGAACGACCTTGCCATCGATCTGGGCACCGCCAACACGCTCGTCTACGTCCGCGGGGAGGGCATCGTCATGAACGAGCCCTCCATCGTCGCCATCCACCAGGCGGACCACTCAGTCCTGGCGGTGGGACACGAGGCCAAGGCCATGCTCGGGCGGACGCCGGGCAATATCACGGCGATCCGGCCGCTCAAGGACGGGGTCATCGCCGACTTCGACGTGACCGAGAAGATGTTGCACTACTTCATCAACAAGGTGCACCGGCGCCGTACCCTGGTGCACCCGCGAATCGTCATCGGCGTACCGTCGGGGATCACCCAGGTGGAGAAGCGGGCGGTGCGCGACTCGGCCATGCAAGCGGGCGCTCGTGAAGTCTACCTGATCGAGGAGCCCATGGCCGCGGCGATCGGGGCGGGGCTGCCCATCCAGGAGCCGGGCGGCAACATGATCGTGGACATGGGCGGCGGCACCACCGAGGTGGCGGTCATCTCGCTCTCGGGCATCGTCTACTCCAAGTCGGTCCGCATCGCGGGCGACGAGATGGACGAGGCCATCGTGCAGTACATCAAGAAGCACTACAACCTGCTCGTCGGCGAGCGGCGCGCGGAAGAGATCAAGATCAAGCTGGGTTCGGCCTACCCCATGGGTGGTGAGCGCATGACCATGGAGGTCAAGGGCCGCGACCTGATCGACGGGATCCCGAAGACCATCGTCGTCACCGACGAGGAGATCCGCGAAGCGCTGCGGGAGCCCGTCATGGCGATCGTGGATACGGTGCGGACCTGCCTCGAGCGGACCCCGCCCGAGTTGGCCGCCGACATCGTGGACAAGGGCATCGTGCTCACGGGCGGCGGCGCGCTACTGCGCGGCCTCGATCTGCTCCTGCGGCAGGAGACCGACCTCCCCATCACGGTCGGCGATGATCCGCTGTCCTGCGTGGCGCTCGGCACCGGTAAGGTGCTGGACGAGCTCGAGCTTCTCAAGAAGGTGGCGATCCCCGCCTGAACGCCGGCCTCGGGCCGGCCTTCCAGGACTGATCGGCCGTAAGGGTGACGGAGCGGTGAGAGTTCGCAGATACGGGATCCTTCTCGCGGTGCTCCTCGTGTCGTTCCTGCTGCTGACGGTGCAGACGCGCGGGGGCGGCACCGGGCGGGCGGGCGAGCTGGTGGCGATCGTGCTCACCCCGGTCCAGAGCCTGCTGGTGCGTGTCCATCGCGGCGCGCTCGGCTTCTGGGCGAACTACCTCGACTGGAAGTCGGTGCGCCGCGAGAACGCCGCGATCCGCGGCGAGAACGAGCAGCTCCGCCTCCAGACGCTCCAGGCCGGCGAGACGCGGGAGGAGAACACGCGGCTCCGCCGGCTGCTCGTGCTGCGCGACCGACTGCCCCTGGCCACCGTGGCGGGGGAGGTCATCGGGCGCGAGGCGGGCGGCTGGGTGCGCTCCCTCACCGTCAATCGCGGGCGCGGCGACGGCATCGCCCAGCAGACGCCGGTCATCATGCCGGAGGGGCTGGTGGGGCGTGTGGTCCAGGTGCACCGGGGCGCCGCGGTCATCCAGCTCCTGAACGATCCGGCCTCCACGGTGGGCGCGGTGGTGCAGCGCACCCGCACCGCCGGGTTGGTGGAAGGCGACGCGGGCGGCGCGGTGCGCTTCAAGTTCATGGCCCGGGACGGCGCCAGCGTCGCGCCGGGCGACCTCGTGGTCACCTCGGGCCTGGGCACGCTCTTCCCCAAAGGTCTTCCGGTCGGACGCGTCGTCAAGATCGAGGACAAGGGCTCGGCCCTCTTCCACTTCGCGGTGCTCGCGCCCGCCGTCGACTTCTCCCGCGTCGAGGAAGTGCTGCTCGTCACCGGGCAGACGACCCAGGACATAGCCGCGCTGTTCCCGTCGGGCGGCTAGCGATGATGCTCCTGCTCCTGCTCCTCGTGACCGTGGGCGGCGGCGTCCTGCAATCCACCGTGGTCGCGGCCAAGAGCGTGGGCGGGGTCACGCCCGACGTGCCCCTCATCCTCACCGTGCTGATCGCCCTGCGCCACGGGCCGGAGGCGGGCTGTCTCGCCGGCTTCGTCGCGGGGTTGCTCCAGGACGCGACCGGAGGCGGGCTCGTGGGCGTGCAGGCCCTCACCAAGGGTCTGGCCGGCTTCGGCATGGGCCTGCTGGTGGGCCGCTTCTGGGTCACGAATCCGCTCGTCCAGGTGCCCGGCCTCGTGCTGCTGAGCGTGGCCGAGGGGCTCGGGCGGTTCCTCCTCCTGCAGATGTTCCACTACCCGGCGGCTTTCGGGGAGCTGATGCTCCACGTGATCCTGCCGCAGGCCCTCTACAACGGCCTGATCGGCACCCTGTGCATCCTGGCCGAGGCCGGCTACGAGCTGATCCGGAGGCGCACGTGGCTGTGAGCCCGGCGCCCCCGAATCGCCGCGACGCCTGGGGCCGGCGCGTCCTCGCGCTGGCGGTGGTCAGCTCCATCGGCTTCGTCGCGCTGCTCGGCCAGCTCTGGTACCTCCAGGTGCTGGAAGGCGGCCGCCTGCAGGAGCTGTCGGAGAAGAACCGGATCCGCATCCGTCCGGTCGCCGCGCCTCGCGGTATCCTCTTCGACCGGAACGGGCTCGCGCTGGTGGACAACCGCCCGGCCTTCACCCTCTCGCTGATCCCTCGCGAGATGGAGGACCGGAACCAGGTGGTGGCGCGGCTGTCCGTCTTGCTCAAGATGCCGGTGGGCGAGCTGCTGGAGGCCCTCGAGAAGGTGCCCGCGGATTCGATCCGTCCGGTACGGGTGCGGCGCGGCCTGTCGCTGGAGGACGTCACGATGGTGGAGGAGCGCAAGCTCGAGCTCCCGGGCGTCATCGTGGAGGTCGAGCCCCAGCGCACCTATCCCACCAGCACCTTCGCGGCCCACCTCTTGGGCTACGTGCGAGAAGTCAGCGACGAGCAGATGAAGCAGGGCCGCTATCGCCGCGGCGACATGATCGGGCAGTCCGGCCTCGAGCGGCTCCTCGACGAGTACCTGCGCGGGCGCGACGGCGGCGAGCGGATCGAGGTGGACGCGCTCGGCCGGCCGGTACAGGTCATGCGCCGCGAGGAGCCCGATCCGGGCGCCCAGGTCATCACCACCGTCGATCGCCGCATCCAGGAGGCGGCGGAGCGGGCGATGGCCGGGAAGGCCGGCTCGGTGGTGGTGATAGACCCGCGCAACGGCGACGTGCTCGCCCTGACCTCGAGCCCCGCGTTCCCGCTCGATCGGCTCACCGGGAACCTGGACCGGGACGAGTGGGTGCGTCTCGTGCGCGATCCCATGTCTCCGCTCATGAACCGCGCGCTCCAGGGCCAGTACCCGCCCGCGTCGGTCTTCAAGATCATCGTCGCGGCCGCCGGGCTCCAGGAGGGCTCGCTCACCCCGATGGATCACGTCTTCTGCAACGGCGAGTTCACCCTGGGCAACTGGACCTTCAAGGACTGGAAGCCGGGCGGGCACGGACACGTGAACCTGCACGCGTCCATCGCGCAGTCGTGCGACATCTTCTTCTACCAGGCCGGGCTCAAGGTGGGCGGCGACGTCATGGCGAAGTACGCGCAGGCCTTCGGGTTCGGGGCTCCCACCGGCATCGATCTGGGCGGCGAGCGCTTCGGGCTGGTGCCGTTCTCCCCCGCCCAGCGCCAGCGCACCAAGCGGAGCTGGCTGCCCGGCGACACCGTGAACATGTCCATCGGACAGGGGCAGCTCCTCGTGACGCCGCTCCAGATCGCGCGCATGATGGCGGCGGTGGCCAACGGTGGCGTCATGTGGAAGCCGCGGCTGGTCCAGCGCGTCGAGCGGGCGGACGGGACGCTCGCCTACAGCTCGTCGAGCCAGATGACGGAGCGGGTCGACCTGTCGCCGGTCGTCTGGGCCTTCCTGCGCCATTCGCTGGCCGCGGTGGTCAAGGACGGCACCGGCGCGCTGGCCCGGGTGCCCGGGGTCGAGATCGCGGGCAAGACGGGGACCGCCCAGACTGTCTCGAAGAGCGATTCCTCCAAGGGGCAAGACCACGCGTGGTTCGCCTCGTTCGCCCCCGTCGACGACCCCCAGTACGTCGTGGTGGTGCTGGTCGAACGCGGCGGCAAGGGCGGCCAGGTCGCGGCCCCGATCGCGCGGCAGATCTACGAAGCCATCTTCCTCCAGAAGGTGGCCCAGGTGACGATCGGCGAGTCCAGTTGATGCTGAAGATGGACCGGCGGCTGCTCCAGAACGTCGATTGGCCATTGCTGGGCGCCGCGTTTTTCATCATCGGGCTCAGCCTCATGTGCCTCTGGAGCCTCAATCCGGGCCGCGGGATCTCGGCGCTGATGTGGCGCCAGCTCTCCTGGGTGGGCGTCGGTCTCGTCGGGCTGCTGGTGGTGGTCAGCGTGGACTACCGGAACCTGGTGCGGTTCGCCCCGGTGTTCTACGTGGTCGGCGTCGGGCTCCTGCTCTCGGTGTTCATCCTGGGCCGCACCGTCTCGGGCGCGCGGCGCTGGATCCACCTGGGGCCCCTCACGGTGCAGCCGTCGGAGCTCTTCAAGCTGATTTTCATCATCACGCTGGCCTGGGCGCTGACCTCCGCACGCGGGGAGCGATTGAGCCGGGCCTCCCTGGTGGGCACCTTCGTGCTCCTGGGCGTACCGTTCTTCCTGGTGGTGCGGCAGCCGGACCTGGGCACCGCGCTGGTGCTGGTGCCGGTGCTGGGCGCCACCCTGGTGGGCCTCGGCCTGCGCATGAAGGTGCTGGGGGGGCTCGCGCTGGGGTCGGTGGCGCTCATGCCGCTCGCCTGGTTCGTGCTCAAGCCCTACCAGCGTGACCGGCTGCTCGTCTATCTCGATCCGTTCCGCGATCCGCTCGGAACGGCCTACAATGTCATTCAGGCGAAGATCGCCATTGGTTCGGGCCAGCTCCTGGGGAAGGGCATCGGCGGCGCGACGCAGAGCCGCCTGGCCTTTCTCCCCGAGCGGCACACTGATTTCATTTTTGCCGTGTTCGCGGAGATGTGGGGGTTTCTGGGTTGTCTCGTGCTGGTCGTGGCCTACGCGCTCCTGGTGTTGCGGGGGTTCGAGATCGCGGCCGGCACGCGGGAGACCCGGGGGCGCATCCTGGCCCTCGGGGTGACGAGCGTGTTCGCGGTCCAGATCCTGATCAATATCGGCATGGTGACGGGCCTGCTCCCCATCGTGGGGATTCCGCTGCCGCTCATGAGCTACGGCGGATCCTCCATGGTGGTCTCGCTGACAGCACTGGGTCTCCTGATCTCGATCCGAATGCGGCAGTTCCACTAACCGCATAATTGCTGGCCGGGTCCCCCATCGGGACCCCGGATCGAGGTCGGCCGTGGGAAAGCGCATCGTCGTCAACGCCGGTGTGACGGAAACGCGTCTCGCCGTCCAGGATGGAAATCTCCTCACCGAGCTGTACATCGAGCGCGCCGACCGGCGCTCCATCGTCGGCAACATCTACAAGGGCGTCGTCACCAACGTGCTGCCCGGCATGCAGGCCGCGTTCGTGGACATCGGGCTCGCCAAGGACGCCTTTCTCTACGCGGGCGACTACACCGCCAGCCTCGGCGCGGAGGACCAGGCCCCGCCCGCGGAGGAGGAGTCCTCCGACGTGGACGAGGGCGAGGGCGAGGCGGAAGGCGACGTCGAGGCCGCGCCGCGGCGGCAGGCGGTCGCGCCCATCGAGGAGATGCTGCGCAAGGGCCAGGAGGTCCTGGTGCAGGTCTCGAAGGAGTCGCTCGGCTCCAAGGGGGCGCGGGTGACCTCGTTCGTGTCCATCCCGGGCCGCTACATCGTTTTGATGCCCCAGTCGCGCCACGTCGGCGTCTCGCGCCGGATCCACGACGACGCCGAGCGGGATCGGCTCCGCGCCATCGTCAAGGGAATGCCCGCGCAGTCGGGGGGATTCATTGTCAGGACCGTCGCGGAGGGCAAGGGGGAGGAGGAGCTGGCCGCCGACATCCAGTTCCTGAGCCGGCTCTGGGCCCAGGTCCTGACGCGCTCCGAGTCGGCCAAGGCGCCGTCCCTGCTCCACGCGGAGATGGACGTCACCTTCCGGGTGGTGCGCGATCTCTTCTCTCCCGAGATCGAGGAGTTCCTGGTGGACAGCCCCTCCGCCTACGAGAAGTGCCTCGAGTTCGCCACCCAGCTCGTGCCCCAGCTCGCTGCCCGGGTCAAGCAGTGGGACAAGGACGCGCCGATCTTCGAGGCCACCGGCATCGAGCGCGAGATCGAGAAGGCGTTGCGGCGACGGGTCTGGCTCAAGTCCGGCGGCTACATCGTCATCGACCACACCGAGGCCCTCGTGGCCATCGACGTCAATACCGGCAAGTACGTGGGCAAGCGCGACTTCGAGGAGACGGTGCTCAAGATCAACCTGGAGGCGGCCACCGAGGTGGTGCGCCAGATCCGGCTGCGGGACCTGGGCGGGATCATCATCATCGACTTCATCGACATGGAGCGGGCCGAGCACCGCGACCAGGTCTTCAAGGCGCTCACGCGCGCGCTCGTCGACGACAAGGCCCGCACCAACGTGCTCGAGATCTCCGAGCTCGGCCTGGTGGAGATGACCCGCAAGCGCGTCCGGCAGAGCCTGCAGTCGCTCTTCTGCGCCCCGTGCCCGACCTGCAAGGGCAGCGGCGTGGTCAAGTCGGACGTCACCCTCTCCGCCGAGATCTTCCGCAAGATCCAGGCGCAGAGCAAGGAGGGCGGCGGCCGGGACGTGGTGATCCGCGTCCACCCGGAGATGGCCCATCACCTGGAGTCGAGCCAGCGCGAGGGCCTCGAGAAGCTGCAGGCCCTGATCGGGCGGAAGATCGTGATCCAGGCGACGGCGTCCTATCATCGCGAGCAGTACGACCTGACCGTCAAGTAGCACGGAGGCGGGGCGCGTGACTCGACCCTCTCGCATCAGCCGCGGCGTCATCCTCGGCCAGCTCCGGCTGGCCGCCACCAAGGGCGACCGCGCGGCCCTGACCCTCGCGGTGGACCAGATGAAGACGTGGGCGTACTCGCCCCGGTACTGGCAGAAGTACATGCAGCTCCTGACGCATCCCCTCGCGCGCCTCGTCGACCTGACCGTGATCAAGCAGGGCGACAAGATCGCGCACCAGAAAGGGTGGGTGAAGCTCCCGCGGGCGCCGCGCAAGCCCAAGCGCAAGCTCGAGCGCGGCGCCGCCGGCCGCCGCCCGCGTCCCGCGGCCGCCCCCGCTCAGCCTTCCCTGTTCCCGGAGCTCTGACCGCGCGCGGCGGTCCGTCTCCGCCCCCCGCGCCTACCCGGGTAGGGTATAAGCTGGGAGGCCGGATGGGACGGCGGGGTGCGATCGGGCTGATCGGGGGACTCGCGGCGCTGGCCGCCGCGACCGCCTGGCTGGTCCCGCCGATCCCCCAGAATCTCGCCTACCACCGCCTGGCGGACTCACGCGCGTGGCTCGGCATTCCCAACGCCCTGAACGTGCTGTCCAACGCGGGCTTTCTCCTGATCGGCGCGCTGGGGCTGGCCTTCGTGCTCGGGGGCGGTGGCCGCGC
Organism: Candidatus Acidiferrum sp.; assembly: GCA_035635775.1. GTDB lineage: Bacteria > Methylomirabilota > Methylomirabilia > Rokubacteriales > CSP1-6 > CAMLFJ01. The sequence goes on from DASQAL010000169.1 coordinate 27,697, forward strand.
CTTCCGGGAGCCGGGCGAGCGGTGTCCGTACGTGGTCTTCTTCGGCGGCCTGCTCCTGACCGGGGTCGGCTCCGCGTACTACCACTGGGAGCCGGGCAACGCCCGGCTGGCCTGGGACCGGCTGCCGCTGGGCATCACCCTGATGGGCCTGCTCGCCGCCACCATCGCGGAGCGGATCGGCGTGAAGGCGGCCCGATGGCTCCTGGGCCCGCTCGTCGCGATCGCGGTGGGCTCCGTCGTCTACTGGCACTGGACCGAGCAGCAGGGCGCGGGCGATCTCCGCCTCTACGCCCTGGTCCAGTTCTATCCGATCGTGGCGGTCCCGCTCATGCTGTGGTGGCTGGCACCCCGCTACACCCGCGGGGGCGATCTCCTGGCGGCCGCGGCGACCTACGCGGCGGCCAAGGGGCCGGAGCTCCTGGACGGGTGGATTCTCTCGGCGACCCGTGTGGTCAGCGGGCACACGCTCAAACATCTGCTGGCCGCGCTGGCCGGGTACTGGGTGCTGCGCATGCTCCGGCACCGCCGGCCGGCCTGAGGGCGGGGGACATGACGATGGACAGCCAGACGAAGGCGAAGGCGCTGGGCCGGCTGCGCCGGATCGAAGGCCAGGTGCAGGGCATCCAGCGGATGGTCGAGGAGGACAAGTCCTGCGTGGACATCCTCCTCCAGCTGGCCGCGGTGCAGGGCGCGGTGGAGCAGGTGCAGAAGCTCCTGCTGGGCCAGCACCTCGAGGCGTGCGTCGCGGAGGCGGTCCGCGCGCCGAGCTCGCGCGATCGCCAGCGGAAGATGGACGAGCTGCTCGACGTCTTCTCGCGGTTCTCCGGACGCTAGGAGCGGTATGCTCGATCCGGTTGTCCATAGCTTGCGGAAAGGAGCGATGACGATGGCCAAGGATCCGGTGTGTCAGATGGATGTGGAGCCGAAGCACGGGGCGGCGCAGTCCCAGTACCAGGGACAGACGTATTACTTCTGCGCGGTCGGCTGCAAGACCAAGTTCGACGCCGATCCTCGGAAGTATCTCGGCAAGTGATCGGGTCGCCGTTCCTCGCCGGCCGCGACCGGTACGAGCGGGTGATGGAGGGGTGGGTGGACAACACCCACGACGCGGCCTTCACCCACACCGTGCGCATCACGGACCCGGACGGCGGGGTCGAGGTCAGCCTGGTCTGCACCCCGTCGCCCGGCTACGAGGTCCAGGCCGCGACCGCCCGCGCGCTGCCGGGGGCCGACCCGGGCATCGCCGCGGATCTTGCCGCGCTGGCCGGCACGCGGATGGTGGGGGGCTTCACCAAGCGCCTGGCCGAGCTGTGCGGGACGCGACCGGGCGCGGGGCTGTTCGTCGACGCGGGTATCGAGGTGGCTCGGCTGGCCCGCCAGGTCACCAAGCTGCCCGCGCCCGTCACCGCCGGGCTCGATCCGGGGGATGCGCTCGCCTGCTGGCAGCTCGACATGACGGGCTGGGTGGATCTCCCCGACTCCTGCTTCACGTACGGTGAGGCCGGCCGCGCCCTGTTCGGGACCCGGCCGGTGACCACGCCGATGGTGCCCGCGCTCTACAGTCCGCCCCCCGGAGCCCGGAAGATCTTCACGAGGAAGAAGGTCGCGCGTCTGGTGCTCACCGGCCGGCGCCTGCACCTCTTCCATTCGATGCACGACAACGTGCACGGGTTCGACCTGCACTACGAGCTGGACCTGGACCGGGGCCTCGTCGTGGCCGCCGACTCGATCACCTCGCGGCTGCCGTACGCGGGAATCTGCAGCGAGCCCCAGGGCAAGATCAGGTCGCTGCTCGACCAGCCGGCCGACGCGCGGCTCCGCAAGCGGATCCAGACCTCGATCGGAGGCAGCTCGGGCTGCGCCCAGCTCTACGACCTGACCGCCGACCTGCTCAAGCTGCTGTCGCTGCCAGATCTGTAAGTAGCCGGTAAAATTGTCTAATCTGGAACAATTGACAATCAGGGTATCGCCCGATACTATTCTGTACCGACTGGTCAGTATAGCCGGACGAGGAGCGAGACGATGGCGAGCGCGAGCCCGGTAGTCAGCGAGAGCAAGACCCAGCCCGAGACCAAGAGCCAGAAGGGTGCCGCAACGCGCGATCAGATCCTCAACGCGGCCTCTCGTCTCATCCACGTGCAGGGCTACCAGTCCACCTCGCTCGACGACGTGCTGAGAGAGAGCGGGGTCGGCAAGGGCAACTTCTACTACTACTTCAAGAGCAAGGAAGACCTGGGCTACGCGATCATCGATCGGATCAGGCGCGCCTTCATCGAGCGCGGCCTGGGCCCCGCCTTCGCGGACGCGGACGCCGATCCGGTCGGCCAGCTCCACGCCTTCTTCGATCGGGTGCTCGACTCGCAGCGGCAGCGCAATTGCGTGGGTGGCTGCGCGATGGGCAATCTCGCGTCCGAGCTCTCCGACGTCCACGAGGGCTTCCGCCAGCAGCTGGCCGGAATCTTCGACGTCTACCGGGACCACCTCGCGGACGCGATCCGGCGGGGCCAGCGGAGCGGCCGGCTCCGCTGGGACGCGGACGCCGCGCGGGTGGCCCAGTTCCTCGTGGCCGGCCTCGAGGGCGCCATCCTCTTGGGCAAGGTCACCCGGGACATCACGGTCATCGAGCGATGCGTGGAGGAGCTGAAGGAGCACCTCACGCTCTACAGGATCTGAGCATGACGACGCTGCACGCACCGAACGGACATCAGAACACCGCGGGGGGCCCGAGGAAGGCGGATCGGGACGCCGAGCTGGTGGAGCGCCTGCGCCGGCAGGATCCCGGCGCGCCGGAGGAGCTGATCGCCACCTACGGCGACCGGGTCTACCGGCTCGCCATCCGCATCACGAGCAATGAGCAGGATGCGGAGGAAGTGGTGCAGGACGCGCTCTGGACGGCCGCCCGCAAGATCGACACCTTCAAGGGCGAGTCCGCCTTTGGGAGCTGGGTCTACCGCATCACCGCCAACGCGGCCTACCAGAAGCTCCGCAGCCGGCATGGCCAGCGCAACGAGATTTCCTGGGACGCCCTGTCGCCCGGCTTCGACGAGCTCGGCCAGCACGCGGAGCCGCTCCGCGACTGGTCGGGGCGCACCGAGGAGCCGGCGCTCCAGACCGAGCTGCGCAAGCTGCTGACCACCGCCATCGACGATCTGCCCGGGGACTACCGGACCGCGTTCCTCCTGCACGACGTCGAGGGGCTCTCCAACCCGGAGATCGCCGAAGCGCTGCACATCAGCCTGCCTGCCGTGAAGTCGCGCGTGCACCGCTCGCGGTTGTTCCTCCGCCAGCGGCTGGGCGACTACATGCGGACCGCCTGACGGCACCTAAAGCCCCGTCCAGCTTGACTTTCGGCGGGACCCTGTGGTCAGATAGGCGCTCGCGGCAATTCCAGGCGACGGATGCAGGGTGGTCCCACGGGCGGCAATCACGAGACAGACACGAGATAGAAAGGTCGTCGGCATGGAAGCGGTGATCGCGACAGGGGGCAAGCAGTACCGCGTCGCTCCGGGACAGGTCATCCGGGTCGAGCGGCTGGGTAAGGACAAGGGGGCCGCGGTCGAGTTCACCCAGGTCCTGCTGGTCAATCAGGACGGGCAGGTGACGGTGGATTCGAAGGCGCTCGCCTCCGCCAAGGTCACCGGCGAAGTGGTGGCCGAGCGCCGGGGCGCCAAGGTCCTGGTCGTGAAGTTCAAGCGGCGGAAGAACTACCGGCGCCACCGCGGGCATCGGCAGACCATGACCGCGGTGCGCATCACGAAGATCGAGGTCTAGGGCCATGGCTCACAAGAAGGGTGTCGGCAGCTCGAGGAACGGTCGCGACTCCAATCCCCAGATGCTGGGGGTGAAGCGCTTCGGCGGGCAGTTCGTCACCGCGGGCAGCATCCTGGTCCGGCAGCGCGGGACCCGCTTCAAGCCGGGCGCGAACGTGGGCCTGGGCGTGGACCATACGCTCTTCGCCAAGTCCGACGGCTACGTGCGCTTCGAGCGCAAGGGCGACGACAAGTACGTCAGCATCGCCCAGCAGCAGCCTGCCTGAGCCGATCCGGCACCGCCGGACTGACGCCACGCCATGTTCGTCGACGAGATCGATGTTTTCGTGAAGGGTGGCGATGGCGGCGCGGGCTGCATCAGCTTCCGGCGTGAGAAGTACGTGCCCCGCGGCGGCCCCGACGGTGGCGATGGCGGGGACGGCGGCAGCGTGATCCTCGAGGCGGATCCTTCCATCACCACCCTGCTGGACTTCCACTATCAGCGCCACTACACGGCCGAGCGTGGCCAGCACGGCAAGGGCTCCAACAAGCAGGGGGCGAGCGGCGCCGACACCGTCCTGCGCGTGCCGCTCGGCACCATGGTCTCCGAACGGGACGGTCGCCTGCCGCTGGGCGACCTCACCGCGCCCGGGGAACGGCTGCAGGTGGCCCGGGGGGCCCGGGGCGGGCGCGGGAACGCACGCTTCGCCACCTCCACCAATCGCGCCCCGCGCCGCGCCGATCTGGGCCGGGCGGGCGAGGAGCGCTGGGTCCACCTCGAGCTGAAGCTCCTGGCCGACGTGGGGGTGATCGGCTTCCCGAACGCGGGCAAGTCCACGCTGGTCTCGCGGCTTTCGGCGGCCAAGCCCAAGATCGCCGACTATCCCTTCACGACGCTCGTGCCCTCGCTCGGCATCGTCCGGGCGGACGAGGATCGGAGCTTCGTCATCGCCGATCTCCCCGGGCTCATTCCCGGCGCGGCCGAGGGCAAGGGCCTCGGGCACCGCTTCCTGCGCCACACGGAGCGCACGCGGGTGCTCGTGCATCTCATCGATCTCGATCCCTCCACCGGGCGCGATCCGCTGGCCGACTACCACGCGATCCAGGACGAGCTGCGCGCGTATTCGGAGGAGCTGGCCGCGCGGCCGCAGCTCGTGGCCGTGAACAAGGTGGAGCTGCCGGGCACCGAGCCGGCGCGCGCCGCCGTCGAGCGCTTCTGCGCGGCCCACGGCCTGGTGTTCCACGCCATCTCCGCGGTGACCGGGGAAGGCCTGCCCGCGCTGGTCCACGAGATGGCCCGGCGTCTGGCGAGCGAGCCATGGATGCCCGCCGCGCGCTGAGCCAAGCCCGCCGCGTCGTGGTGAAGGTCGGTAGCGGGCTGGTCACCACGCCGGGGGAAGGCCCGTCGAGCGAGACGATCGCCCGCCTCGCCGGCGATCTGGCCGCCCTCGTCCAAGACCGCCGCGAAGTCGCGCTCGTGTCCTCCGGGGCCATCGCCACCGGCGTGGCCCGCTTGGGCCTCAAGGGGCGGCCCCAGTCGATCCCGGAAAAGCAGGCGGCGGCCGCGGTCGGGCAGTCCGCGCTGATGTGGGAATACGAGCAGGCGTTCAAGAAGCACGGCATCCCGGTGGGCCAGGTGCTGCTCACCGGCCAGGACATCAGCGATCGCTCGCGCTATCTCAATGCCCGCAACACCCTCCTCGCCCTGCTCGACTACGGGGTGCTGCCGGTGATCAACGAGAACGACACGGTGGCGGTGGACGAGATCAAGGTGGGCGACAATGACAACCTCGCCGCCCTGGTCGCGCACCTCATCGACGCCGATCTGCTCGTGCTCCTGACCGACGTGGACGGGCTCTACACCGGCGATCCCCGCCGCGATCCGGGGGCCCGCCGCCTGGAGACCGTCGAGGCCGTCACCGACGACATCCAGAAGATGGTCTTCGACGCCTCCGCAACGGTGTCGGTGGGAGGCATGAGCACCAAGCTGGAGGCGGCGCAGAAGGCGGGCGCCTCCGGGATCCCCATGGTGATCGCGAGCGGGCGGGAGCCCGGGATCCTCCAGCGGCTGCTCAAGGGAGAGCCGGTGGGGACGTACTTCCAGCCGCGGGACGACCGCCTCGCCGCGCGCAAGCGGTGGATCGCCTTCGCGGTGCCGCCCCAGGGGCGACTCACGGTTGACGCGGGCGCGAAGAAGGCCTTAACTGAGAGGGGCACGAGCCTGCTCCCCTCCGGGCTGGTGGAGGTGAGCGGCGAGTTCCACGCGGGCGAGGTGGTGACGCTGACCCAGCTCGACGGCCAGGAGTTCGCGCGCGGCCTCGTGAACTACGACGCGGGCGAGCTGCGGCGGATCCGGGGCGCGAAGACGAAGGACATCGAGAAGGCGCTGGGCTACAAGGGTGTCGACGAGGTGATCCACCGGGACAACCTGGTGATCCTCTGAAAGCGGGGAGCGGGAATAACCGCTCACGAATGGGAGAGGCAGGCATGGACGCGGCGGCACAGGTCGAGGCGAAGGCGCGGGCGGCTAAGGAGGCGGCGCGGGTGCTCGCGCTGGCCCCGAGCCGGGCCAAGAACGAGGCCCTCGCCCAGATGGCGCGCGGGCTCGAGGAGAAGTCGGGCGCGATCCTCGAGGCCAACCGGCAGGATCTCGAGCGCGCCCGCGCCGCGGGCCACCCGCGCGCCTTCGTGGACCGCCTCACCCTCACCGAGAGCCGCATCGAGGAGATGGCGGTGGGGCTGCGCCACGTGGCCGGCCTCCCCGATCCGGTCGGCGAGACCGTCGAGACCTGGCGCCGGCCCTCCGGCCTCGAGATCGCGCGCGTGCGCGTCCCCCTGGGGGTCATCGGCTTCATCTACGAGTCGCGGCCCAACGTGACCGCGGACGCGGCCGGCCTCTGCCTGAAGTCGGGCAACGCGGTGCTGCTGCGGGGCGGTAGCGAGGCCCTCGAGTCCAATACCATGCTGGCCCAGATCCTGTCCCGGGCTGTCGAGAAGGCCGGCCTGCCACCCGAGATCATCCAGGCGGTGGAGACGGCGGACCGCGCCGCAGTGCTCGCCATGCTCACCCTGGACCGCTACCTCGACCTCATCATCCCGCGCGGCGGTGAGGAGTTTGTGCGGCTCGTGGCGGAGCGCTCGACGGTCCCGGTGCTCAAGCACGACAAGGGGCTCTGCCACCTCTACGTGGACGAGGGCGCGGATCTCGACATGGCGGTGGCGGTGGCGATCAACGCCAAGGTTCAGCGGGTCAGCGTCTGCAACTCGCTGGAGACCCTCCTCGTGCACGCGGCCATCGCGCCGGAGCTCCTCCCGCGGCTGGCCGCCCGGCTCGCGGAGGCGGGCGTGGAGACGCGCGCCGACGAGCGGGCACGGGCCCTGATGCCCGGGGCCCGGGAGGCCGAGCCGGCGGACTGGGACGCGGAGTACCTCGACTACATCCTGGCGGTGCGGGTAGTGGAGAGCTTCGAGGAGGCGGTCGCCCACATCCGGCGCCACGGCTCGGGGCTGGCCGAGTCCATCGTCACCCGCGACCTGCGGCGCGCCCGGCGCTTCACCCAGGAGGTGGACGCGGCGGCGGTGCTCGTCAACGCCTCCACGCGGCTCGTCGACGGCAGCCAGTTCGGGATGGGCGCCGAGATGGGTATCTCCACTTCCCGCGTCCACGCCCGGGGCCCGGTCGGGGTGCGCGAGCTGACGACCACCAAGTTCGTGGTGTGGGGCGACGGGCATATCCGAGAGTAGCCGCCTGCAGCCGCGCGTCGGCGTCTTCGGGGGATCGTTCAACCCGATCCACTTCGGCCACCTCCTCGTGGCCGACGAAGTCTGTGAAGCCCTCCGCCTCGACCGCGTGCTGCTGGTGCCGGCCGCGCAGCCGCCCCACAAGGCGGCGACCGAGCTGGCTCCCGCCGCCCATCGCTACCGGATGACCACGCTCGCGGTCCGCGAGCACCCGCGCTTCGAGGTCTCGGACGTCGAGGTCAAGCGGAGCGGCCCGTCCTACACGGTGGACACCCTCACCACGCTGCAGGATCGCGGGCGGCTGCACCTCATCATCGGATCCGAGACCTTCCTCGATCTGCTCAACTGGCGTGAGCCGCGGCGCGTCGCGACCCTCGCGCGCCTGGTGGTGATCCCGCGCAACGGCATGGGCTTCGACCCCGAGACCCCCGCCGCGCTCAAGGTGATGCGGGAGCTGGGCCTGCCCGGTTTCGTGCCCGCGAGCGTCGAGCCGTCGGACGACCCGGCTCCGATCCTGGTGCACGCGGCGTCCCTGCCCATCTCGGGCTCGGACCTGCGCCGGCGCGCCCGCGAGGGCCGGAGCCTCGCCTTCCGCATGCCCGAGCCGGTGGTGTCCTATATCCGCGACCAGCAGCTCTACCGTCTGGAGGCCTGATGGCCATCCTGTCCGCCGAAGCCGTCGTCCGCGTGGCCGCCCACGCGGCTCTCGAGAAGAAGGCGATCGATCTGGTGGTGCTAAATCTTGAGGGGCTGTCGAGCATCGCCGACTACTTTCTCGTCTGCAGCGCCCGGTCCACGCCCCAGGCCGACACCATCGCGGACGCGGTCCGCGGCGCGCTGCGCGCGGCGGGCGTCCGGCCGCGCCACAACGAGGGCAGCGCGGAGAGCGGCTGGCTCCTTCTCGACTACGCCGACGTGGTGGTGCACGTGTTTCTCGAGGAGACGCGCGGATTCTACTCGCTGGAGCGGTTGTGGGGCGACGCGCCGCTCGTCTCGGTCGAAGGAGGCGGCGCCCGGGATTGATTTGCGTAGGACCCCATGGTAGCCTGCGCGACTAGCGGCGACGCCGCGTGAAGCGATAGGAGGCCAGTGATGAAGAAAGACCGTTTGACTCAGCTCCGCAAGAAGCTGGAGGAGAAGCACCGCCAGCTCGAGGAGGAGGTGGGCCGGAACGTCCTCTATGGGAAGGGCCCCGAAGACGATTCCATCAAGGACCTGGGTGACCAGGCCTCTTCCGCCTACAATCGCGAGTTCCTCTTCGAGCTGGGCAACGGCGAGCGCCGGAGGCTGAAGGAAGTCGCGCTGGCGCTGCAGAAGATCATCGAAGGCGGGTTCGGCGATTGCGAGCGCTGCGGCGAGCCCATCGCCGACAAGCGCCTGGACGCGGTGCCGGACGCGCGCTACTGCATCGAGTGCCAGCGCGCGATCGAAGAGGAAGAGCGTACCGCGGCCCGCTAGCGCCGCCGCTCCGCTCCGTCCGTGTCGATCCGCTTCGGCCTCGTCGTCGGCCTTCTCTTCGCCATTGTCGTCACCTACCTGACCTCCATCAATCCCAGTCGCGTGCACGTCGCCCTCGGCGGCGACTGGGCCTTCGACATCCCCTTGATGGCGCTGATCGCGGTCGTGTTCGGCGCCGGCGCGGGCCTGGCCCTGGTGCTCGGGATCCTCCGCGACGTCACGCGCTCCTACGCGCGCCGGACCGACCCCCTCGATGCGGCGCCGCGCATCGCGCCCGCGGCCCCCGCCCGTTCGGCGGCCGACGCTCCGGGTGAGCCCACGGCCCAGGCCGGCCGCGACGCGCTGATCGAGCGCCGGCGCTTCGCCGAGGCCCTGGAGATCCAGGCGCGCGTGGTGCAGGCGGCCCCGCGGGAGGAGCGGGCGGCCGAGGGAACCGTGCTGGCCGGCCTGCACTACGAGATCGGCCGGGAGCGGCTCGAGAAGGACGATCGCGCCGGCGCGATCTCGCACCTGAAGGACGCCCTGCGGGCCCAGCCCGACTTCGTGCCCGCGGCCCTGCTCCTGGGCGAGGCCCATCTCAAGGCGGGCGAGCCGCGCGAGGCGCTCCGCGTCTGGGAGCGGGCGGCCGAGGGACCGCAGCCGGCCCTGCCGGTGCTGTCGCGTATCGAGCAGCTGCACCGCTCCGAGGGCCGGCCCACCCGCATGATCTCGCTCTACCAGGACGCGCTCGCCCGCCAGCCCGACAATCTGGCGCTGGCCTTCGGGCTGGGCCGCGTCTACTTCGAGCTCGCGATGCTCGACGAGGCGGCGGAGCAATTCCAGAAGATGGAGGTGCGCGCGCCTGAGCTGCCCCTCATCCACGCTTACCTCGGCGCGATCCTGGAGCGGCGGGGAGAGTTCCGGGACGCGATGGAGGAGTATCGGCGCGCGCTCCGGCAGAGCGATCGCATCGAGTGGCCGCATCGCTGCGCGGCGTGCGGCGCCACCCACTCCCGCTGGGTCGACCGGTGTCCCGCCTGCCGTCGCTGGAACACGTCCCGGCCCTAGACCCCGCGCGGCCCGACGCCGGCCTCTGGCGTGGGTGGGCGGGCGGGCTGTTGGATCTTGTCTTTCCTCCGTTCTGCCCGGTGTGTCGGGGGCGGCTTGGGGATGGGCGGCGAGATCCTCTTTGTGGCGGCTGTTGGTTGGCGATTGGGCGGATACGGCCACCGTGGTGTCGCGTATGCGGGATGCCCCTGTTCATACGCGGGGGCCCAGAAATGGCCCCCGCACTCCGCCAAACCGCGGACGCTCGTTCCGGCGCCGCAGTGCCCGCGGTGCTCCCCCAATCCGCGGACCCTCGTTCCGGCGCAGCGTTGGCCCCTGCACTCCGCCAATCCGCGGACATTCGTTCCGACCCCGGGCCGCTCTGCGCGCAATGCCGGAGGCGGGCGCCGGGGTTTGACTATGCGCGGAGCGCGGCGCGCTACGAGGACGTGGTTCGGGAGGCGCTGCACGCGTTCAAGTTCCGTGGCCGGCGGGCCCTGGCCGCTCCGCTCGGCGATCTGCTGGTCGAGGCGATGGAGGGCTGGCTGCCGGTCGGGGTTCCGGCTCTGCTGCTGCCGGTGCCGCTGCACCCGCGCCGCGAGCGGGAGCGCGGCTTCAACCAGGCCTCGCTGCTGGCGTGGCGGGTCGGCCGGGCCTGGCAGTGCCCGGTCCGTAACGACGTGCTGGTCCGCGCGGTGGCCACGCATTCTCAGACCGAGCTCGACGCCCCGGCCCGGCGGGCGAACGTGCGAGACGCCTTCCGGCTGCGCCGTCCCGAGCTGATCGCGGGCCGCCACGTGCTCCTCGTGGACGATATCCTGACCACGGGCGCGACCCTCTCCGAATGCGCTCGCTGTCTCCGGGAGGGCGGCGCCGCCGCGGTCGGGGCGCTGACCGTGGCCAGGGTGGTCTAGCCCGGTCGGAGGCAAGCTTGCGCCTCACCGCCTGGGCTCGCTATAATCAGAGTCCTTCGTGGGACCGGAAGTATTCAACAAACCGAGACAAACAGGAAAGGGAGCGCCCATGGCAGTGCGGGTTGGAGTCAACGGGTTCGGACGCATCGGCCGGGTCTTCTTTCGCGCGGCGCTCGAGTCCTCGGATCTCGAGGTGGTGGCGGTCAATGACCTGGCCGACGCCAAGACGCTGGCCCACCTGCTGAAGCACGATTCCGTCCACGGCACGCTGAACGCCGAGGTGAAGGCCAAGGGTGAAGCCATCTTCGTCAACGGGCGGGAGATCCGCGTCTGCTCCGCCAAGGACCCGGCCACGCTCCCGTGGGGAGAGATGGGCGTGGGGATCGTGGTGGAGTCCACCGGCGTCTTCCGGGACCGGGCCATGACCTCCAAGCACCTGCAGGCCGGCGCCAAGAAGGTCGTGATCACCGCGCCCGCCAAGGACCCGGACATTACGGTCGTGCTCGGCGTCAACGAGGGCAAGTACGACCCGGTCAAGCACGAGCTGGTCTCGAACGCCTCGTGCACCACCAACTGCCTGGCCACGGTGGCGAAAGTCCTGCTCGACAACTTCGGCATCAAGCGGGGCTTCGCCTCGACCGTGCACTCCTACACCAACGACCAGCCGATCCAGGATTTCCCGCACAAGGACCTGCGTCGCGCCCGCGCGGGCGCGGTCAGCATGATCCCCACCACCACCGGGGCCGCGACCGCGGTGGGCCTGGTGCTGCCCGAGCTGAAGGGCAAGCTCGACGGCATCGCGATCCGAGTCCCGACCGCCAACGTCTCGGTGGTCGACCTCACGGTGGAGCTCGGCAAGTCGGTCACGCCGGCCGTGGTCAACGACGCGTTCCGCGCCGCCGCCGCGGGCCCGCTCAAGGGCATCCTGGACGCCACCGACGAGGAGCTCGTGTCGGTGGACTTCAACGGCAATCCGCATTCCTCCATCGTGGATCTGCCCTCGACGGCGGTCGTGGACGGCAACCTGGTCAAGGTGCTCGCGTGGTACGACAACGAGTGGGGCTACTCCTCCCGGGTGCGCGACCTGATCCGCTACATGGCCCGGTCGCTGTAGCCTGGTCCGCGGCCGCGACGCCTCCTCCGTGGCGAAGCTCGTCGTCGATCAGCTCGATCTGTCCGGGAAGCGCGTCTTCCTGCGGGCCGACTTCAACGTGCCCCTGGAGGGCACGCGGGTGACCGACGACACGCGCATCACCGCGGTGCGGCCGACCATCGACTGCTGCCTCAAGGGAGGCGCCTCGCTGGTCCTGGCCTCCCACCTCGGGCGCCCCAAGGGCAAGCCCGATCCGAAGTACTCGCTCCGCCCGATCGCCGAGCGGATCGAGGCGCTGCTGGAGCGCCCGGTGGCCCTGCTCCCGGACTGCGTGGGGCCCGAGGTGGAGGAGCGCGCCCGCGCCCTCCGGCCGGGCGCGGTGGTGCTCCTCGAGAACCTGCGCTTTCACGCGGAGGAGGAGGCCAATGACGACGCCTTCGCGCGCGCGCTCGCCGGACTGGCGGATGTCTACGTCAACGACGCCTTCGCGGCGGCCCATCGCGCCCACGCCTCGACCGCGGGCATCGCCCGCCATCTCAAGCCGGCGGCCGCGGGCCTGCTCATGGCGCGCGAGCTGGCCGCGCTGGCGCGGATCTTCGAGCGGCCCGCGCGCCCGCTCTGGGCCGTGCTCGGCGGGGCCAAGGTGTCCGACAAGCTGGGCCTGGTCGATCACCTGCTCGACCGGGTGGACGGCCTCGCGATCGGCGGCGGCATGGCGTTCACGTTCCTCCAGGCGATGGGGCACGGTGTCGGGCGCTCGCTGCTCGAGCCCGACCGGGTGGACGCCGCGCGCGCCATCCTGGAGCGGGCGCGCACCCGCGGCATCCCCCTCCGGCTGCCGGTCGACGTGGTGGCCGCGCCGGGGCTGGACGCGGTCAGCGGCCTCCGCACCGTCGCCATCCGCGAGATCCCGGACGATCTCATGGGGCTCGACATCGGCGCGGCGACGGTCACCCAGTTCGCCACCGCGCTGAAGGGCGCCCGGACCATCATCTGGAACGGCCCCATGGGCGTCTTCGAGAAGGAGCCGTTCGCGGCGGGCACCCTCGGGGTGGGGCGGGCGGTCGCGGACTCCGGCGCGTTCTCGGTGATCGGCGGCGGGGACACGATCGCGGCGGTGCAGCAGGCGGGCGTCATGGACCGGATCGGCTACGTGTCCACCGCGGGCGGCGCGTTCCTCGAGTTCCTCGAGGGCCGGGTGCTGCCGGGGGTGGCGGCCCTCGACGAGGCGCCCTGATGCGCACTCCGCTCGTCGTCGGCAACTGGAAGATGCACGGCACGCAGGCCTTCGCCCGCGACCTCGCGCAATCCGTCCGCGACGGGCTCAAGCGCCCCCGCGGGGTGGAGGTGGTGGTGTGCCCGCCCTTCACCGTGCTGCCCGCGGTGGCCGAGGTGCTGAAGGGCGCCGCGATCGCGCTCGGGGCCCAGAACTGCCACTGGGAGGAGCAGGGCGCCTTCACCGGCGAGATCTCGCCCGCCATGCTCGCGGAGCTGGGCTGCCGCTGGGTCCTGCTCGGGCATTCCGAGCGGCGCCACGTCTTCCGGGAGACCGACGAGGAGATCAACCGCAAGGTGGGCGCGGCCCTGCGCCACGGGATGCGCCCGGTGCTGTGCGTCGGCGAGACGGAAGAGGAGCGGCGGCAGGGGCTCACCTTCACGGTGGTGGAGGGGCAGCTCCGCGCCGGCTGGGCCGGGCTCTCGCCCGACGATCGCGCGCGCTGCGTGCTCGCCTACGAGCCGGTCTGGGCCATCGGCACCGGGGTCAACGCCACCCCGAGCCAGGCTGCGGAGGTCCACGGCTACCTCCGCGGCCTCGTCTCCGAGGTCGCGTCCAAGGAGCTGGCGCAGTCGGTGCGCATTCTCTACGGGGGCAGCGTCAAGCCCGACAATGCCCAGGCCCTCACCGAGCAGCCGGACATCGACGGCGTGCTCGTGGGCGGCGCCAGCCTCCAGGCGCCCGGATTCATCACCATCGCCAAGAAGTCCGCCGCCCGCAGCGGCACTTCGAAGGAGTAAGGCCTCACCATGTTCATTCTCGTCGTCACCATCCATATCATCGTGAGCCTGGTGATCGTCGGGCTCGTGCTGCTCCAGGCCGGCAAGGGCGCCGACATCGGCTCCGCCTTCGGCGGCAGCGGCAGCCAGGCGGTGTTCGGCTCGATGGGCACGCCCACCGTGCTCGGCAAGGCCACCGCGGTGGTCGCGGTCGCCTTCATGGTCACGTCGTTCGCGCTCTCGATGATGTCGCATCATCGGGCGGTGAGCGTCATGCCCGCGTCGGGACCCGCGGCCCCCGCGCCCGCGATCCCGGCGCAGCCCGGCGCCCCGGCGGCCATTCCGGCGCCCGCCCCGCCCGCTTCGCAGAAGTAGCCGCCGGCCCCAATGCCGAGACGGCGCGCGCCCGGTCACTCCCGGCTGGCCTGGGCCGCCTGCGGCCTGCTCGTGGCGGCCTGCAACGGGCCGATCGAGAGCCGGTCAGACGAAGGGCCCGCGGTCGGCGGCGCGCCCGCCTACGGCGACACGTTCATCCAGGCGTCCATCGGCGACATCGGCGGCCTGATCCCGAGCCTCACCTCCGACCAGTCCTCGCACGAGGTCGGCGGGATGATCTACGACGGGCTGGTCAAGCTCGACCGAGACCTCAAAATGGTCCCGTCGATGGCGGAATCGTGGACCTACAGCCGCGACTGTCTCGAGCTGACCTTCAAGCTGCGGCGGGACGTGAAGTGGCACGACGGCCGGCCATTCACGGCCGACGACGTCCTCTTCACCTACCAGACCATGATCAACCCGAAGACCCCGGCGCCCTTCAAGGAGGGCTTCCTGCTCGTCAAGGACGTGCAGGCGCCCGACCCGTACACGGTGCGGGTGACCTACGACAAGCCCTACGCGCGGGCGGTCGAGACTTGGGGCACCTACATCCTGCCGAAGCACCTCCTGCAGTCGTTCGCGGAGGCGGGCACGCTGCGGGAGTCACCCCAGAACAGCCGGCCGATCGGCACCGGCCCCTACCGCTTCCAGGAATGGAAGCCGGGAGAGAAGGTGGTGCTGGTCGCCAACCCGGACTACTACGAGGGCCGGCCCTATCTGAGCCGCATCGTCTATCGCGTCATTCCGAGCCAGGCCACCATCTTTCTAGAGCTGAAGGCCAAAGGCGTCGACTACGTCAGCAGCCTCACCGGCATTCAGTACGCGCGGCAGACGGAGTACCCCGCCTTCCGGAAGGCGTACCACAAGTTCCGCTATCCGGGGAGCGGCTACACTTTCGTGGGCTTCAACCTCAAGGATCCCCGCTTCGCGGACCTGCGGGTTCGCCAGGCCTTCGCCCACGCGATCAACAAGCAGGAGCTCATCGACGGCGTTCGGCTGGGCCTGGCCCGCGAGGCCACCGGTCCCATCCGTCCCGGCACGTGGGCCTACACCGACGACGTGAAGCGGCTCCCCTACGACCCCGAGAAGGCGAAGGCCTTGCTGGCGGAGGCGGGCTGGAAGGACCGCGACGGTGACGGTCTCATCGAGGACCAGGACGGCAAGCCGTTCACCCTCACCATCCGGACCAACCAGGGCAACGACGAGCGGAAGAAGATCGCCGAGCTCATCCAGCAGCGCTTCAAGGAGATCGGTATCCAGGTCGACATCCAGCTCATCGAATGGGCCGCCTTCATCAAGGAGTTCGTCAAGCCGCGGCGATTCGAGGTGGTGGTGCTGGGCCTGGGCAGCGGCACCGACCCGGATCAGTTCGTGGTGTGGCACTCCTCGCAGCGGGGGCCGGACCAGATGAATCGCACCGGGTACGCCAACCCGGAAGTGGATCGCCTCCTGGAGCTCGGGCGCTCCTCCTGTGTCCAGGAGGAGCGTGTTCAGTACTATCACCGGATCCAGCAGATCCTCGCCGAGGACCTGCCCATGATCTTCCTGTACACCGCGGACGCGCTGCCGGTGGTCGCCGCGCGGGTCCGCGGCGTGAGCCCGGCCCCGGCCGGCATCCTCCACAACTTCACGGAGTGGTTCGTCCCGAAGCAACAGCAACGATATACCTCCGGCTAGATGGCGCTCTTCGCCCTCCGCCGGCTCCTCCTCGCGCTCCCGCTCCTGCTCGGCATCACCTTCGTCTCCTACGTGGTCATCAGCCTGGCCCCCGGCGGCCCCCTCGACTTCCTGACCCCGGAGGACCCGAACGCCTCGGTCGAGGTCAAGGAGCGCCTGATCCAGGAGTTCGGGCTGGACCAGCCCATCCACGTGCAGTACTGGCAGTGGCTCAAGCGCGCGGCGCGCCTCGACTTCGGCCGCTCCTTCCTGCCCGACGGCCGCCCGGTCCTCACCAAGATCGGCGAGCGGCTGCCCGTCACCCTGTTCCTCAACCTGATCGAGATGGCGATCATCGTCGGGCTCGCGGTCCCCATCGGGGTGCTGTCGGCCACCCGGCAATACTCGCTCTACGACAAGATCACCACGCTCTTCGTGTTCGTGGGCTTCGCGACCCCGGACTTCTGGCTGGCTCTCCTCCTGATGATCCTCTTCGGCGTGCAGCTCGGCTGGCTGCCCATCTCGGGCCTGCGCTCGCTGAACTGGGAATACCTGTCCTTCTGGCAGCAGCAGTGGGACTTCTTCTCGCACCTGGTCCTGCCGATCGTGGTGGCCACCTTCGGGGGGCTCGCCGGCTTCTCACGCTACATGCGACAGAGCATGCTCGAGGTGGTCCGCCAGGACTACGTGCAGACCGCGCGGGCCAAGGGGCTGTCGGAGCGGGTGGTGATCAGCAAGCACGCCCTGCGGAACGCGCTGCTGCCGGTGGTCACCATCCTGGCCCTGGCCTTGCCCGGGCTCATCGGCGGCAGCATCATCATCGAATCCATCTTCGCGATCCCGGGGATGGGCCAGCTCATGGTGCAGTCGGTCTTCTCCCGCGACTATCCGGTGGTGATGGGGAACCTCGTGATCGTGGCGACGCTCACCCTGGTGGCCAATCTTGTCGCCGACATCACCTACGGCCTCGTGGACCCACGCATCCGCTTCGGCGGGCGGCGACGTGGGCGCTGACGTGGCGGCCAAGGGCTCGCGGCGCGGAGAGGTGCGCCAGTTCTGGCGCACGTTCTCCCGCAACCAGCTCGCGGTGTGCGGCGGCGCGGTGGTGCTGGTGCTGGTGACCCTCGCGGTGCTGGCCCCGCTGCTCGCCCCGTGGGATCCCAACCGGCCGGACACCAAGAAGATCCTGAGCCCGCCGTCGAAGAGCCACTGGCTCGGCACCGATCCCCTCGGGCGCGACGTGCTCTCGCGCGTGCTCTACGGCTCGCGGATCTCGCTGGCGGTGGGCTTCGTCTCGGTGGGGATCGCGGCCGCGATCGGGGTGCTGCTCGGCGCAGCCGCCGGCTACCACGGCGGAACCGTGGACAACATCGTGATGCGGCTGGTGGACCTGATGCTGGTCTTTCCGCGCTTCTTCCTGCTCCTGGCCGTGCTCGCGTTTCTCAAGCCCTCGATCTGGACCATCATGACCGTGATCGGGCTGACCGGCTGGATGGGGGTGGCGCGGCTCGTGCGCGCGGAGTTCCTGACGCTGCGAGAGCGCGAGTTCGTGATCTGGTCGGAGGCGGTGGGGGCGGGGGCGCTGCGCATCATCTTCCGGCACATCCTGCCGAACGCCATCGCGCCCATCCTGGTCGCCATGACCCTGGGCATCCCCGCCGCCATCCTCACCGAGGCCGGGCTGTCGTTCCTGGGGTTGGGCGTCCAGCCGCCCTACGCCACGTGGGGCAATATCCTCAACGACGGGCGCGACTATATCGAGATCGCGTGGTGGATGACCCTCTACCCGGGCCTCGCCATCCTCATCACGGTGCTCTCCTACAACCTCATGGGGGAGGGCATCCGCGACGCGCTGGATCCGCGGCTGCGCCAGTCACGCGTGGGACGGATCCTGCGCCTCGGCCGTTAGCGAGCGGGGCCTCACGCGTCATTGACAGGGAAACCGGCCGACGGCATACTTTCTGCTTGCTGCGCCGAAGTGGCGGAATTGGCAGACGCGCACGTTTGAGGGGCGTGTGGGGCAACCCGTGGGGGTTCGAGTCCCCCCTTCGGCACCATTAGATAGATTCCCTGGCCGGTGATCAGCCGCGCGGGGATGCGGCTCGGCGGGCGCGCACCGCCGCCGCGAGCTCCTGCAGGACCGGCACCGTCATCTCCCAGCTCAAGCAGGCGTCGGTGATGCTCTGCCCATAGACCAGGCGGGCCGGGTTGGTGAGATCCTGACGGCCTTCGACGAGGAAGCTCTCCATCAGCACGCCGATGATGCCGCGCTCGCCCTGCCCGATCTGGGCCGCGATCTCCTGCGCCACCCGCGGCTGGCGTCGATAGTCCTTCTCGCTGTTGCCGTGGCTCGTGTCGATCATCAGCCGCGGCGGCACCCCGGCCGCGTGGAGGGCGGCGAGCGCCTTTCCCACGCTCGCCGCGTCGTAGTTCGGGCCGCTCTGCCCGCCGCGCAGGATCACGTGGCAGTCGGAGTTGCCGCGGGTGGAGACGATTCCGGCGAGGCCCTGCTCGGTGACGCCGAGGAAGCTATGCGGATGGGCGGCGGCGCGCACCGCGTCGATGGCGATCTGCACCCCGCCGTCGGTGCCGTTCTTGAATCCGACCGGCATCGAGAGCCCGGAGGCCAGCTCCCGGTGCACCTGGCTCTCGGTCGTGCGGGCCCCGATGGCGCCCCAGGTCACGAGGTCGGTGATGAACTGGGGTGAGATCGGGTCGAGGAACTCGCAGCCCGCGGGCAGTCCGATCTCGACGAGGTCGAGCAGGAACCGGCGGCCCCGGCGCAGCCCGACGTTGATGGCGAAGCTTCCGTCCAGGTGCGGGTCGTTGATGAGCCCCTTCCATCCCACCGTCGTGCGCGGCTTCTCGAAATACACGCGCATCACGATGCACAGATCCGGCCCGAGCTCGTCGGCGAGCTTGCGGAGGCGCACCGCGTAGTCGTGGGCGGCCGCCGGGTCGTGGACGGAGCACGGGCCGACGACGACGAGCAGCCGGTCGCTCCGGCCGCTCAGGATGTGGGACACTTCCGCGCGCGCGCGCGTCACCATGAGCGATCCCGGCTCGGAGAGGGGCATCTCCTCGATGAGGGTCGTGGGGGGCATCAGCGGCTGGATGCTCTCGATGCGAAGGTCGCGAGTCTTCATCGGGCAATTGTAGTCCGGAGGCAGGGCTCGCGGGGTGGTCTTGACCCGGGGGCCGGCATCCACGAGAATCCCGGCCATGATCCCGCTCCGCTGGGGGCAGGCCGCGCCGGACTTCGAGCTGCCCAGCACCGAGGGCCGCGCCATCTCGCTCCGGGAATTCCGGGGGCGCGACGTCGTCCTGGGCTTCTACTGCTATGACTTCGGCGGGATCTGAACGCCCGAGCTCACCGGCCTGGGACAGGCCGCAGCCGAGCTCGCCCGGCGCGGCGCCATGCTCCTGGCCATCAGCGGCGACAGCCCCTTCTGTCACACCGCCTTCCTCAAGGCGCACCCGTTCCCGTTCCCGCTCCTGAGCGACGTGCACCGCACCGTCATCTCCGCCTACGGCGTGCTCGATGCCGACCGCAACGTGGCCTACCGCTCCACGTTCGTGATCGATCGCGACGGCATGCTCCGCTGGGGGCAGGCGGGTGACCGGCACATGATCCGGGACGGCGGCGAGCTGGTGCGCGTGGTCGATCTGGTCAACTCCCTGAGGCAGTCCTCGTAAGGAGACCCCATGGCCTTCCCCCTGTCCACCGCCACCCCGTCGTCCCTGGGCCTCGATTCCCGCGCGCTCGAGCGCCTGCAGGAGCTGATCACGCGGCACCTGGCGGAAGGGCGGTACCCGGGGGCGCAGATCGCGGTCGCGCGCGAGGGCAAGCTCGCGCTGGTCCGGAGCTTCGGCGACGCTCGCATCGACCCCGCCCGCGTGCCCGCGCGCGACGATTCGCTCTGGCTGCTCTACTCCAATACCAAGGTCATCACCGCCTGCGCGGTGTGGATCCTCGCGGAGCAGGGGGCCCTGCGCTTCACGGACCGGGTCGCCGACCACGTGCCGGGCTTCGAGGCCCACGGCAAGGGCGACATCACGATCATCCAGCTCCTGAGCCACCAGGGCGGCTTTCCCAACGCGGACGTGCCGAAGGCGGCCTGGGAGGATCACGAGCTGCTGCGCCGGACGGTCTCGGCCTTCACGCTCG
The DNA here is from genome assembly GCA_035635775.1 of Candidatus Acidiferrum sp. GTDB lineage: Bacteria > Methylomirabilota > Methylomirabilia > Rokubacteriales > CSP1-6 > CAMLFJ01. The sequence continues at coordinate 47,872 of DASQAL010000169.1, forward strand.
AGTGGACGCCCGGCTCGCGGGTGCACTACCACGGCCGGGCCGCGCACTGGGTGGCCGCGGTGCTCATCGAGGCGCTCAGCAAGACCGACTACCGGGCCTTCCTCCGTGAGCAGGTCATCGAGCCGCTCGGGCTCGGCGACGAGCTCTTCGTGGGCCTGCCCGACGCCCGTCACGACCGGGCTGTGGACATACACGAGCCCGCCGCGACCGGAACCGGCCAGGGGAACCGGGGGCAGGTGAACCGGGGCGAGGAGAACAACGCCGAGTTCCGCCGGGCCGGGACCCCGGGCGGGGGCGGCTATGCCACCGCCCGCGCCATGGCCGCGTTCTACCAGATGCTGGTGGCGGGCGGCACGCTCGACGGCCGGCGGCTCCTCTCGCCCCGGATGGTCCAGTACGTCACGCGCAGCGTCACGGGCGAGCGGGTGGACGGCTACATGGGCATGCCCATGCACCGCGCCCTCGGCCCCCACGTGCGGGGGACGACCGAGTCGATCCGAGGGCTCGGCACCATCGCCTCGCCACGGACGTTCGGCCACGGCGGCGTGGGGTCGTCCTACTGCTGGGCGGACCCGGACTCGGGCGTGTCGTTCGCCTACCTGACGAACAGCCGCGTGTCGGACCCGTGGCACAGCGCGCGGCTGGACGTGATCAGCAACGCCGTGCACTCGGCCATCCCGGCCGGGCGCTGAGGCCCCCGGGGGGCGGGCGGGGCTTCTCGCGGCACCCTCGGTTGGCGGCTTGTGAAAGATGTGCCATAATGACGCCGCCCGAGGGGCAAAGGACAATAGTGATGGGAGTTTCCCTACCACTTCTCGACGCCAAGCGTCCCGCCGACTCACCCAAGCCGCCGTGGCTGAAGGTGCGCGCGCCGGGCGGACCGAAGTACATCCGGCTCAAGGGCCTCATGCGCGAGTGGAACCTCCATTCGGTCTGTGAGGAGGCGCACTGCCCGAACATCGGGGAGTGCTGGGAGGATCTGACCGCGACCTTCATGATCCTGGGCGACGTGTGCACCCGCAATTGCGGCTACTGCGCGGTGACCCACGGCCGGCCGGTCTGGGAGGATCGCGAGGAGCCGGAGCGGGTGGGCCGGGCGGTCGGAGAGCTGGGGCTCGAGCACGTGGTGATCACCTCCGTGAACCGTGACGACCTCGCGGACGGCGGGGCCGCGCACTTCGCGGCGACCACGAAGGCGATTCGCCGCCAGGCTCCCGGCTGCCGCGTGGAGCTGCTCATCCCGGACTTCCAGGGCAGCGCCCCCGCGCTCGAGACGGTCATCGAAGCGGGGCCCGACGTGCTGAACCACAATATCGAGACGGTGCCGCGGCTCTACAAGGTGGCGCGCCACGGGGGCCGCTACGAGCGCACGCTCGAGCTGTTCCGCCGTGCCCGCGCGGCTGCGCCCGGGCTGGTGACCAAGTCGGGAATCATCCTGGGCCTGGGCGAAGAGCGGGACGAGCTGCTGGCCACCATGGCGGACCTCCGGGCGGTGGACGTGAAGATCCTCACGCTCGGCCAGTACCTGCGGCCCTCGGCCCAGCACCTGCCGGTGGCGCGCTTCTACCACCCGGACGAGTTCGCGGAGCTGGCGGTCCGGGGTCGCGAGATGGGCTTCGCCCACGTGGAGTCCGGCCCATTGGTCCGCTCCTCCTATCACGCCAAGAAGCAGACGGATATGCTCAGCAAATAAATGGACTACATCCCGATCTTGATGGTGTTCGCGGTGGCGGCGGTGGTGGCGGGTGCGCTGCTCGGCATCCCGCTGCTGATCGCGCCCAAGCGCGTCTTCGCGATCAAGCAGGAGCCGTTCGAGTGCGGCAAGGACCCGGTGATGCTGCCGGAAGGCCGCTTCGCGATCAAGTTCTCCACCATCGCCATCTTTTTCATCATCTTCGATATCGAGCTGGTGTTCGTCTGGCCGTGGGCCGCGATGTACCGCCAGCTCGGGTGGTTCGGCTTCGTGGAGATGCTCGTCTTCCTGGGGATCCTGATGCTGGGGTTTCTCTACATCTGGAAGAAACGAGGGCTCGAATGGGAGTAGGCGCGTTCTTCACCTCCAAGCTTGACGAGGCCATCGGCTGGGCCCGCAAGTACTCCATCTTCCAGTACCCCTTCGTCACCGCGTGCTGCGGCATGGAGTACATGGCGACCGCGTGCTCGCACTACGACGTGGACCGCTTCGGGGCGGGGCTGCCGCGCTTCTCGCCCCGCCAGGCCGACGTGCTCTTCGTGGTGGGCACCATCAGCCACAAGATGGCGCCGGTGCTCAAGCGCATCTACGACCAGATGTGCGAGCCCAAGTGGGTGGTCGCCTTCGGCGTCTGCAC
>DASQAL010000170.1:0-5145 GCA_035635775.1 Candidatus Acidiferrum sp.
GCCCTCCTGCAGGCGCAGGCCACGCTCGCGCAGTACCAGGCGGCGGTGATGTCAGCCGAGGCCAACCTGGCCCGCGACATGGCGCAGCTCGAGAACGCCCGGGTGGATGAGCAGCGCTATCGCAAGCTGGTGGAGGGCGGCTTCGTGGCGCGCGAGCAGTACGACCAGGTCCGCACCCGGGAGCTCACGCTCGCGGCCACCATCGACGCCGATCGCGCGGCCGTCGAGACCGCCAAGGCCCTGGTCCGGGCCGGCGAGGCCGCGGTGGAGAACGTGCGGGTGCAGCTCGGCTACACCGAGATCCGCGCGCCCATCGGCGGCCGCACCGGCAACCTGCTGCTGAACCAGGGCAACGTGGTCAAGGCCAACGACGTGGGCAATCCCATGGTGGTGATCAACCGGGTCCACCCGATCTACGTGGCCTTCTCGGTCCCGGAAGCGCAGATCGAGGCGATCAAGCGCTACCGGGCGGCCGGCGACCTGCCGGTGGAAGCGCTGGTCGCCGGCCAGCCGGGCGGGGTCGTGCGCGGCCGGCTCACCTTCATGAACAATACGGTGGACCCGAGCACCGGGACGATCCAGCTCAAGGCCACCTTCGAGAACAACGAGAACGCCCTCTGGCCGGGCCAGTTCGTCAACGTGGCGCTCACCCTCACCAAGCAGGTGGGCGCGGTGCTGGTGCCGTCCCAGGCGGTGCAGAGCGGCCAGAAGGGGCAGTACGTGTTCGTGGTCAAGGCGGACCAGACGGTGGAGGCGCGGCCGGTGGTGCCGGGCGCGGCCGACGGGCGTGACGTCGTCATCACCAGCGGGCTCACCGCGGGGGAGCGCGTGGTGGTCGACGGGCAGCTCCGGCTGGCGCCGGGCGCGCGAGTGGAGGTCAAGCCGGCGGCCGGAACGAAGGCGGGCGCCAAGACACTCGAATGACCACCGATCTCTTCATCAAGCGGCCGGTCATGACCACCCTGCTGATGGGGGCCATCCTGGTCTTCGGCCTCATGGCGTACCGGCTCCTGCCGGTCAGCGATCTGCCCAATATCGACTTCCCGACCATCCAGGTCACCGCGAGCCTGCCGGGGGCGAGCCCGGACACCATGGCCTCCGCGGTGGCGACGCCGCTCGAGAAGCAGTTCTCGACCATCGCGGGCATCGACTCGATGACCTCGACGAGCGCGCTCGGCACCACCCAGATCACCATCCAGTTCACCCTCGAGCGCAGCATCGACGCGGCGGCTCAGGACGTGCAGGCGGCGATCGCGGGCGCGCAGCCCCAGATGCCGCCGGGCATGCCCACGCCGCCCTCGTACAAGAAGGTCAATCCCGCCGACCAGCCGATCCTCTACCTCGCGCTCAGCTCGCCCACCCTGCCGCTCTACGTGGTGGACGAGTACGCGCAGACCAACCTCGCGCAGCGCATCTCGACCATCAGCGGGGTGGCCCAGGTGGGGATCTTCGGCTCGCAGAAGTACGCGGTGCGGGCCCAGCTCGATCCGAGCGCGCTGGCCACGCTCGGCATCGGCATCGACGAAGTGCAGAAGGCCCTGGCCGACTCCAACGTGAACCTGCCCACCGGCACCCTCTGGGGGCCGAACCAGGCCTTCAGCGTGCAGGCCACCGGCCAGCTCACGACCGCCGCCGCCTACCGGCCGCTGATCGTGGCCTACCGGAACGGCTCGCCGGTGCGGCTCGAGCAGCTCGGGCGCGTGATCGACGGGGTGCAGACCGACAAGGTGGCCTCCTGGTACCAGGACGAGCGCGCGGTGGTGCTGTCCATCCAGAAGCAGCCGGGCACCAACACCATCGAGGTGGTGGACTCGATCAACCGGATCATGCCCGCGTTCCGGGCGCAGCTACCGGCCGCGGTGAACCTGAACACGCTCTACGACCGGTCGGTCTCGATCCGGGGCTCGGTCCACGAGGTGCAGTTCACGCTGCTCCTCGCGGTGGCGCTGGTGGTGCTGGTGATCTTCCTGTTCTTGCGGAACGTCTCGGCCACCGTCATTCCGAGCCTCGCCCTGCCCATGTCCATCGTCGGCACGTTCATGGTCATGTACGTGCTGAGCTACACGATCGACAACCTCTCGCTCATGGCCCTGACCCTGGCGGTGGGCTTCATCGTGGACGACGCCATCGTGATGCTCGAGAACATCGTGCGCCACATGGAGGAGGGGAAGGGGCGGATGGAGGCGGCCCTGGAGGGCGCGCGGGAGATCGGCTTCACCATCGTCTCCATGACCGCGTCCCTGGCCGCGGTGTTCCTGCCCGTCCTCTTCATGGGCGGCATCGTGGGCCGCCTGCTCCACGAGTTCGCGGTGGTGATCGGCGCCGCGGTCATCGTGTCCGGCGTCGTCTCGCTGACGCTCACCCCGCTGCTGTGCAGCCGCTTCCTGCGGCCACCCCGGGAGTCGCGCGGTCGCGTCTACGCGGCCTCGGAGCGGGTCTTCAGCGGCATGCTGAGCGTGTACGAGCGCTCGCTGCAGCTCGTGCTGCGGCACCCGCGCTTCACCCTGGGCATCTTCTTCGCGACGGTGGTGCTGACCGGCTACCTCTTCGTGATCATCCCCAAGGGCTTCATCCCCAACGAGGACACTGGGCAGGTCTTCGCGTTCACCGAGGCCTCGCAGGACATCTCCTTCGACGGCATGATGGAGCACCAGATCAAGGTGGCCGGCATCGTGGGCCAGCAGCCCTACGTCGCCTCGTTCTTCTCGGCGATCGGGGCGAGCGGCTCGAGCGTGGTCATGAACACCGGCCGCATCTTCATGCGGCTCAAGCCCCGCGCCGAGCGGCCCTCCGCGGACGAGATCGTGCAGGACCTGCGGCGGAAGACGGCCGGCATCCCGGGCCTCAACGTCTATCCGCAGGTGCTGCCCACCATCCGGATCGGCGGCCAGCTCACCAAGGGGCAGTACCAGTACACGCTGCAGGATGCCGATCTCCAGACGCTCTACCAGTGGGCCCCGATCCTGTTCGAGCGGATGAAGGGCCTCCCGGGTTTCCTCGACGTCAACTCGGATCTGCAGATCAGGAGCCCGCAGGTGCTGGTCGAGATCGACCGCGAGAAGGCCTCCGCGGTCGGGGTGACCGCGCTGCAGATCGAGGCTGCGCTCAACTACGCCTACGGGGCGCCGCAGGTCTCGACCATCTACACCCCGACCAACCAGTACTGGGTGATGATGGAGCTGCTGCCCCAGTACCAGCACGATCCCGCCGCGCTCTCGCTGCTGTACATCCGGTCGGCCAGCGGGAAGCTCGTGCCCCTCGGCACGGTGGCCAAGCTGACGCGCACGGTGGGCCCGCTCACCGTGAACCACCTGGGGCAGCTCCCGGCGGTCACCGTGTCCTTCAACCTGCGGCCGGGCGTGCCGCTGGGCAGCGCGGTGGCGGAGATCCAGAAGGTGGAGCGCGATCTGACCTTGCCCGCCACCCTGAGCACGAGCTTCCAGGGCACCGTGCAGGCCTTCCAGCGCTCGCTCCAGGGGCTGGGGCTCCTGCTCCTGGCCGCCGTCCTCGTCATTTACCTGATCCTGGGGATCCTCTACGAGAGCTTCATCCACCCGCTCACGATCCTCTCCGGGCTGCCGTCGGCCGGGGTGGGGGCCCTGCTGACGCTGCTCCTCTTCAATCAGGAGCTGAACCTCTACGGCTTCGTCGGGATCATCATGCTGGTCGGGATCGTGAAGAAGAACGCGATCATGATGATCGACTTCGCCATCGCCGCCCAGCGCAAGGGCCGGCCCGCCGCCGAGGCGATCTACCAGGGCTGCCTGGTGCGCTTCCGCCCGATCATGATGACGACGATGGCGGCCCTGATGGGCACGCTGCCGATCGCGATCGGGATCGGGTCCGGCGCCGACGCCCGCCGCTCGCTCGGCCTGGCGGTGGTCGGCGGCCTGATCCTCTCCCAGCTCCTGACGCTCTACATCACGCCGGTCATCTACCTCTACCTGGAGCGCCTCCGGGAGCGGGCGGCCCGCCGGCGCCCGGCGGTGGCCGACATGACCCCGCGGCCGGTGGCCTGATGACCCTCCGTTCTTCCCTCTCCCCTCAGGGGAGAGGGCAGGGTGAGGGGTGAAGACGCTCATTCTCGGCGGGGGCGTGGTGGGCGTGACCACCGCCTACTTCCTGGCGCGGGCTGGGCACGAAGTCACGATCCTCGAGGAGAAGGACGGCCTGGGCCTCGAGGCCAGCGCCGGCAATGCCGGCATCGTGGCGCCCGGGCATTCCTTCGCGTGGGCCTCGCCCGGCGCTCCCGCGATGCTGCTGCGCTCCCTGCGCGGCGACGAGACGGCCATCCGCGTGCGGCTCACCGCCGACCCGCAGTTCTATGCCTGGGGCGTGCGCTTCCTGCGCGAGTGCCTGCCGGCGCGCGCCCGCCGCAACACGCTCATCAAGCTGCGCCTCTGCCAGTACAGCCAGCGGGTGATGAACGAGCTGGTGCGGGCGGAGGGGATCGACTACCACGCGGTCGCGAAGGGTGCGCTCTACCTCTACCGCGACCCGGCCCTCCTCGGAGCGGGGATCAAGAAGATGGCGCTGCTCGCCGAGCACGGGCAGAAGCAGGAGATCCTCGACCCCGACGGAGTGGCGAAGCTCGACCCCGTCTTCGAGCCGGTCCGGAGCAAGATCGCCGGGGCGATCCGGGATCTCGGGGACTCGAGCGGGGACTCCCGGCTCTTCACCGAGCGCCTGGGAGCCTTCTGCCGCGACCGGCTCGGGGTCACCATCAAGCTCGGCGCTCGCGTCACCGCCCTCCGGACCGGCGGCGACCGGATCGACGCGGTTGTGACCAGCGACGGCCCCCTGACCGCGGACAGCTACGTGCTGGCCCTCGGGGTCGGGAGCGCGGGCGTCGCGCGGACCGCGGGGGTGAGCCTGCCCATCTATCCGGCCAAGGGCTACTCCTCGACGTTTCCGCTGAAGCCCGGCGGCCTCGCGCCCACCATTCCCGGCGTGGACGAGCAGTGGCTGGTCGGGTGGTCGCGGCTCGGCGACCGCCTGCGGCTCACCGCGACCGCGGAGTTCGCGGGCTACGACTGGGGCTGGACGCCCCGCGACTTCAACAATATCCTGCGCTTCGCCCGCGACGTCTTCCCCGACGCGGTGGACTTCGACCGCGGCGAGTACCGCGCGTGCCTGCGCCCGATG
>DASQAL010000171.1:0-4454 GCA_035635775.1 Candidatus Acidiferrum sp.
CCTCTCTCCCTGGGCAGCAGGCTCGCGATCAGGGGCGCGAACGCGGAGGCTTCGACCGGCTTGGCCACGTGGGTGTCGTAGCCCGCGTGGAGCGTGCGGCGCCGGTCCTCGGCGGCCGCGTAGGCGGTGAGCGCGATGGCCGGGAGGTGGCGGCCGTGGACGGCTTCGAGCCGACGCACCCGGCGGATCAGGTCATAGCCGTCCTCGCCGGGCATGCCGATGTCGCTCACCAGCACGTCGGGCCACCGCCGCTCGATGGCCGCCACCGCATCGGCCACCGACGGCGCGGTCGTCACCTGTGCCCCCTCGAAGCCGAGCACCACTTTCAGCACCTCCCGCGTCTCTTCGTCGTCGTCCACGACCAGCACGTCCACGTTTTCGAGCCGGAGGGTCGGGGCCCGATCCGGTCCGTTCGGCCGTGCGCGCGGCGCCGCCGGCCCCGGCCGGACCGCATGGACCGCCGCGAGGGGCAGGCACACGGTGAAGGTCGCGCCGCGGCCCTCGCCCGGGCTGTTGGCCCGGATGGTCCCCCCGTGCAGCTCCACGATCTGCCGGGCGATCGAGAGCCCGAGGCCGAGGCCGCCGTGCGATCGCATGGTGCCGCTCTCACCCTGGCGGAAGCGGTCGAAGACGCGCGGGAGGAGCCCGGGCGCCATGCCGCGGCCGGTGTCCGTCACGGTCAGCTCGGCCTCCGGGCCCAGACGCTTCAGCCCCACCGTCACCCGGCCCCCGGCGGGGGTGAACCGGACCGCGTTCGACAGGAGATTCCACACCACCTGTTGCAGCCGCGTCGAATCACCGAGGACCGGACCGGCCGCGGGGTCGAGCGCGGCGGTCAGCCCGATGGCCTTGTTGCGGGCGGCGGCGCGCACCGCCTCGATGGCGGGCTCGATGATCCCGGCCAGGTCCACCCGCTCGATGGCGAGGCGGAAGCGTCCGGAGACGATGCGGGAGGCGTCCAGCAGGTCCTCGGGCCCCCGAGATCGGTCTGGGCGATCCCCGCGGTACCCTGGTTGACGATGGCGGAGAGCTGGGCTTCGCGCGCGCGCCGTCTCCGTGAGCCGGGTGCGCGAGCGGGTGATGGGCCGGCACGCCAGCGTGGCCAGCGCCACCCCCATCAGGAGAAACGCGGCCCCACCGACCACGACCGCGCCGAGCGACCGCATCCACGGCCGACCGAGCGTGGCCACCGGCGCAGCGAGGACGACGGCCAGCCACACCGAGAACACCACCATCGGCACCACGCACACGACGACGAGCACCACGAGGTACGCGCGGAGCGGCAGGCGCGGCCGCGGACGGCCGCGCAGCGAAGAGGTCATGAGGAGGAGGGTTTGCAACCCCCATGCCCACCTCACCGCCCGGGAAACGGCGTGAAACTCGCCACCCTGCCGAGCGGGCGCGCGGAAAGCCGAAAGCTTTTACCCGGTAGTTTCGCCCCTGCTCCCGACCCAGACGGAGATCACGGCGGCCAGCAGCACGCAGAACCCGAGCAGGAATAGTCCGGCGCGGGGCGGTACAACGACCCAGTCCACCCTGGCAGCCCCCTTGCACCTCACAGACGCTCATGCGCAACGCCCGCCCGTGGCTCGGGAGCCTCGTCCTCGCCGCCGGCCTGTTCCTCGCCTCCGGCGTCGCCTCGGCCGAGGCCGGCGCGGTGGCGGTGCGCTACCAGGAAGGCGTCACCCACGGCTTTCTCACGCTCCGCTCGACCGCCGGGGACCTGGTGGCCGAGGGCGATCTGCTGCAGGTCGTCCGCGCCGAGGGCGTGGACTCGCGCCTCGTGTTCCGCTTCCGGGACGGCTCGCTCTACGACGAGACGGTGGTCTTCTCGCAGAGCAAGGTCTTCACCCTGCTGAGCTATCGCCTGCAGCAGCGCGGGCCGAGCTTTCCCGAAGAGATGGAGATCTCGGTCGACCGCGAGCGCGACCAAGGCCGCTACAAGGTCAAGTCGCGGCGCGCGGGCGGCGAGGCGGAGACCGTGACCGGCGAGATCGAGCTGCCGCCCGATGTCTACAACGGCATGTTCATCATGATCCTCAAGAACCTGCCGAAGGGGGTGGCGGAGACGGTGCACGTGCTCGCCTTCACACCGAAGCCGACGCTCGTCCAGGTCGAGCTGACGCCGCAGGCGGCGGAGCCGGTGCTGGCGGGTGACCGCCGCGTGCCCGTCACGCACTACGTGCTCAAGCCGAAGCTCGGCCTGCTCCGCGGGACGGTGGCCGCGCTCTTCGGCAAGACTCCGCCCGACTATCACGGCTGGATCGTGACCGCCGATCTCCCCGCCTTCGTGGCGATCGACGGCCCGCTCTACACCGGCGGTCCCATCTGGCGCTTCGAGACGGTGAGCCCGCGGGGCCCGGCGCGGCCGGCGGCGGGCCGCTGAGCGTCCCGTCTCAGAGGACCCCGCGCCGGCTGCCCGCCAGCCCGGCCGCGATGTCGATGAGGCGCGCGGGATCGACCGGCTTCGAGAGGTGCGCGTCGAAGCCGGCGGCGAGGGCGCGGCGCGTGTCCTCCTCGCTCGCGTACGCGGTCAGGGCGATCGCGGGCAGCCGCCGGCCGAGGCCTTCCTCCATCGCACGCAGGCGGCGCGCCAGCACGTAGCCGTCCTCGACCGGCATGCCGATGTCGCTGATGAGGAGATCGGGCCGCTCCTCCCGGATCGCGTCGAGGGCCTGGGCCGCCGAATCCGCGGTCCGCACCTGCGCGCCGCCGCGCTCGAGCATGAAGCGCATCACCTCACGGGCGTCCGCCTCGTCGTCCACGATGAGCAGGCGCAGGCCCGAGAGGCTCGGGCCCACCGGCCCGTCCGTGCTGACCGCGGCGGGCGCGTGCTCGGCGGTCCGGGTCACCGCCGCCACCGGCAGGCGCACGCTGAAGGTCGCGCCCTCGCCTTCACCCTCGCTCTGCACCGCCACGCTGCCCCCGTGCAGCTCGACCAGGTGCCGCACGATGGCCAGACCGAGCCCGAGGCCTCCGTAGGCCCGGTTGGTGCTGCTCTCCGCCTGGCGGAAGCGCTCGAAGACGTGGGGCAGGAACTCGCGCTTGATGCCCGCCCCGGTGTCCGCCACCGTGAGCGTCACCTCCGAGTTGCGGCCGGCCACCGTCACGGTCACCCGCCCGCCCTTCGGCGTGAACTTGATCCCGTTGGAGAGCAGGTTCCAGAGCACCTGCTGGAGCCGGTCCGGATCGCCCATCACCGCGGGCAAATCGGCCTCGATCCGCGCCTCGAGTGTCACCGACTTGGCGAGCGCGGCCGGCTCCACCGCCTCCATCGCCGCGCGCACCACCCCGGGCAGGCGGACCGGCCGGGCCTGCAGCCGCAGCTTGCCGGTGACGATGCGCGAGACGTCGAGGAGATCCTCGATGAGCTGGCCGAGCGTCTTGGTGCTCCGCTCGATGGCGTCCAGCGCGCGCTCCGCGCTCGCCGGATCGAGATTGGGCGAGCGCAACAGGTAGGCCCAGTTGAGCAGGGGCTGGAGCGGGCTGCGCAGCTCGTGGGACAGCGTGGCCAGGAACTCGTCCTTGGTCCGGCTCGCGCTTTCCGCCTCCGCTCGCATCTGGTGCTCGTGGGCCAGCATGCGCATGTTGTGGATGGCGATGGCCGCGTACTCCGCGAGCTGGCGCAGGACGGTCTCGGTGCGGTCGTTGAAGTGCTTCGGCGTGCGCCGGTGCACGTAGAGCAGGCCCTCGACGCGGCCCTCCACCATGATCGGGACCACCAGGGTCGTCACGAGGCCCTCGGGCTCGATGACGTGCGCGTAGGCCCGCCTGATCCGCGGGTCGTCCGCCATGTTGTCGCTGCGGAACGGGCGGCCCGACTCGAGCACGAGCCCGCCCGCGCCGCGGCCCGGCTCAACCACAAAGCGTTCCTGCGCCCCCCGGTACTCGCCGGCGCGGTTGCGCATGACGATGGCGCCGCTCTCCGTCTCGCGCAGGGCGACGCTGGTGAGATCGCACCGGCAGAGCTCCTTGGCGCCGTCCACCACGCGCTGCAGGACGGTGGACACGTCCTGCGCGGTGCTGATGGAGCGGGCCAGCTCGGCGAGCACCTCCGCCTCGCGCCGTTGCCGGCCCGCCTCCACGAAGAGGATCGCGTTGTCGAGCGCCACCGCGGCCTGCACCGCGAGGCCTTCGAAGGCCGCGAAGTCCTCGGGCCGGAACGGGGCGTCCACGCGGCGGGCCACCACCAGCACGCCGAGCAGCCGGTCGCGGCTGACGAGGGGCTGCGCCATCGCATGGCGCACCCCAAGGTGGACCACCGCGGGCAGGGCGAACGGAGAATCAGGATAGTCGTTGACGAGCAGCCCGCGGCGCGCGCCCGCGCAGCTCGCCACCATCCCGCCCTCCGCCGGGAACGGGGCCTCCGACTCCGGCTCGGCCCGGCCCCACACCCGGGCGCCGAGGGACTGGCTCTCCTCGTCGAAGAGATAGGCGAAGCCGGCGCCATCGAA